>JANMLD010000123.1:0-61598 GCA_031372345.1 Pirellula sp.
GCGACCATAGGCTTCTCGCAACTCAGCTGGTTCACTGTGGATATCGAATGCCTTTTGCGCCTCCGGCGTCATCACCAAATCATAACCCTGTTGATAGTTTTCATCGTAAGCGCTTACAGGATCGCTTACTTGAGGGTCACCATACCTGGGTAGTCGATCCACCAGTTTACGCAGGTCCTGCCGTTTTCCAAAACGGTCACTCAGTAGCTCCTTTGGCATCTCCACATCGCGAACCCGAAACTGCTCGCCGTTCGGATCATTTCCAACGACGAAGGGCGCGTACTTTGCACCTAAAAAATTCGGGCCGCCGGATCGGGACATGCTAGGCATCGTAAAGTAGCCTGGCATGCCGTGTGGCGCCGGTCGTTCCATGGCAGCTACCGAGCCAAGGCTTGGATGGAAGCTCACAAACGCACCGCATCCTACAGGGATGCGCGGCGGCGCACCGGTCATCATGTAGTGGTTGCCAGCACCATGATTGGCTTGATTGTGACACACCGATCGAATGATCGCGTATTTATCCGCGATCTTCGCAAGCTTGGGTAAGTATTCGCAAATGCGTATGCCGGACACGTTGGTTTCGATAGGCCGAAACTCACCGCGGATCTCCGCCGGCGCTTCCGGTTTCGGATCGAACGTTTCGAAATGGGTTGGACCACCGTCCATCCAAATCAGAATACAATTGCTCTTCGGTTTGGCTCCAGACGTCGTATCGCTGGCCGCGGCTCGCCGCATCGCAAGCAGATCGAGGAAATTGCCACCTGCGAGTCCCGCCAGGCCCAGTTGCAAATACGTTCTTCGATGCATGGTTACCCCCCTTACAACTAGTCTAAATAAAGGAACTCGGGTGAATTGAGCATGGACCACATGATGTCTTCTACCAGTCGGCGACGATCCGCACCGGGTTTTGCAAATTCGGCCTCAAGCGAGCTAAGTTCCACTTCATCGGGCTGTCGATTGAAGATAGCTGAATACAGTTCGGAAACAATGACTCCTGACCCCTTTTCGGATTTTGCAAGCTGATCGCATCGTCCGCCGTCGGCAGCAATTCGCTTCTGGATGTGGGTCGCATTCATGAGATGGAGCGTTTGAGTCATCGAAGTCCCAATGGCTCGCTCGCACGGAGGATCTTGATTGGGATCAGGACGAGCAAAAGCGTCGAGCAATTCTGAGTTGGTTCGAAAGGTCCAAAGTTGGGTAGCGCGAGTCCCTTTTGGCATCCCATCAAAGTCTTCACTTTGAAGTGTGATATCGGAGATCGCGTCCGACAGGACTTCGGCCTTCAAACGCCTTCGATAGTGTCTTGAGAAATTGCGTGCGTCCGAAGCGTTGGTCTCGTTCGGCTGCGAGGAGATCGCATAAATTTGGCTCATGAAAATCGTATGCAACAGTTTCTTTTGATCAAACCCGACCTCCCGAAAATGGCTAGCAAGGGCAGATAATAACGGGGCGTTGCTGGGTGGATTGGTTGCACGCAAATCGTCGACAGGATCGACGATCCCGGCCCCCATCACTTCGGACCAAATGCGATTGACCGCCACTCTGGCAAATGTTGGATTATCAATAGACAGCATCCAATCGGCCAAGTTCACACGCGGATCTTGACCCGATGGAGGTGATTCTTGAGAACTGCCTGTAAGTGGTTTTGGTGGCAGCACTTGATTGGTCAACGGGTGCTTGACTTCCCCTTTGGCTTTAGCAAAGACGATCTCTTCGCCCCCGGAAATGGGAGGCGAAAGCCCGGTCCCTTTATATCCGACTCTTGCAAAGTAAGCCGCCATGCCATAAAAATCAGCTTGGCTATAGACCTCGAATGGATGCTGATGGCACTTGGCGCATTCCAAGCGAACACCCAAGAAGAGTTGGCTCACCATGGTGGTGATTTCTTCGGGTTCACGTCGGTCGCGAAAAACCGTGACTGCGCCGTTCCGCCACGTGCTGCCTTGAGCCGTAACGATTTGACGCACGAACTGATCGTAAGGTACGTTTTTACGAAAGGCATCCCGCAACCATGCGTCGAGGCTGTAGGTCGCTTTGATGCCAACGCGATACGGATTGGGGCGCAGCAGATCGGCCCATTTGTTCGCCCAAAAATCAGCGTACTCGGGTTGATTCAGCACTGACGTGATCCACCGAGAGCGTTTGTTTGGATCGACGTCTTGCTGGTAAGCGATCACTTCCTCCGGCTTGGGCAATCTACCAATGGCATCTAGATAGAGCCGCCGCAAAAATTGGGGCTCGTTGCACGCTTGGCTCGGAAGAATGTTGAGGGTTGCGAGCTTGCGATAGACTAGTTCGTCGATGAAGTTGTTTGAGTTTAATGACTTGTACTGCTCGTTAGGAACCGGAACCGGGCGAGGGACAGCAGTGCTCCAGGTTGAAATCTTGCCCATGTACCTGGCCATGATGGTCGCCTCGCCAGGCAAGGCGCCGGCCTGCAGTTGACCGTTGGACGCAATGGAGACTATGGCAGGTTCGTTCGACTGGTACGCACACATGTGAGTGACATTCCGAGTCGAGCCATCGTTGTACTTGGCCGTCACGGTCAACATCTCCTGTTGTTCCGCGATCATTGAATGCTGTTCCGGAGAAATCTCAATGCTCAGTAGTTTTGGATCCGTGTCGGTTGTGCGTGCAACTCCCCCTTGTATCCAATTCAGAAGCAATCGATAGTCTTCGTCGGCTTCACTAAAGCGAATGCCACCTCCGTGCGGTTCTTTGCCGATCGCTTTGTTAAGGAGCAAGCTCTCGTGGGGAGACGCGATGGAAAGTCGGCGGCCACGCGAATTCTTGACGATCGCTTCGTAGTCCATGTTGGCATCGAAGCCGAGAAGCGAAAGGGCGAATCCGTTTTGACCGCGCGCCTTACCATGACATGGCCCCGAATTGCAACCTCGAGCGGTAAGGATAGGCTGAATATCCAGTTCGAATTTTAAAGCGGTATTCGAAACCGCGTTGGTGATAACGGGCTCCGATCCAACGCACGCTAAAGCATGGAAAGCGAACCACCCCAAGACCCAAAGGGGACATCGCTTGGCGAACAAGTGGCGAGGGGAAAGGCACATGGAAGGTTGGGCTGGAGGGATTGCCAAAAGGCAACAAGGACGCCGGTACCCCGAAGCGGGGCAAGCGTTTCCTTAACTGCAATGATAGTAGACAACGCCCGTTATTGCAATTCCGCTGTCAAATTACGCTTCCACCCTTAAACCCGATTGGGGCTCTGCGCAAGAATCTTCCAGTCAATCCGCTCAGCGTTAATGCCGCCCTTTTATGCTCGATACTGTCGGCAGTATTCATAGACGGCCATGGTGGTGGCGGTCGCAACGTTGTAACTGTACGAGCCCATAGACTGGGATTTCTACGACGTGGTCCAAGCGGTCCAATTCCTGCTGATCCAGCCCTTCTCATTCGGCCCCGATGACCAGCGCCGTTTTGCTCGGGAACGCAAATTCATACTGCGGCTAAGTTTGACGTTGCATCGCATCGGTGCCAACACCAACAACAGCTCTCTAGGGGCAGGCAGTTGAGTGGGAGGCTTGTGGCGAATGTGTTCGAAATAGCTCATGAAACCAATGCGTCGAGGTGTTTGGTGCGAAGATCCTTGAACAGTAGATAATCATCAGTTTGCCCTTAAGTCTTTGCGTTTTCCGTCAAAAGCGCTGGCCGTGTTGATTTATTTACTGTAGAAACAATCAAGATCGCAATTCGATCTCGAATTGGTGTGCCGGAATTCCACCTGGAAAGGCAAGTCACGAACATGGCACGCGAAAACAGACGAAACGAATTGAGTTCGTCGGTCGAAAAACTTTTCGACCAGCCTGCAGCGAACGACGAGAAAATCTGGGAGGACGACTTGATCATCGGGTTCATTGACCGAGTTGAGAATTGGATCGCTCGCAAATTGTTATGGGACAATCGCGATAGCTATGATCGGAGGCAAATAGCGGTCGACATCGTCTATGAAGCAGACGCCTATCTCCGAACTCTCAATCCTGGTTGGACCGTTCGAGACATGATCGCGTTGTGCAGTACGATCGCAGATCGCAAAATCGTGAACGCGATCAAGAATTCGAGAAGCAAGAAAAGATCCGTACTGCTGAAATCTCTTGGTGATGAAGGTGCTAACGAAATGTTGTTCCATGGATACGAATGCCGAACGGACTCTCCTGCCGAGTTCAACGAGTCGTTGCAGTACGTCTGGAACTCATTGAATGAAGACCAAAAACGATTGGCTAAACTGCTAACGCGAGACGTTCCGACGACGATTGCCGACATTGCGAATGAAATGAAAACTACGTCGAGTTCCGTCCGTCGCATCCGCAACGATATTTTAGAGATAGCATTGATCCATCTCAATATTCGCAAAAGAACCAAGGTCCAAGGTCCAAGGTCCAAGAACCAAGCAACAAAGCAACAAAGCAACAAAGCAACAAAGCAACAAAGCAACAAAGCAACAAATTCGAATCACAAGAGTAACTGAATTGTATTGCAATTTTTCTGCGATTTTTTGGCGGAATCGGACTTTTTCTTGATTGATACGGGTAGAGAGTTCTCTTTCGTCTAGTCGCCGAACACATGCCAAATCCCTACAAACTCAAGAGGAAAACATGAAAATTTACGGGCAATCAATCTTGCTTCTGCTCCTACTATCGCAAGTAACGCAAGCGACGATGGTCATCACCTTCGGTGTTCCGGTCACTAAGGTAAATGGCGTAGTCGGTTCCTATTATACTCCTGGAGATTCAATTGGTCTTTTACACCAAGTTTCGTTTGCGAATGGCTCGAATCTCGCAAGGTCGATGAGAGCCGATATCGCTTTATTGGACAAAAATGATAACGGAATTTGTACAGCGTTCAGATACGAAATGGTTGTATCTGCGAACGATGAACACGATTATGATCCAGATTTTATTGAAGGAATGACGACATTGGGTAGTTTCCACACCGCCGTACTCTGGGGCAGCTATTTCGATGCGACATGGCATCTCATGACCACTGACTCGTATGATTTCACTCAAGGAATGTAGCCGGCTACCGAGAATGACCTATGGATATTCATCGTTTTGTGAGTGTAGTAATATTTATCGTTTTGGTAGGGGATTTTCGGTTATGTTTGTCCCAGCAGCCAACTCGATCTTTGATACTCAAATACGACGGTCCGCTTGACGGGCTTACAACACACGGGGGGAAAATATCGATTGGCCCGAATAGGGAAGACGGTAGTCAGATGTTCAACATGCTTCGCAGCGCAGGAGTTCGAAAAGAACTTGCGCTTGACGACTCGCAGTCGAAGCTTGTATGTAAAATGTTTGATGATGAACCACTGATAATTCAACAGCTACTTCGTCAGGATACGGCAGGCGATCCTTATCCTATCTTTCGACAGAGGAACATTAATGCAATGGAGGCTGTAATTACTTCAGAGCAGTCACGAAGGCTACAGCAAATTGCTCTGCGTGCTGAAATAACTGTACTTGGTTTACCTGCTGCCCTAACCGAGGGACGATTCGGCGAACGCATTGGAATAAACGAAAACCAAAAGGCCGGATTAATCGCTAAGGGTACTGCGATTGAGCTTAGCCGGAAACAAGGCCTCAACGATGTCGTCGCCAAAGCGGAGGATGAATTACTGATGCAACTGCAAGAGGACCAAAGAGTTGCAGCAAAAAGACTTATTGGCTCGCATTTTCTGTTTGACGATCACTATTCACTGAAAAGACTTGTTGAAAAAACCTTGCTTGTTAAGCCTCTCGATACACGTCACGGCATGATACACTTCGATATTCCGGTGGTGGGCCTAGAAAAGTCTGCGTTAGACGGAAAGTTAACCATTGGTCCAAACATAGATAAACCTGCCGAGTTATTCAATTTCCTGCGAAGCGAAGGAGTAAGGTGCGAACTGGACTTTCGTGACACTACTTTGAAGGTCCTTAACACAATGGTAATTGAGTATTCGGCAATCGTCCGCGAATACGCGCGTCGAGGCGAAAACTCAACCCATGCGATGCAGGTTTTGAGAGAAGAAAACGGAAAGACAATTGGTGCTATGATGACACCTGATCAGACGGTCCGTCTAAAACAGCTTGCGCGGCGTGTGGAAGTTGCGTGCCTAGGCTTGTCGCGTGCATTGACTGAAGGACGGCTAGGCGAAGGCGTGGAGATCAACGACAGCCAAAGAATTGCAGTTTTGGAAAAAGAAAAAGAGATGGAAGATCGCGTTCAGCAGGAGCTTTTGGAAGTTATGTCATCCGCGGAGATCGAACTACTTGAGGTGCTAACCAAAAAGCAGCGAGAAACCGCCAAACAAGCGTTGGGAAAATACTTTTTGTACGAAGAAGCGTTGAAATTGAAAGATTTCGTGTCTTTCAAAAAGATGCAAAATTCAAAACTTTGATACTTCTCGTTGCATGACATCTTTATGGTTCTCGTTTCGAGGAACCGTTTCTCAGAATAGAAGTCCCTCGCCGTTTTATGTTCGATACTGTCGGCAGTATTCATAGACGGCCATGGTGGTGGCGGTCGCTACGTTGTAACTATACGGTTGCCCATAGACAGGGATTTCTACGACGTGGTCCAATCGGTCAAGCTCTTGCTGATCCAGCCCTTCTCGTTCGGCCCCGATGACCAGCGCCGTTTTGCTCGGAAACGCAAATTCATACAGACAAACGGAGTTGGTGGTTTGCTCCAAACCTACCCGCGCGTATCCATCTTCCCGCAGTTGTTCTAACACGGGTGGTAGCGATCGACGCAGCGTTATTTCGACGACGTCCATGGCATCCCTCGCAATTTCGCGATCGACCTTGCCTTGCCCGCACTGGATGATGCGGGTGATTCCGGCGCAACCCGCGAGTCGAACGATGCGGCTAAGGTTGACGTTGCTTCGCATCGGTGCCAATACCAACAACAGCTCTCTAGGGGCAGCCAGTGGAGTGGGAGGCTTGTGGCGAATGTGTTCGAACGTGCTCATGAGACCAAGGCGTCGAGGTGTTTTTGAACCAACGCCAACAGGGCGTAATCGCTGTCGGGCCTCGACAAGGCGCCGGTTGGTAACGAAGCGTGCTCGATCACTCCTCGTTGTTTCAAAAACATAGCGCAATTGTGCTTGTAGGCGGGAACGGGATCGCGAAACGCGATGAAGCCCAAATACTGCAACCAATCATTCAATTCATAAAATCTCGCATCGCCCGACGCCCAATACTCATCTCGCAGAGCGAACGCTTCGGGATAGAAGGCCGAAAGTCCCAAGAGGTAGTCACTGCCCCACTGGACCATGTCGATCGCAAGATCATTCCCAGTGTAAACTCGAAACTCGGGTCGCTCCTGATTCTTGATGGCTAGTCGCTGCCACTCTTGTTCACGAGACAAGGACGAATGCTTGATACCCGTCAGCGTTGGAATCGAAAGCAGTTCACGAAAGGTATCCAAATCATATATTTCGCCGAAGGGCGCAAACATCTTGCCTAATTCAAAACCGAGAAGCTCATCGCATTCCTTGGCAACTTTTCGATAAGCGTCCACCAACTTGTCCTTTGGTAACCGCGTCAAGTGGGTTGACTGGAAGAGTATTGGGGTTCCCCCCGATTCCTGAATCGCAACACATTGATCGATGTAGTTTCGCACCACATCGCCTGGCAGGTCCTCGACAAACGCTCCAGCCACGAATGGCCTGCCCGCGGCCAACTGTGCTACTAGCAATAAGACTTCGGTTCGCTGTTGCGGGCTCAAAAGATTTGCATAGCCCGTGTCCATGTTGATGGCTGGGGTCAATCCAGATTTCCACGTCCGCAGCAGCCCGCGTTGGTAGGAGTCGAGATCCATTTGACCGCTCGGTTTCCATGTTAGCAGAACCGCGGAAATACCCTTGATGGTTCGTTTGGTTAGGACGGGAGGGATGTTGAACATGGAATTGACCTTGAGCCGGTGGAAAGGGAGTTAATTTAACGAAATCAGGTCGTCTTGGCGAGTAAGGCGAGCGGCAGATTGGAGTATCCCAACCCGAAGCGTGAGCGAGGGGCAATTTCGCAGGTCCCTCAATTACGTATCGGGTTATGATTGGTAGTTTTCACATCGCCGCTCGCCTAAGCTTGCGTTTGCTCGACGGACACTAGCGTTTCTGGTAGACTAAACAACCCTTGGTTATCCACCTGCTTGGTCCACCACCAGGGGGCAACCTGATATCTCCCTCCTTCCCATGTCCTCCGCCACTCATGCTTATGGTCGCAAACATTCAAGGGTATCTGTCCTGTTGTTTGATAGTGCTCGGCGTCTGTTTGGAATCTTTGGCAATGGAGCAATCGGTTTCGCCCAAAGCTGAGTCGCGAGCGCAGGGAGGTCTGGCGTTAGTTAGCTTGGCAAGAACTCCGATGACCCGAATTGAATCGGGAGGTGTGTTCGCGTTGCGGGCATTGATTCGCAATCATAGCGACAAACCCGCAGCTGGAGAGTTGGTTGGCAAGCTGGTTGGGCAAACGGGTGAGGAGCATCGTCGGCAAATAGAATTGGGGGCTTGGGAAGAAAAAGCCTTTGATTTGCAAATTCGAATTTCACGCAATTTGACAAACCCGACCGTTACCGCCGTTGTGAATCTGAACGCGATTGAGAACGGTCGGGAGATCCTGTTGCAAAAAGGCGATGAGCCGATTTCGCAGACGTTGACCCTTCCGGTGGATGTTGAACATTTGGCAACGGTGATCGTGTTGGAGTTGGATCCGCCGAGTGCTCCTTACTGGCGTTGGCCTCAAAAGGATTCCTCAGCACCCTACGAACTTGTTTTGGCAACTCGAGTGGATGCGGGGTTCTCCCGGCGTTGCATCAATCTCGATAGCGAACCCATTCCTTTAACCGCCCTGGACTGGCAGGGCGTTGACTCGTTGGTGATTGGAAACGCGGAAACACTGAAGAATGCCTCCGTGTTGACGACGTTGAAACTTTTCTTGCAACGCGGCGGCTGCATTTTGGTTTTACTGGACGAGGTCGACACAAAACTTGTTCGAGACCTCTTGACGGATGGTCAGCAGTGCGAAACCGTCGACACGGTCGAGCTAAATCATTTTGTCATGGACGTTCGATCTTCGATATCCTTTAGTTTAGAAGACCGGACGACGGACCGTGACGAGCCGATGCGAATGAAACGAGTCTTGCAGCAGGGCGGGAAAGTAACCCATTCCATCGACGGATGGCCCGCTGCGATCAGCATGAAGGTGGGAGAAGGGGTATTGATACTGACGACTCTTGAGAGCAGCGCATGGCTTAAACTGCGAACGTTTCATAGATCGGATGATCCTTTGTATAGAGCTGATTACACGGTGCCGCTTTGGGCGGCCACACTCACCAGCGGATTGATGTCCGAATTGCGTCCGGAACCGCTCGAAGCGATCGAAACGACTTATCCACTCGAGTTGATTGGGACGCCGGTCTTGTCGCGCAAATGGGTCGGAGTTGCATTGATTGGATTCTGTGTTTTTCTGGCGAGCATAGGTACTTGGATCGCTTTTCTGGGCGATTTGAAAAATATCGGATTACTTGCCCCACTCTTGGCGTTGGCCGCGTCCATTCCGCTCTTTGTTGCAGCAATATGGTCGAGGAATGATATTCCATCCATGTCTACAGAACTGCAGATTGTTCAGTTCTGGCCGGATGGAGGCGGGAGAATGAGAAGCAAAGCGGCTGTCTACCTACCCGCCAGTCGGTCCATGGCGTTGGTCGGAGAGTCCGAAGGTTTTGCAGTCCCCTCCGAGAATCTAGAGAGCGGTATTCGACGCTTTTCCACAAACGATTTTCAGAAATGGGAAATGAGCAACACCGATTGGCCTCCTGGAACTTGGCGCTATAGTACCGAAGTTGCGTTGAATCGCGAATCTTTTTCCGCTCCCGCGAACTTGACATCCAAGGGACTGGAAATAGAACTGCCGCAAGGATTGCCGTCGCCGCCAGAAGACGTCGTAGTCAATTTCACGCCCGGTTCGCCCTGTTTGGGTAATTTGACGGACCAGAACCGACGCCTGTTGGTCGATGGCGAATGGACTGCCGAAGGGAATCGATGGACCTCAGCTTCGATGGTCAGTGACGAACAAGGACGAAGAGCAGTCTTATACAGCCAGCTTTTTTCTCCGTCTGACCTGCGTCGCAGTCTTCCCTCACGAACATTGTATTTTTGGACCAAATTGTGGCCGCAGGCGCCCACTTGGAATTTTAACTTGGAACGTAGGGGGGCCGCCTTGGTATCCGTTCCGATTCAGTTGGCGACGCCCGAGGTTGGTTCGCAAGTACTGATCCCTCATTCGCTCGTCCACATTGAGCCACAGTCCGAAAACACGGGAGTCAGCGCCATGTACAACTATCGCACGGGTCGTTGGGGAGACGACATGGCTTTGGAGATGAAAGCAAATTTATCGTTTGTACTTCCTCCCGAAGTAGTGCCCTTGGAAGCAACCGAAATTCAGGTGGATTGGGATATCGTAGCGCCGAAACGGAAGGTGAAGCTGGTCTGGTCCGCTGACGCATCGCCTGTCGAACTTGTCGCCCTGGATAGCCCTTCGATCCCATGGCGGGGAACCATTGATGATCCTCGCGTTTTGAAGGATCTTACGGACGGACGACTGGATTTGAGAATTGAAGTCGTCAATGTTGAAGGCTTCGCTAGCGAATCCCAGGACAACTTCATCAGTTGGCGAATCAAACATTTGCGGTTGTCGGTATCGGGCCGAACGCTTCCTCGCAACAACCTAGCTATCCCCAGCCAGAAATAGAACTCAAAAGCCATGCACGATCATGTCGTTGAAACCAAATGCTTAACCAAGCGCTATGGCGACTTCGTGGCACTCGACGCATTGTCGATCCACGTGGATCGTGGGCAAATATTGGGTTTTATTGGTCCGAACGGTGCAGGCAAGACCACGACGATCAAGATTTTGGTCGGGCTTTCTCGCCCCACTTCCGGCGAGGCCTACATCGCAGGGGTGAATTGCAGCGAAAACGCCTCTAAGATCAAGCGATTGGTCGGCTATATGCCCGATCGCTTCGGATCGTACGACAACATGCGTGTGCATGAGTACCTTGACTTCTTCGGCGCAATTTTCGGGATGCACCGACGTGCTCGCCGCAAACGTATTGCAGAGGTCATGGAGCTAACCGATACCACTTACATGCAAGACAAATTCGTAGAATCGCTGAGCCATGGTATGCAACAACGCGTTGGGATTGCACGGACTCTCTTGCACAACCCAGAGGTCCTCATTCTGGATGAGCCCGCAAACGGACTTGACCCCAAAGCCAGAATCGACATGCGGCAATTGCTGCTGCGTTTGGCGAGCGAAGGCAAAACGCTTATTGTTACGAGCCATATATTGCCAGAACTAGCCCGTATTTGTGACACCGTGGCGATTGTTGGTGGTGGTAAGGTTCGAGCGTTTGGTCCACTCGATGAAGTCATGCGGAGTTTGTGCCCACTACGCAGTTATGAAGTGCACCTGGCTAACCCAGAACAATTGGATCGAGCAGCGGAGATTTTGGGTAAAACATTGCGTGCGTCGGAGCCTATATCGCTCTCTCGACCGGAGCGAGTTTTGCGATTCCCTACCGTACGTTCCGAATTGGAACTGTCGCAGTTATTGCAAGAACTCGTTGGGGAAAACATCACCGTATCGCAGTTCCGAGAAGTTACGAGCGATCTGGAAGATGCGTTCCTATCGATTGCTTCTGAGGATAGTCCATCGAAAACCACAAATCAGGTCGACGCGAACGCTGGCCTTGTTGTCCATTAGATCGTTGTACCGTCTCCGCCTCATCACTCGCCTTGGTCCATTCCGTGAAGTCCATTCTGTTGCTAGAGAATCCAATCCTTCGACGAGAGCTGTTCTCGCGACTGCGCAGTCGCAAAACGTTTTTGGCCATCTTGTCCGTGGCCATCCTCTCGTCGCTTTTGGTGTTGTTACGTTGGCCTTCCGATGCCTCGATCGATCTCATCAACCAAGGATCCCTGCAGGTGTTTCGGCCGGTTGCCTTTGCGCTCGCGACAGCGCTGATGATGCTGATTCCCTCGTTTCCGGCGACCGCCCTGGTAAGTGAACGTCGGAGAGGCACGCTCGCGCTCCTTTTGAATTCACCAACGACCCCATTGCAGATTTACCTTGGCAAGTTCGCAGGCAACGTGTTCTTAGCGCTGATCATCTTTTCGGTGAGTCTGCCAGCACTGGCTGCTTGTTATGCGATGGGAGGGATTTCGCTGGTGGATCACATCGGTCCTTTATTGCTGGTGCTTTTTGGCATGGCCGTGCAGTACACGGCGGTAGGCCTGTGGGTCAGCGCTCTGGTCAACTCTACGGATGCGAGTTTGCGATGGACCTATGCGGCAGTTTTGGCGCTGGCCGTTCTCTCAATAGGACCAACCGTCTTTGTTGGCAAATTGTCGGGCATAAGGTCTTTGATCGCTCATTGGACAACAGCGATTTCGCCGATTTCCGCGTTGCAAAGCATCACTGGTTCACAAGCGCAAGCCTCAGAGATTGGTATCTCGGCTCGGTGGCCCGAGTTTCTGGCCGTCAGTTGTGTCATTACGATCATTCTCGCCGTAATTACCTTGATGCGATTGGACCCGCGGTTGTTAGAACGGGCGCGGCCAACCGGCAAAGTGGTCGGACGGACCGTCGCAAAAAAACCCTTTGAGGGCTGGGTCCGGCGAGTGTCGTACTTAGTCGATCCTCAGCGGACCAAAGGGAGCATCCCATGGTGGCTCAATCCGGTGATGGTCAAGGAGTTTCGCACCAGAAAATTCGGGCGTTTGCACTGGCTCATTCGCTTGGTCGCAGTCAGCGGTATTTTTTCGTTGCTGCTAACGGTCGTGGCAGCGACGGGCACGGTGAGCTGGGGAGTCGAACGCATCGCTCCGACCATGGTGTTATTGCAAGTTGCATTGTTGCTCTTGCTTGGCCCATGCCTTGGGGCCAATCTCATCGCGAGTGAAGTGGAGAGCGGCGGTTGGGATTTGTTGCGAGCATCGCCGATCTCGCCACTCCGAATACTGATCGGTAAATTGATGAGCACGATCTGGACGTTATTGCTGATGTTGCTGGCGACACTCCCAGGGTACCTTGTCATGGGGTACATTCAGCCAGCGATGAGTGGGCAAGTCGGAAACGTAGTGATTTCGCTGGTGGTTGCCGTCTTCATGGTCACAACGATGAGCGCCTGCATCAGTGCTTTTTGTCGGACCACGGCGGTTGCGACAGCGACCAGTTACGCGGTCTTGCTATCCCTATTTGCCGGTACGCTATTAATATGGGTTGCTCGAGGCAAGCCATTTGGACCGCTTCTGGTGGAGCGGGCTTTGCTTTTGAATCCCGCTGCTGGGGCTTTGGCTGAGATGAAGACTCCAGGGTTTGAGTCTTACCGATTGACGCCTGAAAGTTGGTACATTGGTGCTACAATTTCCCTTGTTTGCATTACGATTCTCAGCCTGCGAATTTGGCGAATGACCCGCCCAAACTGAAAGTGACTTATGTTGCGAAAAGCAAGCGGCCTTTTTTTCATCCTGTTCAGCGCAACGTCTAGTTTTGTGTTTGGGCAGCAGACTCTTGAATTGCAACATCAATGGGAGGTTGATCCACCTCTCGGTAACATATGGGACCCAACGAGATCCACCCGCTCCATTCTCTTCGATATCGAGTTGTTAAAGTCCCGTTTGACTAAGGATCGATTGCAAGTCGCTCAAAGCATCAGCCTGGAGCATAACAATCCTAAATTCCGACAGCGTGAGCGGGCGTTGGAATTACTCATCGCGGGTCTTAAGTCCGGCGAAGAGAATTTGCTGGTCAAACGGGCCATGGTCGCAGCTACGCTATCGCTGGGTGATGGATCTCACGCAGACGTGCTTTGGTCGCTCGCCAAATCCGACGCAACCTTGCTTCCGGCGGTGGAAAGAAAACTCGTCGAATGGAAGAGCCCGATAGCCCTAACAGAATGGCGACAACGGCTCGGTGACCCAAAGGCCAAGCCAACCGAATTGGCGACCGCGTTGGAAGGGCTCGCAGTGGTTGGAAACGCGGACGATCGATTGGCTCTGCAGGCCGTGATTCTCGCGAGCCACACATCCGTTGCGAACAAGCACCTCGCCGCATGCGCGTTAGGGGAGCTGGTTACGAAGGGACTAAACGCGTTTGCACAGCAGGTCATGGAATCGGACTTGGACCAGCGATACCTCATCGCATCCCAGTTGATTAAGCTTCATTCTGGAGAACAAACTGCGACCCAGATGCGGCGTATTCTTACCGAAGGTCCTGCGAGCGCGCAATTGGTCGTCTACCGATCGGTGTCTCAGGGTTTTCCTGAGGTTGCGAGAGAGTTTGCTAGGCCGATGACCGCGCATTCGGATCCCGGCCTACAAACGCTGGCCCTTCAGTTTTTGCAACAACTTTCCGACGATGAATGCCTGGAAATTCAAGGAGCTTTGCTAAAGGATCGAAACCCTGGAGTGCGATCTCTGGTCGCAAAGCACTTGCTCGAAAAAGCCACGCAAGGACATCGGGCACGAGTGGATGAAAGTGTCGTTTCGCATTTGAACGCAGCGGAATGGACTGGGATCGAAAAAGCCATCGTGGTCGCAGTTGGGCTTGAGGACCGAAGTCATTGCAAGGCCTTTCTTCGATTGCTGGAGCATCCTCGCCCGGAAGTGAATTTGATCGCCGGTTGGGCGCTAAAGGAAATTGGGAACGAACCCGAAGTCCTTGCGGGCATGTTGGGGTATGCAGAACGCATGACGGCGGAACTAAATTCGATGACCAACGTTTCCAAAATCTCGCTGACGGACCGGATTGGCTTGAGTTACCTCCACGAAGCATTTGGTAAGAATCATTATGAGCCTGCGAGCCAGATGCTTATGAAATACATTCCCAAGTCAGGCCATCAATTCGGGAATGTCAGTCGAGCATCCGCAATTTGGTCGTTAGGCAAGCTGAACAAGGGTAAAGACAATGAGGCACTTCGCGAAAAACTCCATGACCGAATTGGCGATATTGCGCCGGTCAACCCAGAAGATTTTCTCGTGCGATTCGCCTGCAACTTGGCCCTAGGCGAAATGGCAAACCCCGAGAGCCGCGAAGTGATTGTTCGCTACAGGGAGCAATTGCCAAGCCCACTGGCGCACGCCGCCGAATGGGCTCTTTCCCAGATCGATCAAGCGTCCGCAGTCAAACCCTTGGAATGAACACGCATCTCGACGTACTTGATCCTCGGCTTACTTGATCACGGTCCAATGCTTGTAAAAGATGGCTCTTACTGGCGCCATCATTAGACGAATGCCGGTCAATACGCCGCTCATGAGCCCTGGCCACGGTGATGGTCGCAGCATATCTACGAATAGACAATAACGCATGGCATCGGATTCATTGCACGATTGATGCTGAAGTGTATCGTCGAAAATGAACAGCTTATTTTCTTTCCAAAAATGCGTCTGGTTGCCTACGCGAATATAGACGTTTTTGTTGTCGATGTCGTTGATGTTGTAGAGAACTCTCAGCGTCACTCGCAACGGACCAAAGTGCTCTCCAGTCGATTGCTTTTTGTTGAAAATCGAGACACCAATGGTGCGAATGTATTGGAATGGCTGATGGTACTCAGGCATGTCTACCGACCCAGGAATATTCTTGCCGTACCACTTGAAGAAAATCATACCTCGCTTTTTTTCCTGCATCTTGGATTCTAGTAGCCCGACCAAATTGCGATTGGAGGCAGCGTCGATCAGTGTTTGGATCTCCGATTGGTAAGCAGGGGGCAAGTCCTGCAAGCGGTAGATCCCACGGTTCCAGTAGGGCAAACAAAACACATCCATCAAAAGGTTGAACGGCGAGAGCAACCACGTAAAAACGCCGTTGCCCGCAAAATACCGATCCAGCGTTCGGAAAGTTCTCTGGCTATTGCGAGAGAAATCGATCAATCCCAGCGCGACATAGCAGAAAAACAACCAAGGGATGAAGTACAGTGCCAGCGCAAGCGGGACGATACGCTTGAGCGCTTTCTTTAGTGTTCGGAGAATGCGCTGATTGCGTTCCGATTTCGATGGATTGACCGCGACAGTAGGGGAGAGAGTTAGCATGGGTGTTGCACCTGCGGCGAGGACTATGCAAAGAAAAAGAGTCGTGACACAAGTTTGATGAAATAACAAAAAACGATTGCACGTGTCAACACATGGTTCGAGGCTGAGCATTCTTTGTCCGCTCGGAGCTTTTCTCCGACGGACTCCGTTTTGGCGTCCTAAGGGTTAAATTCGAGCACACCGCTCCTGCCTCGGACGCTTTAGGCGGCCGAGGCAGGGCGAAGTGTGCCACGTCGCCTGCGACTAGATAGGACGCCAAAACAAGGTTGAGGGGCGACAAGCTCCCACTCAACCTGAACAATCGTTAGAGTGGGCAAATGAAGCACACTTTCGCGGAGCGAAAGGCGACAATAAAAAAAGTCCGCTCGTTTCCGAGCGGACTTTTTTGTTTGGAAAAAAACAAGCAAGGCTTGTTACCAGGCGAAGTGAGCGAAAGCCTTGTTGGCGTCCGCCATGCGGTGGGTGTTTTCTCGCTTGGTAATGGCAGTACCTTCTTTGCGGTAGGCCGCCATGAGTTCGTCAGCCAACTTCTGGTGAGTGGCTCGGCCTTTTTTGTCCCGTACGGCAGTCAAGACCCACCGGAATGCCAAGCTCTGTTGGCGATTCTTATTGACTTGCATTGGAACTTGATAAGAGGCACCACCGACTCGCTTGGAGCGAACTTCGATGTACGGCTTAACGTTTTCGATCGCTTGTTCGAAAACCTCAATGGATGGTCGATCCTTGATTTTCTCGGCGATCTCATCGAGAGCGCTGTAGAAAACGCCTTGAGCCGTTGTCTTTTTGCCGTCGTGCATCAAGCAGTTGATGAACTTGGAAGCCAACAAGGAGTTGAACCGAGGGTCAGGTCGCAGACTGGTGCGAGAAGCGGTGATTTTGCCCATAAAATTCGAAACTAATCTACAAAAAAGCTGGAGATATGAGGAAGAAACTAAGCCTTCTTCGCGCCGTAACGACTGCGAGATTGCTTGCGGCCGACAACTCCGAGTGTATCCCGGCTTCCGCGAACAACTTGATAACGCACACCTGGCAAATCGCGAACACGACCACCGCGCACAAGCACGATCGAGTGCTCTTGCAAATTGTGACCTTCACCTGGGATGTACACGGTGACTTCTTTGCCGTTGCTCAACCGAACTCGAGTGATCTTTCGAAGGGCCGAATTGGGCTTCTTCGGAGTCATGGTTCGGACCAGCAAGCAAACCCCTTGCTTTTGCGGGCATTGCTCAAGTACTGGGCTTTTGGTCGCTTTGCGTTGAACAACGCGGTTTTTTCGAACCAATTGATTGATGGTTGGCATACGGTCGGAAGTCGTCTTGCAAACTGAGTGAAATGCTATTAACAGGAAAAAAACCCATAAATCAAACAACATTTGGGCAGTACCAAAGGTGGGAATCGAACCCACACGTCTGTTAAGGACACTGGATTTTGAGTCCAGCGCGTCTGCCGATTCCGCCACTTTGGCAAATTGTATCAGCCGCGTGTCGTTGAATTTGGGACTCTGAGTTTAATGTTGACTAGTGGCATCGGACAAGTCCAACCGAGCGTTTTCGCCGAAATTCCTCCTGCCTCGAATTCAACCACCAACAACATCGCCAAAAAAATGCTGCTTTTTCTACAAACTCAATTATCGTTGGACGAAGTTTTCGGGCTGTGACGACAAAACCGTTTGCACAATCCGATAATCCCGGGATCAAGATACGAAATGGGTCTTGGAGCACCTAGTCCAACCAAATTGCCATCATTGTGACCTGGTACTGCAGTCGAAAGGATGTCAGATGTGTTGAGACAAAAAAATCGGTCCGATAGGCCTTTCACGATTTTTCCAGTGGAAATGCAACGCAATACCAAACAGAATGCCCTTGGCCCGCTGTTTGCAACGTCATTTAAAACTAACAGCTAACGCCTGAGCTTGAACCCAACGTGGATCAGTCAAGCTAATCGTACGCGAGGAAAATGAAGTTGCTGGATATATCGCCAGCAGCTCATTCCGAACACAATAGAGTGCTAGCTAAGGTTCTCTCCAAATAACAACCAAGGTAAACAGAGGAAGTCATGCAGATTCTCAAGGTAAATAAACTCCGAGGTCCGAACGTCTGGGCGAACTTCCCAGTGCTCGAAGCTTGGGTAGACCTAGAAGAACTCAAAGATACTTCTTCGGAAATGATTCCGGGGTTCAATGAACGACTTATGGCATGGCTGCCATCGATGGTCGAACACCGCTGCAGTGTCGGCGAGCGCGGTGGTTTTTTCGTTCGATTGCGCCGTGGGACGTACATGGCCCACATTCTCGAACATGTTTCGCTCGAATTGCAATCCTTGGCTGGAACTCCGGTCGGCTACGGTCGGGCTCGTGAGACCAACACCGACGGGATTTACAAAGTTGCAATCTCCTTCAAAGAAGAAAAGCTCGGACTAGCTTGCATAGAAAAGGCGTTCGAGCTCATATTAGCAGCGGTCAATGACACGCCCTTCGATGTGCGTGCGGAAGTCGAGAAGCTTAAAGAATTTGGCTACGAAGTCTGTCTTGGACCGAGCACCAAAGCGATTGTCGAAGCCGCTAGAGCGCGCAACATTCCTTGGCGCCGTCTTAGTGAAGGTAGTCTTGTTCAACTTGGACACGGTCATCTACAAAGACGTATCTGTACTGCAGAAGCGGACAGCACCAGCGCCATCGCTGAGTCCATTGCTCAGGACAAAGATTTGACCCGCATGTTGCTCAAGACGATCGGCGTGCCAACGCCAGAAGGTCGTCCGGTCGAGAGCGCTGAAGACGCCTGGGAAGCTGCTGAAGATATTGGCCTACCTGTCGTCGTAAAACCTCAATATGGCAATCATGGTCGTGGAGTCGCGACCAATCTTCAAGATCGTGAACAAGTGGAAGCAGCCTATGCTGCCGCTCGCGAAGAAGGCAGTTCTATTATTTGCGAACGCCATGCACCCGGTGATGACTATCGAGTCCTTGTGATCGGTGGCAAAATGGTGGCGGCGGCTCGTCGAGAACCGGCACACGTAATCGGTGACGGTCAATCCACTGTTCAACAACTGATCGATGTCGTCAACTTGGATCCACGTCGTAGCGATGGGCACAGTACATCTCTTAGTAAAATCAAAATCGACGCGGTCGCGCTAGGTGTGTTGCTCGAACAAGGGCTCACGCCTGACACGATTGCACCCTTGAACAAAAAGGTATTGATCCGTCGCAACGCCAATCTTAGCACTGGCGGAACAGCAGCGGATGTTACTGACTTAGTACACCCAGATGTCGCTCGCCAATGCGTTGAAGCGGCAAGAGTTATTGGGTTGGATATTGCCGGCGTTGATGTTGTCGCTCAAGACATCACACAACCACTCCAAGGACAACGCGGAGTGATCGTGGAAGTCAACGCCGGCCCCGGCTTGCGGATGCATATCGAGCCTTCGTCTGGTACCCCACGTCCTGTCGGGCAGGCCATCATCGATATGATGTATCCGTCAAACAACAACGGTAGAATACCCATTGTTAGCGTTACTGGCGTCAACGGCAAAACGACTACGACCCGGCTCATCGCTCACATTGTTGCCTGCACTGGCAAAAAGGTTGGCATGACATGCACGGACGGTATCTATATCGCTGGTCGCCGTATCGATGCGGGCGATTGCAGTGGACCGCAGAGCGCGCGTTCGGTGTTGATGAATCCAAGCGTGGACGCCGCCGTTTTAGAGACAGCCCGCGGTGGAATTCTTCGTGAGGGACTCGGCTTCGACATGTGCGATGTTGGAGTGGTCACGAACATCGGCGAAGGGGATCATCTTGGTCTGGCCGATATTGAAACCCTCGAACAGCTTGCCAAAGTCAAACGCTGTGTCATCGAAGCCGTCCACAAGAATGGTTATGGCGTTTTGAAGGCCAACGATCCACTCACGGCTGAAATGGCCGAAAAGTGCAAAGGCTCCGTTGTGTTCTTTGCACTCGATGGCAATGACCCTGTTTTGATGGCGCATCGAGCCAAGGGTGGCCGTGGTGCTTTCGTCCGCGACAATTCAGTGGTTTTAGCCGAAGGGGATACAGATTTCGTACTGCTGACCTTGGATAGAATTCCGCTGACACACAATGGTCGAATCGGCTTCCAAGTCGAGAACGTACTGGCTGCTGCTGGCGCCTGCTGGGCGCTTGGAATGCCGTGCGAACAGATCCGACTCGGTCTTGAGTCGTTTTCGTCTCACATGGACAAAGTGCCTGGTCGGTTCAATCTGATGGAAATCCATGGTGCGACGGTGGTGGTGGACTACGGTCACAACCAATCGTCTCTATTGGCCATCGCCGAAACACTGAATCAATTCCCACACCCTAGTCGAACCGTAATCTATTCGGCCGCAGGTGATCGCCGGGATGTCGATATGATTCGCCAGGGACAAATCTTGGCAGACCATTTTGATCGCATTATCCTCTACGAAGATCAGTATCTTCGTGGGCGTCAGCCTGGCGAAATCATGTCCCTGTTTAAACAAGGGATGGATGGGGGCAAACGCGTGAAAGAAATTCACGAAATGCAAGGGTGGCAAAACGCGGTGGATCGTGCACTGAAGCTGATTCGGAAAGGCGAATTCCTGCTGATGCAAGCCGACACGATTGATGAAGCCGTGCAGTACCTGCAGCATTCCATCGAGCACGAAAGCATGGGCCGCGAAATCGAACTGGATGCAGCAATTCTTAAGCCGACGGAACCTGCCGCGAAAATGGTCCCAGTCGTAGAAACAGCCCCAGACGCCAAGAGTCGCACGGTTTAGTCATTAGCCGTTTGGCGCTAGCCAAGGTTGTCCACTCGTACGGTGGATAATCTGGGCTAGCGTCAGTACTGAGCACTTAGGGAACCGGGGCCAGCGCCCAAACGGCTAATTTCTTGCTAACGTGCTTAGGCGAGCGGCGATGTGAAAACTACCAACCATAATCCGATACGTAAGTGAGGGACCTGCGAAATTGTCACTCGCTTACGCTTCGGGTTGGGATACTGCAAGCCTGCCGCTCGCCTTAGCAACGTCAGTCTACCGGCTGTGGCCGCTTTCGCGAATCGTTTTGAGTCGTGCTGCAATTTCCTTGGCTCGCTCTGCCTCCTTCTCTGCAACGTTTTGGGACTGCCCCAGATCGCTAGCAAGATTGTACAGCTCGATCAAGGGAGCATTCGCCTTGGCTCCCCCTTTTTCGATCAGCATCCAATCTCCTACTCGCAATGCCAATGGGCTAGGCGCGTTTCCTTGCAACACGAGATGATCGCGAGCTGGAACCTCCGTCTTTTTTCCTAACCAAGCGGATAGGACGTTGAAGCTGTCGGGACCAGCACTCGCATCGAGTTTTTGGCCCGTAAGACCTGCGAAACTAGCCATCGCATCCACATGCCCAATCAACTCACCCGATACGCTCCCTTTGGGAATATGACCAGGCCATCGTGTAATGAACGGGACGCGATGGCCACCTTCGTAAAGAGCCCCCTTGCTGGCCCTCAACGTGCCGTTTGGCGGTTGCTTGTCATGGAGTGCATTGGTGCCGTCATCGTAGGTGTTCTTAATCGCGCCACCGTTATCGCTGGTGAAGATGACGAGGGTGTTGTCGGTCAGTCCGTTTCGATCAAGTGCGTCCATGAGCTGGCCGATTGACCAATCGAGCTGATGGATGACGTCGCCGCGCCAGCCGCATTCGCTGGTGCCACGGAAACGCGGATGAGGGACCATCGGTTCATGGATGTCATGCGTGGAATAGAATAGGAAAAACGGTGCCGACTTGTTCGCCTCAACGAAGTTGACAGCTTTGTTGGTAAGGACGTCGGCAATGTCTTCGTCCACCCAACGCGCCGCTTTGCCACCGGTCATGAAACCGATGCGCGGAATGCCGTTGATAACGGTGTCTTTGTGGCCGGGGCCGCCCTGGATTTTTAGTTTGATGTCGGGGTCGATACCCGTTGGCTCGTTGCCAATTTTTTGACCAAAACTGACCTCGATTGGATCTGCCGGATCGTAACCCACTACCTTCCGATTCTCGACAAACACACACGGGACTCGATCACCCGTCGCGGGAATCAGAAACGCATAGTCAAAGCCAATTTCAAGCGGACCTGGTTTGATTTCGACGTTGTAATTGGTCTTTGGCGGTGCGCCCAAACCTAAGTGCCATTTACCGACCACACCTGTCTTGTAGCCCGCAGACTTAAGCACCGTCGCGATCGTTGTGGTGCCTGGCGGGATAAGTAAAGATTGGTCGCCGCGAGCTATGCCGGTATTCGGCTCTCGCCAGGCGTAACGTCCCGTCATGAGGGCATACCGAGTTGGTGTGCAAACCGCGGCTGTCGAATGGGCGTCCGTGAATCGGCATCCCTGAGCAGCAAGCTTGTCCAGGTTCGGCGTCTTCACTTTGGTCGCTCCATAGCAACACAAATCTGCATAACCGAGGTCATCCGAGATGATGTAGATTACGTTAGGTTTGTCAGCTGCGAAAACAACTCCACAAACGCTGAACAAAAACATCGAAACGGAAATCCACGCAGCGTACTTATTAATATTGATCAGCATTAGTTTACGGTCCTTTTTCGTTGGTCTTTGGCTATTAGGCGATCGGCAGATGGCATTATCCCAACCCGAAGCGTGAGCGAGGGACGATTCCACAAGTCCCTCACTTACGTTTCGGGTTAGGATTGGTAGTTTTCACGTTGCCGCTCACCTTACTTTTACTTTTACTTTTACTTTTTCTTCGTTGTCGTTGTCGTTTTTTGGTCGCGAGTTGAATCGCCAGGGGGAACTGCGTTTTGAAGCATGGCATCGAGTCGAGCCCGCATGGCTTTTACCCTTTCAGGCTGCGATTGAGCAAGATTGTTGGATTCGGCAATGTCTTGTGTAAGGTTATAGAGTTCCATTTTGCCGGAGGGTTTGTCATTGGCAGACTGCTCCTCCGCAGATTGCTCCTCCGCGCCCTTTTCAGAAGGGCTGAGCAACAGCTTCCAATCTCCCATCCTGATGGCCGACACCCCTGGCCGATTGCCGACCAGTAAGATTGCATCGCGCGGCGATTTCGCACTCTGAGTGAGAACTGGCCACATGTCGATGCCGTCGGGTTGCAACTCCAGATTGGCTTTTGCGCCAACCAGCTTAACGAGCGTAGGATACCAGTCGACGGCGTGCATGGGTTCAGTGACAGTGATCCCTGCTTGGATTCGACCGGGCCAGTTGGCAAAAGCGCAGACTCGAACGCCACCTTCATAAATCGTTCCCTTGCCTGCCCGAAGCGGCGTGTTCATGGTCGCCTTGCCAGGGGCTGGTCCACCATTGTCGCTTGAGAAGATGATGAGTGTGTTTTCGAGTTGTCCCGATTCCACCAGTGCCGCCGTGATTTGTCCGATGGCTTCATCCACGGCGGACAGCATGCCAGCGATGGTTTGTCGGAGCTTGGGTAAGTCCTTATAGGGCTCTTTGTAGCTATCGGGGACCTGATGCGGTCCGTGAATACCGTTGAACGGCACGTACAGAAACAACGGTTTATCGGCGGGTCTTTCTTTGATTAAGCGGCAAGCTTCTTTTGCAACCAGATGCGTTGTGTACCCTTCCTCCACGATTGGGATGTCGTCCCTGTACCAATCTGGTTTTCCGTCGCGAATATGCGTGAAGTAATCGAGTGCGCCGAACATGTGCCCATACTGATGGTCGAAGCCCCGCTGCGTCGGTTTGTAAACGGATTCAAACTCGCCCAGATGCCACTTGCCGCATATGGCCGTCGTATAGCCAGCTTCTTTTAAAGCTTGTGGCAGGATGCGTTCGGCCAATGGCAAGCCCCATGGAGCCCCAGGGCGTACGACGTTGTAAACTCCGGTATGAGTCGCATAGCGACCTGTCATTAAGGCTGCCCGCGTCGGTGAACAGACAGGTTGCACATAGAACGACTTGAGAATGGCTCCAGCATGTGCGAGTTTATCTATGTTTGGCGTTTTGATATCACTTCCACCATTGAAGCCGCAATCGGCGTAGCCTAAGTCATCGACGAGAAAATAGACGATGTTCGGCTTGTTAGTAGCGTCGAATTCAAAACCATAAAGGCGTTCGGACTGGTTAGAAAGTACGGAGAGTTGGAGCAGCAATAGGAGATAGACTGAAATTTTCATGGCAATCGCGCTGAGTAAGAGTGACCAATATGTGCAGACCAGAATCCAAGGGAATCTTCGCGATTATAGCAGACTCTAGGCGTTGGTGATCGTCAGCACAGTGCACTCTAAACGAACCGCGACCGTTTGCTCGATCAATCTTTGTCCTGCCGGATTTTCTTGGTCCTAAATCCAGCGAGGTTGTCGAACTCACCGCCAGCGCGTTAGAATCTTTCATTCACACGATGATTCGTTGTTACCATCTGGGATTGGAAACACATGTCCATTGATCAATTTTCGATTGGAATTCGTCCGGATATTCGCTACGAAGTCATACTGCTGGGTCCAAACGTTGCCAATTGGCGACCAGAGCTCGAAAGAGAGTTAAATGAGCTATTCCTTTCGAGAATGCTCGATCCCGGCGTCTATCTATCGCTAAAGACATTCTCGGATTTTGACCCCATCAATGATGGCGATATTCGTGTTGGGGTTTGGATGGGCGCCAAAAACGAAGCGAACCATCCAGAGGAACTCAATGTTTTGGATGGATTAATCCAAGCTCAAATCCCTGTTTTCCCCGTTGTAGACAGTACCGATGACTATCGAAGCAAAGTGCCATCTCAGTTGTACCCTATCAACGGCCTTGCTTGGTCATCTGCAACCTTGAGCACAGAGTTGATGGCCACGTTTCGACTGACGCGAAGCATTCGTCGTGCCTTCATCGGGAGTTGATTTTCAGAATTCTCTCTGGTGCCGCATGTCGAACGTCGACTTGCTAATTTTTCTTGATTCCCCGAATGCAGTGAAATCGGATTGGGTCCACAAAGAGCTTGCGAGGGCTCATGATTTGGGGATGGGAGTTTTACAGTTAGTTTGGCCGGACCACTCAGCCTCGATTGGAACCGAGCTTTGTGACCGTTTCGCGTTGAGTAAGGCCGATTTTGTGCCGACACCGCCAACGGACAGTTCGACATTTACCGAACCTTGTGTGAAATTGATCCTACAAGCTGCAGAGCGAAGCAGAATTCGTTCTCTTTCCCATCGGAGAAGGAGATTGAGCGACACCATCTGCACAACCGCTTCTCACTTGAACTTGGATGTTTCGATGCATCCTGTTTGCCCGTATGCCATACGACGGGACGATTCCGTCGTAGGCCATGTCATTCCCTACATCGGTTTGCCAGATGCACGAAGCGTTCAGGAGCATGAAGAAGAGATCCAGAAGAACCGATGCAACGATGACTACAACGAACGTTCACTTGCAATCGTGTTTGAGGGACTTGGTATGGACGCAAACTGGAATGCACATTTGGACTGGCTGCACGATCTGGTGAACATGAGGGCATTCTCCACGGTTGGCTTAAGACAATTCAAGGATTCGGCGGGCCTTCTCCAGTTTTGTTGGTTGTGAACAAGTGCGAACCACCACATCATTTGGATCTTGATGAGACGCGACTAAAGTTAGACTATGGACAACACCATCGTTGCGGGAATCCAAGGGACCAAGGCATTCCTATCCGCCAACGAGCACACACCCGCAAAGATCGCCAAGCTCCTTCGGGAAAAGCTCTATGAGATCGCTGGTGAAGTCCCAATGGACCCGTCGCCTCTGCCGCAAACATCTGAACAACGCCAAATGCTTGGCTTGATTGTCACAGCGGCGATCCCAAATCTCCGAGAGTTGTACGAAAAACTATTCCCATCGCTCCCCTGGATTAAAGAACTTCCAAAACTACAAGCTAGCGGCTTGATTGCGATCACAGAAACCATCTCACCAACGAAACAGGCGATCGCAGCATTCTCCAAGTCCAGTGAAGAATACCAGTTCCTCGAAGATAAGTGGATCAACGCATTATCCACAATAAGCAACCACATCGACATCGCTCCGTATGCTGCTTTGCACCTCATTCGCAGAAAGAGAATCGATGACGCCATACAAACGCTTGGACAGATCGCCATGGGGAGCGACCTTGGCTATTGGAACTCGGTTTATCTAAACCTGCTCAATTCAATCTTTGATCGCTACTTATCCTCCGCCTCAATTGAGAACCAGCTCCTACTTCTCAACTGCCTTGGCTCCTGCCTAGCGGAGGCACGTCAGTTCGAACTCGCGATTGCGAAGTTTGGCAACATGCAGTCGTTGGCAAAGAAACACAAGTTGCAATTTTGGGTCGGTCAATCCCTTATCAATTCAGGTGTCGTGCTGTTCGAGGTGGGAAATCGCGAGGCGGCTATACGGCAATATTCCCTCTCGAAAGCACGACGGCCGTTTTGATCCAGCTCTTGTTTTCACCCCAATAAGACCTTAGCAATCCGAGGAGTTTCTCTTCGTCATGCCGAGTAAGCGTCAATATACCATCGCTTTGAAGCCTAACAGGTGCTATACGATCTATCTCAACCAACAATTGAGCCCACAACTCGTCGCTGTTCTTAGTATAATTAACAATGGTCCTTGCAATTCCAGATGGCTCGGAAGCCGCGCCCACGTGTTCGGTTATACCGAGGTCGGACGCAAGATCACGAAGTTGCGTTTCGAGAAGGCCTGAAAGCCTTCTGCGAACGACACTCTGCTCTTCCAATGGAATCATGAACGCTTACCGACTGCCTTGAGATACAAATCGATCAGCTTGTCTTGCTGATTCGTGGAAGTTGCGTAGGTTACTAAATCGATTGCTCGTGTCGATTGAGCGGCGGCTCGCCCTTGAATCCGATTTGAGGCGCCAAGATCAAACACGATATTCTCAAACATTGAGTCAAGTAGATTCGCGAGTCCAGCTTGTAGTTCTGATGCCGTCATTTTTGTCTCCTGTCCGTTCGAATCACGAATGCTTTCCTCTGGTTTCATTACGCTTGCTCTCCTGGCCTCGCTTGGCAGTCGGCGAATCTTTCCCACGTTACCTGCGGGAGTCTTGGGTTGTGTCGTCAGTAGACGATAGAGATCTTGGTAGCCGCCAGGTTGGTCCAAATTGAAATGATCGATCGTAAAGTTCGAGTAGCCTCGCATTCGTGGCAATATCCATTCCTTGTTGGCTGAATTGAGGACGATAGGTATGAACTTGGTGTTAAAATGCGGTGAGTCATATAGTTCGTTAGCGATTAGGATACTCTCCCAGGCCACGCCCTTGCCAATCCCGGGGGCCTCTTCACCTCGACAACGACGGAAGTAGCGTTCTGTGAAAGCCATCAACACAAAATCAGCTCGCTCAACTTGTCGTTCCATCCAGAGAGGCCAGCCTTCAGTCGGATTGGGTTGGAATTGGTCGATTGTCACATCAATTCCGTCGTCTCGCAGTTGGTCTGCAAAATCGAGAATCCTTTCGGAATACCCGGGAGAATCATGGCTATAGCTGATTAGAACTTTAGGACTGGCTTGGTCGGGCACGACTGGGCTTTCTTTGCTATCGGGTGAGTCAATCGTAATCGGAAATATTCTAACTGACGGTGCAGGTTTTAAGTTTTTCGTCGCGACTTTTTTACCGCAGAGATCGCAGTGGTGATTGGGCTCCGCTGGATCAAAAAGTACACTTTCGTGCAGACTACAGCAAAGCCAGTCCAGCCGCTCAATTCGGTTGGCCAAACAAAGAACGTCAAGCAGTTCATCGAGCTGTTTTTCGGTTGCTGGGACGAACTCACGCAGGTCTCCGACACCTACGACTCGGCCAATATTCTTCGAAAGTACATTGTCCAATATCGCAATCCAGTCCTGCCATTTCGGATTCTCAGCCGCGAACTCTTCTAACTCGGAAGGTCAATAGGTGCCAGGCACGTGCCAGGAACCTACCGAAGGGCCAAGCGGTGCGTTCAGGGAAACCTAAATGAGCTGCGTCCCCTTCTTTCTTCCCATACGACAGGAAAATTAAACGACAGGATAATTCTCAGTCGCAACATCTGTCCTATCTTCCTGTCACAAAATCTTCCTGTCGATTCCCATTCTTGTCCCAAACGAGGGCGAACGAGCGCCCAGTCAATAGCTGCGTCCCCTTATTTCTTCCCATACGATAGGAAAATTAAACGACAGGAAAATTCTCAGTCGCAACATCTGTCCTATCTTCCTGTCACAAAATCTTCCTGTCGATTCCCATTCTTGCCCCGAACGAGGGCGAACGAGCGCCCAGTCAATAGGTGCCAGGCAATTACCGAAGGGCTCTTCTAGCGTTAGAGCCGAATCCATTTGGCAGAGTGCATGGCACCTAACTAAGGGCTTTTTCGGTCCGCTACTTGAAAATCGTCTAAGGAGCACACATACCAAAAACGACCTTCTCCAAAAAGCAGATCCGTTCTTCCGCCGCTAGGAGATCATTCGTCAACACGTCATAGACTAATTCTGCAGTCCCAATTCGAGTCCATCGCTCAGGTTCGTAATACCTCAATCGAAGAAATCGATAAACCAAACTGGACGAAACAATCCCCACCGCTTCTGCAGCCGCAATGCTCTCAGTTACTTCTATCATTATTTGCTTGCGAGACAGGGACGCTAGGTTTGATGCGAACTCTCGCTCCAATCTATCAGCCATGGAAATTGCGATCCATTCTGCATTCTTCGAACTCGCTTCCTCCATGTTACGACTCCCCAGCCCATTCCAAAAGGCCTTCAAGTCGAGGCAGTTTGAAAGGCATCCAGACTCGCATTTCACCTAGAATTGATTCTGCGGAGCGTTGTACCTGAACGCCATCGTCGACTTTTAGTCTTTTTGAAAATTGGGCGAGAAACTGAATCAACCGGGTCCCCCTTACCATGGACTCAATCGTCGCAAATGGACTCGATTCCCACTCCTTTCCAAATTGATGCCTCGAATACATTTCTAAATCCCAATCGCTTAGCAGTCGAACAGAGGCAATTTCAGACCTTTGTCGAATGTCATCGACTTGGACCGTGCTGCGGTACTCCTGGCAAAACCATTTGTGATTGTCTGGCCCCAAGAACTCGATTTCACGATTGCGACTGTATGCCCAATGTGACACAACAATATCCCATGCCGAGAGAGCCGGTTGGTCTGCGTGATAACCCAAAAACTGCTTGTTGCCCCACGCTAGCAGTCGCGGCAGATCCGAAGGCGGCAGATGATTCTTCATCACTTCCCTTATGTTGGGCGTGGCATTTCCATCCAGCGACGCAATCTTTCTTAATTCACCAATCGCATTGCGTAACCGATTTTGAAAGTCTCGGTGGTCTCGAGCGGGTAGCCTAAAATCCGCAAAAAATTCGAAAGCCAAGTCGAGGCTCAAGACGATCGAAATTTTCGTCCAATGACCATCCAAAGAAATTGGTTCAAACATTTCTGTCATGGTACTGGCACTAGGTTTCGTGGCGGGAACAATCGGCTCCCCTCAGATACAATTACATACACCACAAGAGCTGCTCCTGTTAGACCGGTCAAATCACGCATGGTATTCCAGAAACCCGTTCTTGAACTTGGTTCTGGGACTGGTACGGGATTTTTCCACTCCTTCGGTGAAGGAGCTGGTCGTGTTGCCCATTCCCATGATTCGACCGGAATAGGGTCGCCACAATTGTTTTTATTGTAGTCATTTAGCCGATCTCTAAGCCCTTTTTGCTGTTCCTTGATTGCTTTGTCGTGCGTATCCCAAACTCCTGGGTCGCCGACGCCACTTCCTGGTGGACCATTTTTTCCATTGATTTGCTCATTGAATCTTTGTTTCAAGCCCTTTGTTCCACCATCCTTTGGTCCCTTGGCTCGATTAACCATTTCGTTGATTTCCCTCGCAAGTTTTTCGCAAAGGGTTTCTGGCGGCGGAGGACCGAACGGAAGTGGTGGTTGGAGAAGGCCAGCCATGTTGACGGTGTTGGTATGATTATGAAACATCTTGTCTGTCAAACGACAAGCCGCTTTGCCCTCGAGCTTGACGTCGAACGAGAACGTCATCCAGGTCGCTTCCTTGATGAACGTGCTCGATACGACGCCGCCTAGAGTTCCCGGTTCGTCTCCAGTACTTTTGAAGAACTCCGAACCGTAGTTGGCGCACATCATGCCTCCGTCCGCCTTGACTGTGGTCGTCCCCTTCATCAGGTCAGACGACATTGCAATATTTGGATAAGGGATTGGTACAGGACCACCCGGCGTCGGTGTTTTACACACGTCGGGGATGGTCGCTGTCGTGATGCCATTACTTCCTTTGTGGCACAAAGTCAAATTGTTGATATTGATCGTTAACGGCATGGCTATGTTCCCTCACCCACATGACATTGCCGCAATCTCATGGCACCGCGAAGCGGCAGATGTGCACTGCTCGACCAAGCTAAAGCAACAGGCCCCTTTGCATAACCGCGAGCCCAAGCCGATGTCGCCAATGCCACTTGCAATGGGGCGGATGCGGTTCCCACGTCCCCCCAGCATTCTGCGGCAGCCGTAAAACTACTGGCATCGTGAAAATATTGCGACGTTCGACAGACCGCAAAGCCAAATTCATCGGCCCGATAAGTCTCCCCGTTCAAATCGCAATAACTGTGATTAACAAGCTCGTCCTTGTTGAGCACTCCTCGAAAAGCGCTCGAAAGACCTTCGCCGATACAGACGGTTTTGGTGCCTAATAGCTTGTTTTCGGAAGCCATAGAAATAGCTTGGACTTCCGCCAGCGGCCTTAATTGAAATCGACCCACCCCTCGGCCGGAAGTCAACAAGCAAACGCCCGCCGCTTCGCCCGGAGTAAAGCCCCAACTGTTATTGACCGAGTGCAAACGCCCCGAATAGTCCAGCAAATCCAATTGCTCAGGACCCAAGTGAGAATCCACCCCAACCACTAAGCATAGGTCATCTGGACTTTTTCTGATCGACTGACATGCGACCAACATCGCTTGCGTGCCGGCCGCATTGCCATCGCAAACAATCTGGCACCGCGCACTAATACCCTCAGCATTTAGTCCTTGTGTGAAATTGCGGGCGATTTCGTTTCTTAGCTCTTCATCCGGCAAATTCGCTGCAGAGAGTGACATTACAACATTCAAATTCAATGATTTTCCGGCCTTGATCCATGGGTCGAGGGCATCGAAGCTGGCCGTTAATCCAAGCCGCAAAACGCGATCTTTGACCGACATTACTTCTTCCAACCAATCGGCCATCGCAACCACCATCGGTTCACCGTGCTTGTCAATCATGAATGGATGCTCTGCATAAGCCGAGATTCCACAACGAACGGCCGCCGCAGCCGAAAGGGCATTTCGACCAACCGGCGTTTGCGCACCCACGCCTACGACATAAATGGAATCTTGCTGGATTCGACTTGGATTCATGCGACTAGCGATTCCGTTCCTTGCTTTTCAAAAACGATCGTTCGCTTTAGAGAGTACAGCGTATGATGGCACGGCAGGGCCGAATGCCACACCATAATCAATCGATGTTCGTCCGGCTCAATCAACACCGTATGCAAATTACTCCGGTGATGCTCAATACCGCCATCAATCGAAGTACGACAGCCGATGGCCAACTTTGGCAACGCGAACGACAATTTCCCACTCGGAGTCAAGTTTACCAAATCCACCCGTTCACCGCCTCGCAAAAAACCATCCACGCGTTGGTCCACCGGTGCTGAGTAAAAAAATTCTTCTTTAAAGTCATCCGGCAACAGCGGTTGACGCTGGTTCTGCCACTTTTCGTCATATGTCCCCGCCAACGATCGTCGCGGCATCCAATGACTGGCAATAGCACCAAAACCTGCGGGTGACCTCTCAAGAGTTGGCTCATCAACTTCTGAACCGGGATACCGGAGGTTTGGCAATGGCGCATCCTCGGAGCGAGCGATTCCGCGCCCAAGTGGATTGCTGTCAGCGAATGGCTTCAAGGAGGCAAGTGTGTCGCTTGTGATCGAACCACCGAATGCGTTCTCGTATCGGATAGGCATCGACGCGAATGCTTGCGGATCCCCGGGCTCAAGCTCTCCACGCCTCGATTTCTTCCATGCGCGAGCTCCACTGACGATTAGAGTCTTGGTCAAGTTTGCGACTCGAAAGCCCACTTCCACTTCACTTCTCTTTTCTCCTCGCGGAACGTAGGCGGTTGCGTTGAGAAGGACATCGGTACCGAGTTTCGTTCGGGGCAGATCCATATCGCATCGCAACGACGACTCATTAGGCTTTCCTAGATATTGAGCCAACTGCGCTACCGGCTCCTGCTTTTCCGCGATTTGAAGGGTTCCGTCTGGTTGAATCAAGAAGGTCCCTCGGACGGCAACGAGCCATATCTCAGCACCATCACGATCGCGAACGAACGTCCTCTCGACGGCAAAGGCTGTTTGGTTTTCGATGGCCCACATAACAAAACCGGAGTTCTAATTGATCTGAACGTTTCCACCGCGAATGCGATTGGTTTGCGACGCTCGGCTTGCGACATTGGTTCCACGGATCGCAACCGTTCCATCCGCCGATAGGCGAATGCTTGCTTTTCCACACTGCAGCGTGATTTGTTTGTCGTCTGAAATCACAGCCCCTTCCTTGACACCCAAGCTCTTGCTCACGTCACAAGCGAAACCACCCAAGACTATGGGTCGATTGGACCGGTTTTGATCAAAGGCCGCGCAAACGAGCGAACCGAGCGTGAAATCCTGTGAACTTCCAATGACAGCGATCGCTTGTTGTATGAGCACAGATCCGTTTATCTCGTAACTTAACAAGGGCAATAGATCTTTAACGCCAACCACCTTGCAAATAGCCAACCCATGGAAAGGACTGGAAGTGTCTCTGGCCGAATGCGCGTTCTCTGATTCCAACTCGGTCCGAACGATTGCATCGTTGGTGAGCGTCCCTAGACCGTTTGAAAATACAACGTGGTTTTCTGGCTTGAGCATCAGTTTTCGGCGATCTTCGCCCCTTTGAGGATCATGTCTCCACTCGCCTTAGCAAGGATCTTTCCACTACCTTTGACGGTGATGTCTTTGCCTTGGAGCAAGATCGTGCCATCTTTTTTCATGATGAGCTTGCTGGATCCACAGGTCAAGGTTATCTGGTCGCCAGCATCTATTGATTTAGTTTTGCCAATTTGTTCGCTACTTGAGGACTGAACCTTGGTGGACTGATTTGAGCCAATCGTGTTGGACTGATTCGAACCAATCTTGTTGGACTGATCCGACCCCACCGAAACGGTCTGGTTCTTTCCAACCGTTTCACTATGGTCCTTGCCGACGGTGACCGTTTTGTTGCTGCCCACGTCAAGTTTTTGATTCTTTCCAATCGTCATCGTTTCGTCGACGTCCACCTGCTTGGTTCGGTTGTTGTGAATCGTATGCGTTTCGTCATGTTCGATGACCGTGTCCAAGTTGTACTGGCCATGCATACGGATTTGCTCTTTGCCCGGCGTGTCGTCCATCGACAGTTCATTGTAGCCGGTCCCTTTGTAAGTCTTGGTCTTCATGCCCGATCGGGTCTTCTCGCCCGGCAATGCAAACGGAGGCATCGATTCTTTGTGATAGACACGTCCAGTAATAATCGGACGGTCTGGATCCCCCTCGATGAACGAAACGACGACCTCCTCACCCATCCGAGGAATGTCAATTCCGCCAAAACTCTTGCCCGAATGGACTTGAACCACCCGCAACCAGCACGATGTATTCTCGTCGCGTTTGCCTTCCCTATCCCAATGGAACTGGACTTTCACGCGTCCGTGTTCGTCGGTGTAGATTTCCTCCCCTTTGGGACCAACCACGACCGCCGTTTGAACGCTGGATAAGAGTGGTTGAGGCGTATGCCGCGGTGCACGATATTGCATTTCACGAGGAACGCAGGTGAATTGGTTGGAATACGTGGGGCTCGTACCGCCCGAGGTGAATGGCCCGGGCTGGGCTGCCGAATGCGATATGCTCGTTATGACATACGACCCACCTTGCTCGCTCGGGCAATTGCGATGCTTTTTCAACTTGAACCCATAGCCAGGGGCCATGGTCTTACATGTGCTGGTGCCGCTCACCGAATTGAATCGAATTTCCTCCTCTTCCATCCTGCGTGTGGCTTCGTTCCTACCGTCCCCTTTTTGAACGTAGTCATTCGAATAATCGTAAAGCTCGTATCCCGAATTGTTCTTGAGCGGAATCGCTGCATGCTTGGTCGCATTGACTTTCAAGTTGACTGAGGGCTGCAGGAAATCGTAGTCCAATTGCTCCCATTTCCCGGCAACAAATTCATACGAATGCTCCCAAGAGGTGATGTGGTCGGCAGCCGTTTGACCATCGATCGAATGAGGGAATTCGATTTCCGATTCGACGCACGATGGGTAGTTGCTTTTGTCCGAAAGGATCAGCTTGTGCTCGGACTGTTTATGGTCGAAGTAATAGTAAACTCCGTAACGCTCCAGTGTGCGAGACAAGAAATTGAAATCGGTCTCGCGATACTGCACACAGTGTTCCACCTTGCGAGATTTGAGGATCGAAGCGTTCCCGGCATCGTGCCAAGTCTCGACGTGTCCGTACTCCTTGACTCTTGCAATCACCGCGTCAAAAACGTCTTGAATGGACTTCTCGGCTTTCTGCGGCAAATACACGAAGCATCGAGCGGCGCGGCTCATAAACCATAACCAAGGAACCAAACGAACGCGATACGTGCGAGACGGAAGGCCCTTTTTCTCATGGCTCATGCCAAAATCACCAGCCCAAAGATGGCTAATGTAACCGTGGATGTAGCGAGGTTTTTCATCGATACGATCGATTCGCACAGCCAGCGCTTGCCCGATGACATCTTCCGGCTTGATGTTTTCCTTGGGCGATGCGATCGTCAGCGAAAACTCGAAGGGTCGCGAGATCTCTTCGCGCCCAGATAGCGACGTAAGAATCGCCTCGGCTCCAAAAAGACTGTTGGGTTCAAGTTCAAGTAATCGGGCCATCGAGTCTGCTTTCCATCCACCGAGAGGCTTCTCTATCAACGAACCTCAATCGACCGCGACGGCTTCGTCGAGTTGCGACGACCTCGTCTTCGACCATTATAACCAAAATCGAGCAGCCACCGTGCGGCCGCTCGACTTCACTTTGACACAAATCATTCAAGCGTTCGGATAGGCTGTGAATATATTCGCAAGGTGCAAATCATTGTCGCCTTTTGTTCCGAAAAAGTGCGTTTACCAGGCGCACTTTCGCGGAGGCGCACTTTCGCGGAGCGAAAGGCGACAATAATAAATCACAGCCTGGGAGTGAGCTTACGCTTTGACCCCTTCTCGAACCTTCCATCCAAAGGCCACGTCACCCTTCTTATCACCCTTTTCGCTAATCTCCGTGTAGGTAATCTTGTACTCTTCGAAGTTCAAGCTGTAGTTCTCGCCTGGACGATCATGATCGTGGCCGGAAATCGTGTGCGACGTAACCATCACATTCTTCAGTTCGTACTTGAGATACGGCTCACGACCGGTGTTGGCTCCCGTGTGCAAGACATGGACTTCCACCTTTGGGAAAATCTTTCCCATGCAAACCGCTTCGATGATTTTCGGGCTCGACTTGTCCAATAGCTTGGAGCATTGAACATCCTCCAATTGGATCGTTCCCTCTTGCCGTGCAACTCCCGTTTTACCAGCACCAGTTTTGAAAAGGTGTTGGCTGAAGCTTACCAATTCGCTCCATTTTTCATGTCCCTTAGCTGCACTTTCTCCGTCAATACCATCGAATTTGATGAAGGCTGCCATTTTTATTGTTCCTAATAGTTAGTGGGTAAACAGGAATTATACGTTTTGCTGGTTTGATTTGGCTCTTGGCCAACCGACACTCATGTTCTCGTACGAACTACTCGAGAGTTGCGTGGTGGAGACTTGTTTTCTGAAGAAAGATTCGGCACTAAGCATCTACACATAAGTTTCTAAGTTTAGCCGCCCGCCCCACTACCCTAGGTTTCCTGGGCGCATTCCCTTGTTATAGGCGGCCCGCACGAGTGACGATACTTCGCCTGGCGTAATGCGCCCGTCGCGATTGGCATCGAAGCCTCGGTTTTGGGAGTAATTCGCCGTTCCGCTAGGGAATAGCGTTGAATTTGCGGCTTTGCCAATGGCAGCCGGGTAGAGGATCGACATGTATAAGTCCTCGAGGGTTTTTAAGCGACCTGCGTTTGGTTTTAAATATTTTTTGACGTAATCCAATTGTGCCACATCGGACATTCCAGCCAGCGCACTAGTCGAGGTGCCCAAACCTTTGGCCGTGTCCGGCATGAATTGGATGAGCCCGACAGCTCCACTGCCCGCCCCGTTTTTTACGCTTGGGCTAAAGGTTTCACCTGTCTCAAAGGCCATGCATGCCATTAGGAAGCTAGGGTCGACGTGCAGCTCTTTGCTAATCGCGATTACTTTCGCTTTGAACTCTCCTGAGACTTTCGCTCCCCAAGCGATCTGCGATCCTGACGACGTTAACGGGGAATGAGGATTGTCTGTATGTGAGCGAGCCACACCAAGTCGGACAAAATCACAGGAACCAACCGATCGCGTGCGAGCAAAAACGCCTATTCCATTCGAACTTCCGTCGTTGTTGGTATTCCCTTCGATCGTCCTAACGCTTCCGCCTTGAGCTCCAGTTACGATGCCCGTGTGGAAATGCCCATATTCGCCACCCTTGACTAGAAAGATATCACCGCGCTGCGGCTGCCGTGTCAGTTTGTGGTTCCCCTTTGCCCAACTGTAGAGATAATCGCAGGCAGCTGTTCGCGGCATCGGATTGGACTCATGGGTCCTAACCGAAGCTTGAACAAAGCACCAGTAAACAAACGACATGCACCAATAAGAACCTTTCGGGGCTCCAGCCGCTCGATTGTAAGAGTCCACTGCGGGCCCAGAATTAGAACCCAGCGGTACTTCACGAACCTGCAACTGGCTCAGGGCAATTTGGGTGGCAGTTTCGACAATTCCAAAGGAAGCATGATCATGGGAGACGGGTGGAGAACCGTTTCTTTTGCCAGGCTGCACACCGCGATATCTTTGCACCATCCGTTTCTCTGTTTCAGGCCCCACTATACCGTCTGCCGAAATGCCCTCCTTCAATTGAAAAGCCTTCACAGCGGCCAGGGTCTTTGGTCCAAAATCTCCGTCTAACTTGAGCGCCGGTGTCGCAATATTAAGCTTGTTGAGAATGTGTTGCACACGTGTAACCTCAGTACCCATTGATCCAGTACGTAACAGGGAAGCCATGAACGATACTCCTACAAAAAACCTGAAACGAATGTGTGCGTATAATTCTTCTAAGGATAACTGCAGTCGAGCAGCCAGTTCGGCTACTCGACATTACTTTGATGCAAATCATTCTAGTGTTTCGAGTGAACCTACGCTTTAACCCCTTCGCGAACTTTCCATCCAAAGCCCACGTCGCCCTTCTTTTCACCCTTTTCGCTCATTTCCGTGTAGGTGATCTTGTACTCTTCGAAGTTCAAACTGTAGTTCTCGCCTGGGCGATCATGATCGTGGCCGGAAATAGTATGCGATGTGACCATCACATTTTTGAGCTCGTACTTGAGGTAAGGCTCCCGACCGGTGTTGACGCCCGTGGTCAAAACATTGATTTCCACCTTGGGGAAAATCTTTCCCATGCAAACCGCTTCGATGATCTTAGGACTCGACTTGTCCAACAGCTTGGAGCACTGGACGTCCTCCAGTTGAATCGTGCCTTCTTGACGAGCGACACCAGTCTTGCCAGCACCGGTTTTGAAGACATGCTGACTGAAGCTTTCCAAAACGCTCCATTTTTCATGTCCCTTGGCTACGCACTCTCCGTCAATTCCATCGAATTTGATGTAGGCTGCCATTTTTCTTGTTCCTCATTAAAAATTTGTAAACATTACCGACATTTCCACCGGTTTCATTTGGCTCATGGCCAACCGACTCTCTAGTTCTCGAAACAACGGTCATTTGGTTGCGTCGCTTTGCAGTTTTTTCTGAAAAATCTTTTGAATACGAACTGCGTGCCACTCAAGATTGCTTTTCAAAGGTTCATCTAGGCACCTGCACATAAGTTTCTTCGTTTAACCGCGTGCACATCGGGACGCGAGCACTGCAAAACGCGGGGCGATGCCCACGCGGTTAAACGAAATAGCATCATCCACCATGGGGTGAAAGCTCCTTGTTAAACCACGTAACCTCCCTTGCAATTCCTTCATTCAAACTCTCAACTTGAAGCGCCGCGGGCAGAACTCCCCACGCGTAGGTTTCCACCTCGAAGTGTCCGGTAAACTCCGGTCGATTATCCACCGGACCAGTTAGAATCGCAAGCAGTTTCTGGATTTCCCACTGTGTCGATTGAATCAAGCCAAGTTGTGATAAAAAGATCGGAACATGAAAGTGAATTCGCCACTCACCCGTTAGTTCGGCCGAGGCGGTTACCGTAGACATCGCAGCAGGAAGATCCTCGACCAATTCACTCGATTCCTTGCCCGATTTCGTGCGATTTACTTGGTGGAGATATCGGTCCTCGGCGAAACCTTTCAATTGCTCGAAGGCTTCCACCCGTTCGGATCGCGTCATCGCGTCCCAGTCGACCCTGATCGCTGAGGACACTTGAACTTTCCCGATAGCAATATCGTCATTTTTGAGTTGCCGCAGCTCATACGCTTGATCTTCGTACATCACCGCCGCATGGCACACATCGTGACAGATAGTCAAGTACTCTCCAACAATTTCCGATGTTCCGTCGGGCAAGGAGGGGGCCCGCAAATACTCGTTGAAGAACATGCGAAAGGAAGAACTGTCGGTCAAATAGCAACCCGGTTCCGGCTCAATCGCCAGCACAATCTTTCGTCCAGTTTGCTCGAATTGCCGATGAAGCACGGTTGCAACTTCAATCAGTTGAGACGCGGCCTGTTTCAGTTGATCACGGGTGGGGAGGGGATCGCTCCATGATATCGGCAGTGTCGAAATCGAGCCGATTTGTCCGCTGGGAAGTAGTTGATCGAGCAACCGGATCAAGTTGAGCGTATAGTCGAGTCGCTCTTGCTGCCACCATGTCGGCTGATAAACCCGATGCTTAACCACACGACTATGAAAGTCCCCCTGTGGGAAACCGTTCAAAGTAAATGGCACCAAATGAAACTGTTCCAGTTTGTTCTTGAGGCTAGCCAAATGCGCGGGCTGCAAGGCTTGCGCAGCCGAGATTTCAGAAAACCAAAGGCCAACGCACAGCGGCTGTTCGGAATCCACCAGCATGCGAATTGGAAGTGAATGTTTTTCCAGGCTATCTAGAACGCTCGGCAAATCCCTACCAGCGTGGACATTGGTGCAGTAGCCAACTTGATAATGCTTTTCAAAGGCTTGATTTGCTAAGTCTGTCATACGCACGTACTCGGTGGTTGGCTGGAAAACAAAGGATCGCCTCTGCCAATTGCGGCTTGGCTAGGTGCTGACGACAACTAGAATGGTTTTTTTGCTAGTTACCCTCTGAACGAATTTCGAACCGCTTTATGCTTCGCTATTGGACCGCTGGAGAATCGCACGGGAAAGCCCTTCTAGCCCTAATTGACGGGTTTCCTGCGGGATTAACGATTGATCAAGAAATGATCAATCACGAATTGCGACTTAGGCAGGGCGGATACGGCCGGGGTGGACGTCAAAAACTCGAACAGGACACGGTCGATATCCTGACGGGAGTTTGGCAATCGACGACCCTTGGCTCCCCAATTGCGCTCCAAGTCGTTAACAACGACTACAAATTGGAGCGACTCAAGGAACTGGAACGTCCGCGTCCCGGACACGCGGATCTGACCGGAGCCATTAAGTACCTTGGTTCCATTCGCGGCGTCTTGGAACGCTCCAGCGCGAGGGAAACCGCCGTGCGTGTGGCTGCCGGAGCTCTTGCTAGGCAACTGCTTTCGCAATTTGGGATCGAGACGATTGGCTACGTTTTGGAACTTGGGGCCATGCCTATCGGAAGGGGTGAGTCGTTGAAGCAAAACGTGAGTGACGTTCGAAAGACGCGTGAAACGAGTAGCATCTACTCAGTCGATCCTTCGCGCGACCGCGAGGCGGAGCAGTACATTGATAGGATGGCCGACGAAGGAGATACGCTCGGCGGTATCATCGAAGTGCGAGTCGATGGTTTGCCCTTCGGACTCGGTACTCATGCTCAATGGGATCGAAAGCTGGACGGGAAACTCGCCCAAGCCGTGATGGCGGTCCAAGCCATCAAAGGGGTCGAAATCGGTATGGGCTTCGAAGCCGCTCGAACGCAGGGGTCCAAGGTGCATGACCCCATCCACTACGACGCGTCGCAAAGCCATTTGCCCAATCTTGGCTACACCCGACCTTCCAACAACGCCGGCGGACTGGAAGGGGGAATGACCAATGGCCAATCACTCATCATTCGAGCGGCCAAAAAACCGATTAGCACACTCCGAAAACCTCTGGACTCTATTCGCATGGTGGACAAAGAACCACATCGCGCCAGCTACGAACGCAGCGATGTCTGCGCGATTTCGGCTGCTGCCATCATTGTCGAGCATGTCGTGGCGTTCGAAGTTGCAGCAGCCCTCGTCGACAAATTCGGCGGAGACAGCCTCGTCGAAATGAAAGCTCGATACGAGCTCTTTCAAGAGATGGCACGGAAACATCCCCGTAGTCAAGTCGCTCCGCCGACTTGAGTCCTCGATCTTCGAATAGCCTCGCCCGCTCAAGCATTCAAAAACGTACAAACTCGGTGACTCTTTTTCCGCCCCCTTATCCCAATCGTCTGGAGAAAGGGGGTGAAGGGCTGAACCGTCAGGAACGTCCGCCCCCTCAACAATTCTCTTAGGTTGAGCGGGAGCTTGCCTCCCCTCAACCCCCATGGCGGATCATCTGACCTACGTTCCCCATTTCGCTAATTTTTGGGTTATCATTGAGTTCATGAACCCTTCCAAACAATCCCTGACGTTCTCCACCGAGCCATGGCTGGTCGGACTTTCCATCGCGGTTTGCGCCGCTACCCTCGCCCTTTCCTACTTTGCGTGGCGGCGCAGCGGGTTTCTTAAATCGGTCTTTTGGTTGGAATTGCTTCGTTGCGGAATCGTTGCGGTCGGTGCCGTTTTGCTAAATCAGCCAGAATGGGTTCAAGAGTTCCGATCGGACGAAAAACCCGCATTGCTGGTGCTATCCGACGGTTCGCAGAGCATGCAAACAATGGATGTATTGTCCAAAAACGAAGCCGGACAATCGGCGGCACAAACACGAGCTTCTGCTATCGCGCCCCTGCTTAATCAGGAGGCTTGGAGTTCGTTCGCATCGCGTATGGATGTTCGAGTGAGTTCCTTTCCGGCCGATGGCAAAGCCGACGGCACCGATCTCAACAAGGCACTCAATCAAGCCATTGAATCGACGACCCGCATCCTCGGCGTGGTCTTGCTTTCCGACGGCGATTGGAATGCCGGTCAATCTCCTATGAACGCTGCGATGCGATACAGGGCACAAGGAGTACCAATTCTCTCCATTCCTGTTGGTGCGCCATCACGCTTGCCGGACATCGAGCTGCTGAGTGTGGATACTCCCACGTTTGGTATCACCAACAAAGCAGTCCGCATCCCCTTTTCCATTGAGTCGTCCCTGCCGCGTGACCATGTTGCTAACGTTGTCATGACTGCTTCCGATGGCGAACGGGTTACGAAAGAAGTGCGCATCACAGCCATGTCAAGGACAACCGACGCGGTCCTATGGACTCCTAAGACAGAAGGTGATTTCACGTTGACCGTGGAAGTGACTCAGCATCCTGACGAAGTGATCTCGACCAACAATACGATGTCCACTCCGATCGCGATTCGCCAAGAGAAACTCAAGGTACTCGTCATCGATAGTTACCCACGCTGGGAGTATCGATACCTTAGAAACGCATTGTCTCGCGATCCCGGTGTCGACGTAGCTTGTTTGCTCTTTCATCCGGGACTTGGCAAAGTCGGTGGTGGGAACAAAGACTATATTAAGGAGTTTCCCAATGGCATGGATGAGCTTTCGAAATTCGACGTCGTCTTCTTGGGTGATGTCGGACTCGATCAAGGCCATCTGACTGAAGAGCAATGCAAATTATTGCGCGGACTGGTGGAGTTTCAAGCCAGTGGACTCGTGTTCATGCCCGGCTGGCAAGGTCGCGAACACTCTTTGGTGGATACAGCCCTTGAACCTTTACTGCCAGTTACGTTGGATCCATCGCAGCCTTATGGGTTTGGTTCCAAGACCCCCATGCGATTTGAGTTGACCGAAGCTGGGCGACGAAGTCTGTTGACCAAGCTGGCCGATACGCAAGACGAAAACCTCGACGCGTGGAGTACGTTGCCGGGCTTTCAATGGTATGCGCCTGTTATACGGGCCAAGGCTGGGAGCGAGGTCCTCAGCGTTCATCAAGACATGAGCAACGAATTCGGCCGAATTCCACTGCTGGTGACCAAGACGTTCGGTGCTGGCAAGGTTTTGTTTATGGGTACCGACGGGGCTTGGCGTTGGCGGCGCGGCGTCGAAGACAAGTACCACTATCGCTTTTGGGGGCAAGTCGTCCGTTGGATGGCTTATCAGCGAAACATGGCAGAGGGAGAGACGATGCGTTTTTATTTTTCCCCGGACCAACCCATGCTTGGGCAGACGCTGGCGCTGCGAGCCAACGTGATGGAAACCAACGGTGAGCCGTTGGCGTCCGGAGATGTGACCGTTCGAATCGAAGCCCCTTCGGGCAAATTCCAAGTGATTCGCTTGGCAAGTGGCGGGGTTGAAAGCTGGGGCTCCTTTGAGGGCCGCTATGAAGTGGCCGAACCCGGTTCACATGCTGTCATCCTGAGCTGCAAACAAACGGGGGCGACTTTGGAGACCACCTTCTTCGTTCAGGGGGCGACGCGAGAACGCGTTGGTTTGGCGGCTCGTCCGAAGGTGCTCGAAGAACTTTCCAAAGTAACCAATGGCAAGGTGTTTTCTTTGAGCGATCGAGAGAAATTGCTGACGGCTATCGGCAACATCCCCGATCCGCCGTCGACGTTGCGGCGACTGCAACCTTGGGCTCATCCGCTAACGGTTGCGCTAATGATTGCGGCGCTGGGCACATTCTGGGTTGGCCGGAAATGGGTTGGATTGATATAGCGCAAGCGGCGATGTGAAAACTACCAATCATAACCCGATACGTAAGTGAGGGACCTACGAAATTGCCCCTCGCTTACGTTTCGGGTCGGAATACTCCAGTCTGCCGCTCCCCTAACAGCATTCCGAGTGGTATTTGCCGCCAATCTTAAAGCGGTAATGAATTTCCGCACTCCAAAGACAGGCTGGCAGCCTGTCCTACGTAGTCCCATTGCAGTTGGCGGGGAAACGGATCACAATTCCTTCAAGCCAACGGGAAACTCATTGACTGCTGAGACTTTGCGAGGAAAGACCATGTCGACCAAATCGGATTCACCGGACGTCAACGCTGTACAGCCCTACATCTCACCCAATGATAATTCGGTGCCCGAGTTTACGCTTAGGGCGATTACTTTGGGATCCATCTTTGGAATCCTGTTTGGTGCTTCGACGGTCTACTTAGCACTCAAAGCAGGGTTGACCGTATCCGCTTCGATTCCCATTGCCGTTTTGGCGATCTCGATCGGCAAACGGTTCTTGGGGACAAGCATTCTTGAGAACAACATCATTCAAACCTGCGGCTCAGCGGGGGAAAGCGTTGCCGCTGGCGTTGTCTTTACGCTACCTGCATTTATTTTCTTGAGTGGCGATGTGGGCAAAGGGTACTTCGAAGTTGGCACAATCATGATGATTGCCATTCTAGGTGGGATTCTCGGCACGCTAATGATGATTCCGTTGCGTCGACCGCTGATTGTCAAAGAGCACGATTCATTGCCTTACCCAGAAGGGACGGCCTGTGCTCAAGTTTTGATAGCTGGCGAAAAAGGTGGAAGCTTAGCAGCAACTGCATTCTTTGGACTTGGGTTTGCCATCTTGTATGCTCTTCTTCAAAAGGTAGTACATGTGATTGCGGAAACGCCGCGTTATGTAACGAGTTTGGGTAACAAGTTCTTGCCATCGGCATCGGTGGCTGGAGAAATAACCCCTGAGTATCTTGGTGTAGGCTATATCATCGGCCCCAAGATTAGCGGTATCTTGGTGGCGGGGGGAGTCTTTGCTGCATTCGCATTGACGCCGTTGTTGGCAACGCTGGTGCCACAAGAGGTCATTGTTGCTCAGCTCGAGAAACTTGCCATTAAGCCTGCGAAGTTCGGGTGGAATGCCGAAACGAAGCAGTTTGCGGATTCGGCCGAAGCAATCTACCGAGCATACATTCGACAAATTGGGGCAGGCGCGGTGGCGGCGGCTGGATTCATAACGTTATTAAAGACTTTTCCGACAATCGTTGCCTCGTTCTTGGAGGCCTTTCGATCATTAACTCGTGGAAGCAAAGCTACGGTGGTTCGAACCGAAAAAGACCTTTCGATCTTAGTTGTCGTACTTGGAAGCATCGGCTTGGTCGCATTAATGGGGATTCTGCCCGGAATCCCGGGTGATACGGTACTCAACAAACTGATGATAGGTGGGCTGGTTATCGTATTCGGTTTCTTTTTCGTTACGGTCGCCAGCCGAATTGTTGGTATTATCGGGTCGTCCAATAGTCCAATCTCCGGTATGACCATCGCGACCATCATGGGGACTGCATTGGTCTTCATCGGCATCGGTTGGACAGGAACGTTTTACGAACCGATGGCCTTGGTTGTCGGAAGCATCGTTTGTATCGCAGCCGCCAATGCGGGTGCAACCAGCCAAGATCTCAAGACTGGTTATCTGGTTGGTGCGACCCCCATGTATCAACAGTTAGCCTTGTTCATCGGGGTAGTCGTCTCCTCGTTGGTGATCGGCTTTACCGTCAAGTATCTTGATACCCCAACACCGTTGATGCTTGAGAACGGAATCACTCATGCTATCGGAGAGAAATACAACGCACCTCAGGCGACATTGATGGCGACGCTTATCAAGGGCTTGCTTTCGTTCAACCTTGACTGGCAGTTTGTGCTCGCAGGTTGTTTCGTTTCGGTAACAATGGAGCTATGCGGGATTAAGTCGTTGTCGTTTGCCGTGGGGCTTTACTTGCCGCTTGCGACTACGCTGCCTATCTGGATCGGCGGTTTGATTCGTGGATTGGCGGACTACCTCAAGAATCGAGGTGGAAAGCCAAAAACCGAACACAACGAAGCAGAAGACGAGTTGGGTAAGGGAAATTTGTTTGCGACCGGGTTGGTGGCGGGTGGAGCGCTGGCTGGCGTTGTCATCGCGTTGCTATCAGTGAACGAAGACGTTGCAACGTATCTTAAAGCTTGGAGCGCGGAAGCAGGCTTAAGCAGTGCATTGTCTGGACTCGTTCAATCGCTCGGTGTGGCGGAGGCAAATGCTGGCCACGTTGGATATCAGCTTTTTGGAGTATTATGCTTCGCGTTCATGGGCTCGGTGCTGTTTACTTTTGCGAGACGGAAGTAGTCAGCTTGCCATTCCTGTCGGAACTTGTAGGTAGGAAATTTTAGGAATTTGTAGGATTAGGTGTGGCACGCCCAAAGCGAAGCGTGGGCGTGGGCGTGCGAGGAATGATCGGATGGGCTGCTAGAGCTATGGTAAGTATCCCCCGAGATAAACTCGGGGGCATTCGCCATGCCGTCGGCTTTATGCCGAGGGTTTTTGACCGTTGGGTCTAGAGTTGTCGGGTCTAGAGCTAAGGTAAGCATCCCCCGAGATAAACTCGGGGGCATTGATTTGGCTCGCTCGCACCACATTCCATTTCGGCCAACTCGCTAACGGCGGTTCCATCTCAACCGCCCAATTCTGTTGCAGTGCAGATGAAATATTGGAATCGTTCCAGCTTTGATCCGACATCCAGAGTTCATTCGGCACGGACCGCTGAAGTAGCTCCTCTAAGAACTGCGGGGTTTCGCCAAAGTAGTCCAAACGATCGTTGATCGTTGCCACAATCGCGGAGCCTTGATGGATCGCTTGCTTGATCGAGACTCCCCAGGCCACCGACGATTTGGCGATTTCCGTTGCGGCTGCAATTGCGTTGCTCGTGCTTGGAAAAACCGTGTTTACACCGTCGTTCATGGTCTTGATGACGCAGCCGCTATTATTGGCAACAATACTGGCCATGTTTTGCAGGTGCCTCAGTATTTGAGAACAGGCGGCTTGATCGGAAAGGGACGCATAGAGCTGGACGGCATTTGCAATCTGACAGCCCAGAAGCGTGACTGTCGTGAGACTTACCATCTGACCGGGCGAAAGCACTTCGTCGGGAAACCAGTCTCGAAACGCAGGTAACCGGGCGGCGTCCGCCGCTGTAAGTGCATCGGCGCGTGACGCTAGTCGTTCGATGCGAATTTGCCTCGGGTCCGACTGCGGATTCAAAATCGAAAGCACTTGCTCGCCGCTTCGCAGCGTCGGAATATCATGTTTTGCTGCGGGGTGAGCGAGGTCGATATCCCATCGACCTACGCGTCCGTTGGGTGCTACTCGGAAATCGACTACGTAGGGGAGTTGAGGACCGCGGAGTCGATACTGGCCATCGCTTAGTCTAAGCTGCAAATTGAGACGTTCATCGGCTTGCAACCGAACTTGGGCGACGACATGCGAGGAAAACGCCGGTCCTCCCACACAGTAAGTGCGGGTCTCGGCAGTTCGAACTTCGGGATGCACGCGAAAAATCAACTCAATGCTCTGGGCGAAATCGAGTTCATAGTCGACGTTGCAAGCTTCACAATGCCCATGATCGGCCAAGCCCTTCAGCGTCTCTTTGACATCCGATGGAATACGACATGTTGGGCACAGAATGTCCCATAGCAAAATAAGTGCCCCTTCGCGAGCAGCCAGCAAACACACCTCGACGACTTCATCGGGTTTTAATCCAAATCGCTCTGCTAAAGCCAACGGACGCAGGCGAGCCACTTCCAGGTCGGTTGCAAACTCGAGGTACTGTTCGAGGGTATCGAGTACTTTCGGATCGATGGCCGATGCGCTTGCTCGGACTCGAGAAAATCGCTCGCTCAGTCGTCGTTTCTGCTCGCGAGTGATGGCCTTCGAAGCGGCAAACGCGTTGGCAGTGGTGCTGGTATTCGAATTGGATTGCAGGTATTCGTCGATCTTCTCATAGACACGACCGAAGTTTCTTTCCGACTTATTGCCGATTTGAAAGCGAGCGAACAACTTGCCCATGAAATTCCGCGGTATCATCTGCAAGGTTTGGACCACGAGTGTTCCACCATCCGATTGTGGATTGAGTTCCACAACATTGGTGAACCAATAAAAAGGACCACTTGGGAATTGTCGCAAAACGCTCATGCGCCGTCCTTCGATCCATTCGTAAGGATGCTCCTCCCACTCCATCGTCATGCCCATCGCGCGCACGGTCGCGATCCGTCGCAATCCAAGTTTCGGATCCTGAAACGTTTTGTATCGAACGGCCGGCAGTCCGATGGCGTTGTTGACGCGATCCGTATTGGAAACGTAAGGCCAAAGGGCTTCTGGCGACGAACGCAGTTTCCATTGGTATTGATACCGCAGGATTCCTTGCGCATTGGCCTCGGGGATGGATGGATGCAAGAGGATCGATGTGCGTGTACCAGCCAGCAGTCCTTCCAGATCCTGAAACAGTTCTCCCGCATTTTGATAGCGTGCATTCGGATTCTTGGCCAAGCACTTGTCGATCACTTCCTGAATGGCATCGCTCGCCGTACCAACAAGGGAACGAACCTTCGGAACAGTTTCGTCGCAGTGCATTCGGAATATTTCGATGGGTGATGGAGCTTCGAATGGCAGGCGTCCAGTCAAACACTGGAACAAGGTGATACCGAGTGCATAGACATCGGTTGCCGGCCTAACTTCCTCGCCGCGACACTGCTCCGGTGCCATGTAGTACGGCGTTCCCATAATCATCCCGGTTTGCGTCATGACCATGGACTCGGACGCTTCGAAATTCTTTGCCAAACCAAAATCGGCAACTTTGATCAATGGCTCCCCTTCCGACAAATCGATGCTGCCGTTTTGAAACGAGCGTTCGCCACGCGCGCTGAGCAACAAATTTGCAGGCTTGATGTCGCGATGCACCATTCCAATTTGATGAGCCGCGTTCAGGCCCCGCGCTGCATCAGCCATTGCCCCAACGACCAACGCTTCGTTCAATGGTTGATTAGTGCGAGTGAAGTCCGCCAGACTTCCGCCCGGGACATATTCCATGGCGATATACATGGCGTCATCGGAGCGATTGAATTCGACGAGCCGAGCTATTGCTGGATGATCGACAGTGGACATCAATCTGGCCTCTTTTGCGAACCGCCGGATGGCTTTTTCGTCATTGGCCAGCCGTTCCGAGAGAACTTTGATTGCTACGAGTTGATCGTTGCTTCGGTCTCGACCCAAAAAAACAGCTCCCATTCCACCCTCGCCGAGCGAGCGTTCAATGGAAAAACGCCCAATTTGGGGCAAGAGAGTCGAGATCATTCGTTCCTTGGCCAACGTAGCCGCCGCAAAGGCGGGAAGCTCCTGTGTGGCATCGTGGGCTGTGTCGCTGCTACCGGAATCCACATCGCTCAATAGCGAACTTGAATTGCCTGCCAAAATAAAAGAACTCGACCGATTGGGAGCGATCCCTTCTTGCAAGCGCTCGACGACCTCGTCAATGGACGGCCGATCCACCCACTCAGCCTGACGCATTTCAGCGAGGACGGTTTTGATTGCCTCGACTGAGCTCAGGACCGGTGATCGAAGCAACATCTCATGGAAAAGAGTCCCCAGCGAATAAACATCGTTCGCGAGAGCATTAGCCCCAATCCGAGTAACCACGCGATCCGCAAGTAAGGAGCCGTCCACAAGGTCGATGGCGGTACGGATCGAGCGGGCATCGGAACTTGGTGAATCAGATTCCGTTCTATAAATGCAGCTTGGGAGCAAACGCCCATGTGCTAGCCCCATACGATGCGAAGCGGCAATCCCTTGAGCAATCTCCAACAGTATTGGGAGGATTTCCTCTGAGACCGGGGGGTGAGTCTCAAGGTGCTGAGCGTGAAGGAAGGGAGTCGTCGTCACAAAAGATTGTTGTGTGTCCTCCACAACCGAAATCGGCAATACATTCTTGTGCCGGACCATCGCGGATCTTCGGATACACGCAACCGTCTCATCAAAGACATCAAAACTGGAGGTTTGGGGTCGAAGGAATCGCACCAACCGAAATGAGTCGTCGGCTTTGGTGGCCAAAAAAATCTGGAAATGACTGGAACTAGCCAGCGGTTTTACCAGTTTATAGTTTTCGATTTGCACAGCAGGAACCTGCGGACAGGATAGAACGAATAGAACTCGAGAAAAGCAGTATATTCGAACGGGCACTTTGAGTAATCGTTTGAAAAACAACGGGAGAGCGAGGCTACTGCCGAGCTGGCACCGCCATCGATCGGCAGGAGCCTCTCCGCCTCTCCCTCCCTATATGAACAATTGCGCCGCTTGCGAACCAGCGTTCCTACCGTGGATTATTAGGCGTGCTAATGAGTTCTGTGGCATACCGAGTGTTCAATCGACGACCACTGAACCCCGTGGTATACTGCTTTGTCATTGAATCTAGCGAGAAATCCTCTCAAAAATTGACTTTACCCCCATTTTCAGACTGTTAGAAGACAGTTTCAGGAGAGAAAGCGAATGGCTTCCGTTTCCAACCGCCAAACCACCACAGTCATGACCGGTGCCGAAATTGTGGTGAAATCCCTCGTGGATCATGGCGTTGAAGTCATTTTCGCGTATCCAGGCGGGTGCAGTATGCCGATGCATCAGGCACTCACACGGTACGAAGATCGCCTTCGAACGATTTTGCCTCGCCACGAACAGGGTGGTGCGTTTGCCGCACAGGGTTACGCGCGATCCACTGGGAAGATTGGCGTGGTGATGGCTACGAGCGGTCCGGGAGCAACCAATTTGGTGACGAGTATCGCGGATGCTAAATTGGACAGCATCCCACTTTTGGCGATAACAGGCCAAGTTCCCACGGGCGTTATTGGAACCGACGCATTTCAAGAAACACCCATCGTTGAAGTTTGCCGCGGCATTACGAAACATCACTACTTGGTTACCAAGGTCGAAGATGTACCTCGGGTCATGAAGGAAGCGTTTCATATCGCTACCACTGGGCGACCGGGGCCAGTTTTGGTGGACATGCCCAAAGATGTTCAGATGAATAGCTGTGAAGTTGACTGGGATGTTCCGATGAACTTGCCAGGCTATCAGCCCTCCAAGCACCCGAATGCCAAAGCCGAACAAATTCGGCAAATCGCAGCGGCCATTAAGCATAGCAAGCGACCTATCCTCTATTGCGGTGGCGGTGTTGTGACAGGCGAAGCGCATCGCGAACTTCGTGAATTGATCGAAAAGACCGGCATTCCAATCACGATGACGGTCATGGGGCTCGGACTTTATCCCGCCGATGGTCCACTGTCGCTGGATATGCTCGGGATGCATGGCAGCGCCTACGCTAACTATTCCGTTCGAGATTGCGATCTCCTCATCGCATTGGGTGTGCGCTTCGATGATCGAGTGACTGGCAATAAGAGTGCGTTTGCCAAGAACGCGAAAATCATCCATGTCGACATCGATGCGTCCGAACTTAACAAGAACAAGGTGGCTCACATCTCGGTTCGAAGCGACATCAAGTATGCGCTGACGGAACTCAACAAGATTGTTGAAAAGCCAGATGATATTTCGGCTTGGGTTGCGACTTGCAATGCTCAGAAGGCGAAGCATCCTTTCGCATACGACGAGGCCTTCGACGGCATCCTTCAGCAGCATGCGATTCGAACTCTTTCGAACATGACCAAGAATCGGGATACTTTTGTTTCGGTTGGAGTCGGCCAGCATCAAATGTGGGCTGCTCAGTTCTTCCAGTTCCGAAAACCTCGCACTTGGATGAGCAGCAGCGGACTTGGAACGATGGGATTTGGATTGCCCGCTGCCATGGGAATCCAGGCGGCTCACCCGGATGCGCTGGTGATCGATATCGACGGGGACGGATCCTTTCAAATGAACATCCAAGAGTTGGCAACCCTGCACTGTGAAAAGTTGCCAGTGAAGGTCTTGCTGTTGAATAATCAGCACCTTGGGATGGTGGTCCAATGGGAAGACCGATTCGAAGGCTCGAATCGGGCTCACACCTACTTGGGACCAATCGACGACGAAGAGGCTCGCGGCCCTGGTTCTACGGTAGCCCACTCCTACGCGGCCAAGCGTTATCCAAACTTTGTGCAGATTGCCAAAGGTTATGGCTGCGGAGGTGCTACGGTTAGCAAAAAGAAGGATTTAGAGGCTGCCCTGCAGGAAATGATTAGTTACCCAGGACCGTTTGTTTTAGACGTGGAAGTGCCATTCCAAGAGCACGTTTTGCCGATGATTCCCGGTGGCAAGACGGTCGAGGATATGATTTTAAAGTAGACCTCGGCAACAATTACCTTTCGAGAGGATTCAGGACTTGTCATTACTTGCGATTGCAATTCTCTTGTTCATCGCTGCGATTGTCATTTTTGCTATCGATTTGATGATCCCAAGTGGTGGCGTGCTAGTCGGAGTGACTGCATGTTTTGCGTTCGCGGCAATCTTGGTGGCGTTTCGTCATAGCACCAATACGGGCGTGTGGATGTTGATTGCCACACTCGGGGCAGCCCCTTTAATGATGTGGGGCTTTCTTGAGATTTGGCCACGAACGCCATTGGGCCGACGCATGACTAGCCCTCCAGCTCCAGCGGGGGAGTTTGTTTGGTCCGATGCAGCCAAGTCCAAGGACTCGCATTCGCTAATCGGTGCTGAGGGAATGGCGATGGGGGAAATGATCCCAAGCGGCTTAGTTCAGATTGGCAATCAAACTTTCGAGGCCTTTAGCGAAAGCGGTCCAATCGATGCTGGCACACCAGTTCGGGTGACTCGACTTGACGTAGGACGACTGGTGGTTGCAACGATTCGAGTCAGCAAGCAGCCGAATGCCCCAATGTCCCACGGCACCGGACTGGATCGGCCAATCTCGGAATTTGATCTCGACTCGATTGACAGCTAGGTTGAGGGGAAAAAAGGATGCCGCTCAACCTGTGGAGTTGATATCATGTATGTTCAACGACTAAGTTGGCCTCAACGCTTTTTCCGCCCAGAAGCACCACGGGTTTTGAACACATGCCTAAATCCCCTGACGATTCTTCCGAATCCTCTTCTGAAGAGACTAGCAATTTTGAGTTATCCGGCGATGACGCATTGGAAACGACCGCCTTCGGGCACAACCTGCTTCCCCTAGGCAACGACGAAGAAATACAAGACCATCCAATCGGTAGTGATGAGTTAATGCTCAGGCCAAAGGACTGCATCGGTCGTTACACCGTTATCAGAACGTTGGGCAGTGGCGGGTTCGGAATCGTCTACTTGGCGCATGACCCGAAGCTTGGTCGCAATGTTGCCATCAAGGTGTCGCGGTCGCTCGATTCGCTCTCGGATAGGTTGCGAACATCATTGGTGGATGAAGCCCGAGCGGCCGCGAGCTTAGATCATCCGAATATCATTCGAGTGTTCGATGTCGATCAATGGCAGAATCGAACTTACGTGGTGATGGAATTGGTGGAGGGAAAAAGTTTGGCCGATGTGATTGCGAAGCAAGAAGCGATTCCTTTGCCTCGAGTCCTTGGGTTTATGCGACAAATTGCATTGGCCCTCGAACAGTTGCACGCGAAAGGGATTATTCACCGGGATTTGAAGCCAGCTAATATTTTGATCACGGAGAATGAGCAAGTTAAAGTAACCGATTTGGGGCTTGCTCTGACTGATGATTCACCACTATGGAACGCCAAGCACATCGCGGGTACCCAACGGTATATGTCTCCAGAGCAAGTTCTGGGGGAAGTGCACCGGATTGATGGGCGGACGGACATTTGGGCATTTGGTGTTGTCGTTTTCGAAATGTTGACATTGCAGTCACCCTTCCGCACCAGTGAACAGTCGTCGGTCTTTTCAAAGATTCTAAAGGGTGAGATCGCTTCACCGCGTCAGCGCCGCCCCGAAATCCCAGATAGCCTGGAACGGCTTTGCCTGAAATGTTTGTCCAAGCGGATGACCGACCGATTTCAATCCGCAAAGCAGTTGAGTGAGACAATCGCGAAGATCGAAGCGGACGCAACGATTCATATCGCTTCAGCCATTGTTCGCTCCATACCAGAAACGGACTACGAATCTCAAATAACGCACACTGCCACGCACCGAAGTGCATCGACCCAAGAATCGCAACCAGCACGGGTGGAAAAAAAGTCGAGTTCCATGAGTGACTTTAGCGAGTTGCGTGGTCTCGTGCCGCGTGGACTGCGAGCATTTTCGGCGGAGGATAGTTCCTATTACCATCGATTGATACCTGGCCCGTATGACCTGGAAGGTCGTCCTGCGATTCTCAACTACTGGTTAACGTGGATCGAGAATGCAGAACAAAATGCCGACCATTGCGTTGGGGTTATCTACGGAGCTAGTGGGTGCGGGAAAAGCTCGTTCGTTCTCGCGTCCTTGATTCCTTCCCTCTCGCCCGCGATCAAGACGGTTTACTTTAATTTCACGGTAAAGAATCCGGTCCGAAGCTTGGTCCAGGTATTGCACGAGCGATTTCCACACACCAAGGCTTTTGCAGAATTGCCGCACATTTTCGGGGCGATCCGATCGCGTGACGAACCCTTCAAAGTGCTATTTGTATTTGACCAATTTGAACAGTATCTCATCAACACGCACATCGATCTCGATCACGTGATGGTGCAAGCTATTCGACAATGCGATGGCGAGAAAATTCAGGCGATCATATTAGTTCGCGATGAGTTTTGGACCGAGATTAGTCAGTTCATGCAGTTGATGGAATCGTCTCTTTTGGACGGCATCAATGCCTCGAACCATCCCTTGATGAACAAGGTGCATGCTAGACGTGTACTCGAATCGTTCGGTCGCGCGTATGAAATGCTTCCAGCCTTCGACTCGGAGCTTACATCATCCCAGCGGAAGTTTATCGAAACGGCGATTGATGGGTTGGCCAAGGACGAATCGGTCCTATGTGTGCGAATTGCCATGTTCGCCGAGATGATGAGGACTTATCCTTGGGAAACCCAAACGATAATTGGGTTTGGCGGGGTCGACGGAGCGGTCGCTCGATTTCTGACGGATGCATTTCATTCCCAGAACTCGCCGATGTCTCGCCGGTCGGTGGCAAGTATTTGCACTGAGATATTACGCGCGCTGCTGCCTGACGATGATCGAGAGCTCAAGTCCGCAGCAAAATCACTCTCGGAACTTGCTAGCGCGGCGCATGAAAACAGAGATTCCGCCCGTTTCAGTCAAGCGATTCGTTGCTCAGAGAGCGACCTCAGAGTCATTTCCCCAGTCACAACCAATGATGCTGCAGAACCGCTTTACAGTCTTTCACATGACTACTTGGTTCGACCGATACAGAATTGGCTAGCCGCTCAAGACAATTCCACCTGGCAAGGTCGAGCCCGGCAGCGACTGGCCATGATGGCCAGCCGATACCAACGGAAGCCAAGCCGAGAGAACTTGCTTGGAGTCTGGGACTGGTTCGTGGCTGCGATCGCAGTGAGCAAATCGAGGCGCAGCACAGAACAGAGTCGTGTCCTACGCGCGAGCGGCAGACGTGCGATTGCATGGCTATCGGTATTCGCTGTTGGAATCACCTTGATCACCATCTTAGGTGTTTCTGCTCGAACGGAGTCCATTCGCGCGTTCGAAAGCCAAAGAATAGCAGTGAACAATGATATCTATTCTTTTCTGAACACGAAATCCTCGGAGCTTGAAACACTCTATCGTCGTTTGCAAAACAACCTCCGAATTGCGAAGAAGGAAATCGAAGGGTTACTCGTCGAGAACCCAAATCAGAAACGTCGACAAGTACTGCTCAAGGGGCTGTTGGGTGCCAAAGTTACCATGGAAGATATTGACGAATCGGTTTCGAAAAGTGATTTGGGAGAACTGGATCTTTGGAAAACCTATTTAAACGATAAGTCGCATCGCGACGTTGTCGTGCATTACTTGCAAGATAAGAACTACAGCAACTCCTTTGCTGAGTGGCAATGGTTGTTTCTGGTTCAACAGGACTATCGACTGCTACAACAGATTTTGGACGCTGACGATCCGGCCGTCGAAGCCTACAAGGTGCTGGCGTTCGCGGCTCAAAATGAATCCCCATTTCTAGATGCCCAATTGCGTGCGAGTGTTGCACACAACTTAATCGAGCACGGTAAGCGACAGGATGCCAAGTACGAAACGATGATGAATCTTGCGACTCACCTCATCGGCCTGGATAGGTTACAAAAGGAACACGTTCCCAGACCGCTATTGGACTATTTGGAGTCAACTAAGTCGAATAAGGATCGAAGCAAGGCCACGACGGCGCAATGGTTTCTGTCGAATCTAATGGGCAAGCGGATCATCGCTCCGCCATCAGTACCAAGCAATGAATGGAGGATTGACGAGCCCATCGAAGGGCTGCCGTTTGCCATGATCCGTATTCCAGAAGGTGTCTTAACCTACGAAATCACGGGAGATAAGGGCAAAAAAGAGTTTGGAATCGTGATGGCGGATAATGTTTGGATGGGTCGTGAAGAAGTGAGCTGTGGGTTGGTAGATGCATACTTTGACGCGTTTCCGAAACTTCGAGACTTGGATTGGCCTTCCGAAGTTTCAAATGATCTTTGCGCAAACCAGATAGACGTTTCCATCGCGCTGCAATTCTGCAATTGGCTCAGCGAAAAAGCTGGACTCGAGAAAGTGTATGGCGTTGAATCCAATTTTGGGGATCAACAGAAAATCGAAAATTTCTCGAAATTCTCCATTGATATTTATGCCAATGGCTACCGGCTGCCAACCTTTGATGAGTTTCGCTATGCAGGCATCCATGGCGATTATGAGGGGTTTTGGACAAGAATCGCAACCAAAGAAATGCTAAGCCTCATTGCGCCGCTCTCCAATGGCCCGATTGTAACGTATGCAATTTATCCAAATGCGTGGGGATTCCAGGGTGTAACTGGGAGCTTACGCGAAATGGTTGTTGACAACCAATGGAAGATTGCACTGGCACGTACAAGTGGCGGACAAATTGAAACATGGAACAATCCTGTTCCGTATATGGATGAACAAGATTCAAAATTACCGTTTGCCGGTTTTCGCGTTGTACAGGGTGCGATCGAAAACCGGCCACGTCCAGAATAGCTAAGCAAGTTCACTGGTTAGGAATCGACAACGACGGTGGAGGCGGAGGAGTTTCTTGGCCACATACGTCCATACACGCAAACCAGCACCTGTTGCAATTTGGTCCGCCAGCCGCGATGCACATATCATACATTGTATCGCAATCCGCGCATGGTGTGTCTGGAGTCACAAGTGGACACTGTATCCTCATGGCTTCATGGGTTAGCCCGCCGTACGAGCGCAACATCGTTCCCGGATCCCTGATACATTCGCAATAAGCGAGCGCAGCCCTTCTTCGACATTCCGCACATTCTTGAGAACTATTTCCGAAGCGCTGACTGCAAAAATCCAAATGTTGATGATATGTTTGGAGACAGGTAGGCTGTGTTTGACATGGAGCAGCCACACACGGGGCCAGAGAACATGGAGATGGTGCACATGGGGTTGGCCGACACAGTGCTGGGGCACATACGACCTGGGGCTGGCAACAGCCCACTTTTCCGCCACCGTTTCGATTCCGAATGCGATCGAAAAGTCCAGCTTCCGCCGGAACGCTTGCTGCAATTACGATGCAGCCAATAAAGGTCAGTTTCGTCAATTTACTAATCATGTTGTCTCTCCAAAGTGTTAGAAGGGTACACCCCTTCATAAATTTACAAACGGCGGACGTGGCCGCTTTCATATATTGAAACTTAGTCGACGGAAACTCAAGATGCAACAGATGCAACAGGGCCAAAACTAAACAAATCCAGGATCCAGCGGAAAATTTCCATTGGTTTTGCTTTTGGCTGTGCCAGTTGCAATCAGTTTTTGAGGTTCCACTTAAAAGCGGAAATGAATTTCCGCACTCCAAATTGTTTATCCAATTCGCTTCAATTCAACGATAGGACGGGCGCCCGGATTGGCTTGGACGAGCCTCGCCAATTCCGAATCGATGACACCTCGATGCGCGGCCTCAGACAGCGTCCACGCCAAGTCGCAGGCGCATTGCTTCATCAGGATGACTCGATCGGCGTCTATGATTTTTCCTAAGAGCCAAGCGAGAGCGTCGGTCGTGGTGTTCCAATCCGTTTTGGGAAGCCACCCTGTCGGGATCTGATGATAATTCTCTCGGTTGTAGAAAGACTGGACTCGCACCCATCCAACACCCGGCAAATCGACTATTTGCATCAGTCGTTCTACGTCCTCGCGACTTGCGATCGAATACTCAACGGGAACAATCTGCTTGGCGATGGTCCAAGTGTGATCCAACAATTCAATACACTGCCAATGCACATCCTCATCCAAAAGCTGTGGATAGATTTGGTGGGCAGTTCGCATGGCTTCTACCAAATCGCCACCACCCACCAAAAGCCAAACCTGTGCATTTTGGTTTTGACTCAACAGCGAACGCACTTCGGCTTCAAAGCCGTTCTGTTGAAAGAGGGTCGCACCCCCAATCTTGATTACGATGCGTTCAACCATTCTTCAGTTGTTCGCCGAGTTCTTCGGATGCAAGCGTTGCGATGGCGTAAGCTGGACCGCATCGCGACAGATTTTCTCCCAGCAGTTCTTTCAATCGAAATCGTTCGCCATCCCAGCCGCATTCAGCCAATGCCGCTTCGATCAGGAAATCGCCGTGCCCGCTGATCGCAACGCATTCAAATGGGTGAGAACTCGATTCTAATGTTGTCACAGCGCGAGCTTCCGGCTTCTTCTTGGCGCTCGCTGCTTTCTTGGAACAACTGGCCGCGACCTTGGTAAACGCCTTAGCCACCAATTTCGTTTGGGCTGCCGCAATCTGTTCAGCCATGCGGTCGATGTCGGTGTCTGTCAAAGTGGAACCATCTTCGCCAACGATTCGGGCAAGTCGATACCTTGCAGCCTCACGTGTGGCAGGTTTGCCATCGGCAGTATCGCGGCACGCGGGTTCGTCCTCCAATTCCCGCAACCATAGATAGACGTCTCGCATGGTGGCGAACTGTTCATTCATCACGGGACACGTCGCACCATAGAGAGACACTTCCGACACGACCCCAGCAACATTGGACCGCTCGACCCCTGTATACACCAAGGCTCCCGACTGAAGACGTTGAGAGTCGGTACGAGCATCCGTCAAGATCCGCCCATCACCGATAGAAATCAGATCGGTGGTGGTCGAACCGGTATCGAACAGCAAACATGATCTTCCACCTACGAAACGAATAGCAAAACGTGCCAGTCCATGCCAGTTCGAGGCAGCCACGCTCCAAGGTTCGCGGGCGGATTGCGAAACGGTTTTCCATGTGCCATCGACGCAATAGATGCGCACCATGGAAGCTGGCAAGATGGATGTGATTTGTTCGAGAATGACCGCAACACCCTCAGCCCGGGTCGCAAAACAGTCCGCAAGTTCACCCGTCATGGTGACTGCTACGCCGACAAAAGCTGGACATGCATCCAGCAATTTGGCGACCGAGATGGCGAGCGATTGCCAGTCTTGCCACATGGCGAAACTGGCGCTTTGCGACCAACCTGAAGTATGAGCAGCCTTGAGATTCGCGCCGCCGATATCAAGTCCAACCCACGGATCGCGTGGACTCGACGTTGCTTGCGGGAGTTGGCTTGTGTTCGGAACGGTCACGTTTTAGGAGCAATCAAGGTGGGCTAGTAAGTATCTCGGCAGATATATCCGAATGGTATTTCGTTTAACCGCGTGGGCATCGCCCCGCGTTTTACAGTGCTCGCGGCCCGATGGGCACGCGGTTAAACGAAGAAACTCACCTGTAGGTGCTTAAGTATCTTCGTATCCATTAAACGATAAGCATGCAATCGCCATAGCTGTAGAAGCGGTACTCCTGCTCAATGGCTATTCGGTAGGCTTCCAGAATCAACTCTCGGCCCGCAAAGGCGGAGACAAGTACAAGCAGGCTGCTGCGCGGCAAGTGGAAATTGGTGAGCAAAACATCGACCGCCTTGAACTGGTGGCCAGGTCGAATGAAGATGTCGGTTTGTCCGCTCCACGGAACCAGGGTACCGTTACCTGCCATCGCCGCTGTCTCAAGCGTTCGTGCCGATGTCGTTCCGACCGCGACAATGCGGCCGCCTTCGGCGCGACAACCGGTCAGTCGCTTCACGACCGGTTCGGTAATCTGCGCAACTTCGCTGTGCATTTTGTGTTCGGATAAGCGAGCCGTTTGGATGGGTCGGAACGTCCCGAGGCCGACATGGAGGGTCACCGACACCAATGCGACGCCAGCCGTTCGAATGCGCTGGATCAATTCTTGTGTGATATGGAGTCCAGCGGTGGGCGCTGCGACAGAACCTGGGTTTCTTGCATAAACGGTCTGATAACGTTCTTTGTCGATGGTAGTCATTTGGCCGTCTCGAATATACGGCGGCAAAGGGACTCGACCATTGCTCTCGAGCAATTCAAGCCATGGAATATTGGGCTCTGGCCTAAGCAGCATGTGACCTTGTTCCGAGCCAGCCACGACAATTAGTTTTTGTTTTTCACGACCTTCGGGGTCTCGTACGACGATTTCTTCGCCCGGTTGGATATAGCCCCGCGTTTTGCAAATCAATTCAGCAACGCCGTTTTCCTCTCGCAGAAACAGGCCTTCCCAACGACCGCGGGTCTGAGCGCGAAACCCGATCAGACGAGCCGGAATGACCTTCGAGTCGTTGACGACCATGGCGTCACCAGCCCGCAAAAAGGACGGGAGATCACGGACCGAAACGTGATCGATGTGACCGGTCGCCCTATGGATAACCATCATCCGCGAATCGGTACGCTTTAACGTAGGCTCCTGCGCAATGAGCTCGCGGGGCAATTCAAAATCGTACTCATTCAGTTCGTTTTGCGCGTTTTCGTTGGGGGTGTTGGTGCTATTTGATCGATCGGCCACGAAGCGTTGTCCGTAAAGCAATTGGGGCGTGAGCGAGTCGACGAACGAACACGCTCTGGTAATTCAACAAGAACCATTCTAACCCCAATTGGCTTATCACACAGCGGCATTAATAGAGTGGCTTTGTCAACCGTCGTTTCACCGCGCCCAATAGACAGTCCGGTTTAGTCACCCTCTCCGGCCTTTGGCCGACCCTCCCGGAGGGAGGATGACTTACGATAATGCTATACGTCCATGACCATGGCACCGTGCCGGAGCGCGAGCACCGGATCCGACCAGGTTGGTATGAATTCTTGAGCTACGAAGCCTTGATAACCTGTTTCAAGAATCGCTCGCAGGATTGGCGGATAGTTGATCTCTTGCGTGTCATCCAATTCGCCGCGGCCTGGATTGCCTGCAGTGTGGTAATGTCCGATCAGCGGATGGTACTTTTGGATACGACGAATGACATCGCCGTTCATGATCTGCACATGGTAGATATCAAAGAGCAGTTTGAAATAAGGGGAGTCCATTCGCTTCACCAATTCCAAGCAGCGTTCGACATCATCGCCAAAATAGCCTGGGTGTCCTTTCATGGGGTGTGTGTTATCTCGAGAGTTGAGATGTTCCAAGACGATAGTAATTTTGTTCTTCTCAGCGTGATGGATCACTTGTTTCCAGCAGTTGAGGCAGTTTGTTTCGGACGTCGAGTCTGACATTTCAGCCACGCGCATGCCTGTGAAGGTGATGACGCAAGGAGCGCCAGATTCAACGGCGATGTCGATTCCTTTCGTAAGTTTTGCAACACACTCAGGATGGTTTGCCGCATCGGTCGGTCCCTTTGCGAATCCATGACTGCCGACCAAAGCGATTTTCAGTCCCTTTTCGATCGCCAACGGATAAAACTTGGCGTCGATGCCTTCGATGGCTCCTATTCCAATTTTGACGCAGTGGTCTATCAAGTCCGGAACCGGCATTGGATTGAAGCACCAACCCATCACCGATTGGTGAATGCGTTTGTTTGCAACTCGGAAATCCAAGGGAAATGCATCTTTGGGCGTCTGGGATGCGTTCACATGCTTGGTAGCCGTTGCTAGGAATGCAGTTGTTGCGGCTGCGGAGGCCAATAACGATCTCCTAGAAAGTTGATCTGGATCCACTTTGGGTAATACTCTCATGTTTCGATCCTGAAAATTCATTGTCGTGAGGCGGGTGACGCCAACCCTTCAAACACTTCCACACCGGCTTTTCCAACCAATTTATCACTCGGGGGGGTGAGGCTCCTGCCGAACCATGGCGGTGCCAGCTCGGCAGGAGCCTCGCTCTGGGATGATGAATCTTGACGTTGCAAGACCAATTTTTGTACATTGCTCAGCTTAGTGTTTCATTGCGCGATTTTTGAGTGTGCGAATTCAAGGAGGGTTTTGCTATGATTGCAACGGCGGATTCGTTTCAATCGACTGAT
>JANMLD010000135.1:0-5498 GCA_031372345.1 Pirellula sp.
TTGGTCAACTGACGGCTCCCAGGCTCTGAGCGCGGTGGCGTGTGTAGTGTTGAACAATCGTATAAAAGAATGGCTGACCGAGTGCCAATTCTCCATGACTTTCAACAACGCAGCCTGATTCCAATCGTACAGGTCGAAAAAGTGCAGCGTACGCCCATGGTTATCGCTACCGCCCCCGGTACTCATCTGCCAAAAGAGGCAACCCAAGGGGGTATGAAAAACATCGCAGAAAATTTGCCGTAGGCCCACGGTTTCTACAGCCGCAAACAGTCCAGGGATATTGACCCGGCTATCCCTCACAGCCTACGGTTGGTTCCTGCATGGTTTGCAAGTAGTTTTAATGGTTTTGGGGGTTCCGTTGTGTAGGTTTCGACTCCACTGTCGTCGTCTCTAGACCATAAACAGCTACAATATGATGGCCCCCGATGGGAACAGCTATTCTCTCGATGGTACAAGTTGCTTCTAAATAAAGGAAATGAGCATGCAAAAGAATACGGTTAGCCTGATTGTGTTTATCGGATTGTTTACATCTGTGGACACCGCTATCGCACAAGGAAATAGGTTGCTTACAAGAGGTGGGGGTAACGATGCACTTGAAGCAATTGCAGATTGGAATGTGGCTACCAAACTTAGCCTTGAAAACACTATCCCAAGAACGCCACCGCAACAATCTCAATGCGTCGCCCCAGACAACATTCCGATTGGTGCATTCGGTATGGTTGGGTGCTGGAACTTTGAGGTCGGGTCGATCACTGACAAAAAGAACATGCTGGTGAACAACGGAGATCACACGTATTGGATTGAAGGCTACCCAACAAATCTATTGTCGACTAACGAAAAAATACGAATCCTCGATCCAGTTCAGTATGTGGGCATGAAAGACTATCTCACAGTTTTGGGTGCACGCAAACGTGTGCGTCATTTCAAGGTTATGACAAAAGCCGAAAAAATTGCTGCCGACCGTGAACAAAGAGAGAAGGATTCAGAGTTGTGGATCGTCGACGAAAAAGAGTTGAAGGCACGATTTGTTTCCTATGTAAGTAGTGTTGTGACTCTCGAGAACATTGACGGCGAAAAAACGAAATACCGCATCGCACGTTTTGACGAGACATCTGCCGCTAGGATTCGCGAGTTGTCTAAATCCGCTTCTAAAAAAAAGAAATAGCCGCAATCGTTTTGCCACTTAGTCATCCGTAGCCACGTAGCCGGCAACTCAACATCCAGGATTCATCTCTCGCATCAATCGCAGGCCCTCCATTGTGTCGCCACGTTCTAGGGCACCATTCAACCGATTGTGTAGTTCGATCGCTCTAGGATCCACGCCAGCGGTAAATGACATCAGATCGGGTCGCATACTTTACTTAGGTAATGGTTTTTTGAACGTAACAAGATGGTAAACAATATGCGCACCCGATTGCCCTAAAATCCCAGCAAGACATCCGGGAGGTTCATAGGTATGCACAATCTCAAATCCAACGTATTCCCAACCCTGTGCGGCAAAATGGTTGAGCATATCCGTCATTTTTTTATCACAGCCGTTTACAACTGGATTGAAATTCTCGACATGATAAATATGGCCCGAGTGAAGTTTGCGTAACTCTTGTTGCGCCTTTTCGTCTGCCGATCGTTTCTGCTCAGCTAGCAACTGTTGTTGCTGTTCAGCTAATTGTTGGAGCTCAATTTGTTTTTTTCGAGATTGCTCGACATGTTCAATTTGTTGTGCCACCTTCTGACGTTGTTTTTCCTCTTCCTTTGCGTGTTGCTCCGCTTGTAGCTTTTCAAGTTCTCTTCGCTTCACTTCACCAGGCACAACGAAACCTGCACTGCAACCGGGACAAGTGTCTTTGTTACCAGCTTCATCCAGCAAATTATTCAGCTCCAAACCACAGTTTGGGCAACCATAATTGACCTGGATTTTTCCCGTTAGGGTCTTGCTAAGTTTGGACGGTATCTCAAAGGCCATTTTCAAACTCATCAGGGTGGTTGAATTAGTGTCCCTCTAGCTTACACGAAATAGCATTTTCTTGAGTTCTATCCGTTGCTCAATTGGTTTTTATGCCGAACCTCAATTTTGTGTATTCTGTGGACGGTTTCCTACATTCTCACAATTACGGTTCAGCTCTCTCATCGCCCGCAAAGCCTCCACAACGTCGCCACGCTCTAAGGCACCGTTCAACCGCTTGTGTCGTTCGACCGCTTGAGGATCCACACCAGGGGCATTGGCGGATTGTTCTAGCCACGCCGGCACTCGATAGTATGGAATCATGGTGCCACCTTCAACCAACCACGGGCCACCGCCAGTAGATCACGCCGGGCCAGCTCGTCCAGTTTCGCCCATATGGCCAGTAGTTCGATGGCATCTGATGGGCCTACCGGGGGGCCTACGGATGTTGCATTTACCGTTTCCACCTTGGTTTTTTGTTGATCCAATCGAATCCTGATGGGTGTACTGAGTTATAGGCAATCAGGACAACGACTTGCGCCCACTGGGCCAAAATCTCGCGGCAAAGCCAACGTCGAAAAACGGCCCACTAATCGACCCACTAATGATTTTTTCGTGCGGCGAATTTGGTACCTAGTGGAAGAATTTCTGGTCAACAATGCTTGTGCTGAAGTCGTGTTTTCAGGTTAATCGAAAACACCCTCAATACTCTCTTTCTTGGTTTAAAGGACGAAATCCGGGGAGCAGTTGACAACACAGTTCTCGATGCAAGGGATAGGTCAAGCGAAGATTCAAATCCCACAGTCGCGAAAGAATCGATTTGTCGACGTCCCCAATTCGCTCCGGTTTGGGTGACCGGAGCGACCTTGAGGCACAATTCTTCTGCCGCTGATCGAAGCAACAAAAACAGTTCAAGGCAGCCTTGTGCGCGACCTCAGAAGTCAATTGCCCTAAATCATGTCCCGCAAGCTCGGATCGTTACCAATCGACGCACTCAACACCTTTCCAACCGAAGCCGTATTCAACCAGCGCTGAAACGCTCGCTGCACAGAGCTCGACAAACCAACGCGGCCCTTACCTACGTTGTTCTTGAATTGGCCTGATCGGGTCATCTGGAACACCGTGCGCAGAACGCGACCGTTGTCGACCACGCGATCGAACACTCGGTGCATCAGCTCGGTATCACGAACCGACAGCGCGACCAGCAAGGCGGCTGGCATCCTGTTACCACTCGGAAATTGATCGCCACCAGTACGTACATGAGACCGCACGACGTGGCCTTGTGTCGTTCTCTGACCGCTACGCACATGGTCTTCGGCACTGCTTAGTCCTGGGGCATCTGCGGCATCCGCCCTGCGCGACCTCGTGTGCCTACGACCTAGTCGCTCTGCTCTACTTGTCCGCCTCCGACGACGAGGGGATTCCGGAGGAACTCAGAGCAACGCGGAAGCCGTAGCCGTTGAGGTGAATGCGGCTCGCCGGGAGGTACTTGCTCCGGACCGCCGATCGACAAAACGCAAAATTGTTTTCCCAACAGCCGCCACGGACTACGTGGAGCGAGCCCACATCGGGGCCGACTGGATCGTCAACTGCATTTTTCGGATATGCACCATACCAATCTGAACACCACTCCCAAACGTTTCCGTTCATGTCGTATAAGCCCCACGCATTCGGCTTCTTCTCACCCACTGGATGAGTCGCGTCTCCACTGTTCTCAGAACACCAAGCGTAGTCACCTAACGACTTCGAACTCGCTCCAATACTATACGCGGTCGTACTTCCGGCGCGACACGCATATTCCCACTCCGCATTGGTCGGCAATCGATAAATGCGACCCGCTGTTTTCTCCTCAGGAAGCTCAGACAGACGCTTGCAGAACTCCACTGCATCTTTCCAGGAAACGTTTTCAACAGGGTGGTTTGAACTCTCTCCCTTTACCCTCCTTCCCCGAAAAAAACTCCAGTTCTCCCCCATCATCCTTTCGTACTGACCTTGCGTTACTTCCATTTCGCCGATGAAGTAGTCCTTGCTGATCGTGACTTGATGCCGCTGCTCATCCTCGTTTCGACCTTTCTCTTCGATCGGCGAGCCCATGTTGCACGTCCCCTTGGGCATCAACACCAGTTTCATCCCGATGCTGTTGGCGATGGTCTCTTTTGGTGAACTGTAACTTTCGGGCGAGGTCTGATCAGGCGAGGACTGATCGGGCGAGCGTGAACAACCTGCCAATACGCTCAGTAAATGCATCGCCAACCAAAGACATTGTCTACTTCGGATCATTACAGAAACTCTCTCAGCTAGGCGTTCAACGTTCAACTTAACAGATATCGCCACAATGCTAAACCCTGCGAGGTTGCTTATTCTCGCGTGCTCTCTTCGCCAATCGTAGTAGAGCTGGTTGTGTATACTTTGTCGTCCTGCGTCGTTCCAAGTTCAGGTTTGCTCATCATAAGACGACACATTACACCCACAAGGACAAAGATTCCCAAGTAGACCATGCAAGGCCACTGCACGAACATGATTATGATGCCGTACAAACTGCCGCCTCCGAATGCGTTAGGCTGCATGCCTATCATAATGACGCGCCACATAGGGAAGATTGGTAATAATGCAGCCATGCGGGCTACCGGGTGTTTCACTGCCCAGACGGCAGCCACTTGCAGTGACCCGTAGGGAAAAAGCACGTAGGTGAACAGTGGTGTAAAATAAGCTGCGAGAAGAGGCGTCATGAAGATTTCCTCGTTTGTTAATGGTGGAAGATTATTTGTTTGAGTATTTCGTTATGTCGGCCCGTCATCAGAACGGCGGCCCTTGTCACGTGATGCTGCCGCAACCAAACTCCGGCGCGCGAAATCATGGAATCACGATCTTTTTGGACGGAGCAAAATCAGGTCTGTACCAAAGCAATAAAGGGAGTATGAACAGTGACATGAATCCAAAGATGGAACTACGTGGCCAATTGAGTGTTGTGACTATCGCATCTAGTAAGCCGTACGTTACTCCTGACAAAAGTATGGCAATGTAGTTTGCAAGATTCATCGCAGCAATCATCCGGCCCTTTTGGTTTTCTGGTGGCCGAGATTGCAGAAAGACTTGCAACGGAATAGCAAAGAGGCCCGCCGCTATGCCGAGCATTACCAACACAGGCAGAGAGCCATGATATCCAAGAAAGTGCTGTGATCCACCCGACTGCGTCGAAGGCAACGAAACGGCCATCAAGACAAGCGTCGAGAAGATACCGCAGATACCCCAGCGGACTATTCTTGTATCAGACGATCCGCGAGAAAATCGGCCAGCAAGAACTGAGCCGAGCGCGATTCCAATGCCGATGCATGCCGTCATGATGCTCGTTTCGAGCATGCTGCGATGGAGCTGTGTCCTACCGAAGTTGTTGACCGCTTGCATGGCAATTCCCGATACCAGCCAAAAAACACTTGTCGCGAGAACGGCACCTACCAAAGGACGATCTTGAATCAACAGTTTGATTGTGGTTCGTGATACAGCCCATGAATCTGGTTTTAAGACTAAGCTAGGATGACATGGAGGGACTGGTCGA
>JANMLD010000152.1:0-45229 GCA_031372345.1 Pirellula sp.
CGAGGCTCCTGCCGAGCTGGCGCCGCCATGGTTCGGCAGGAGCCTCACCCTCCCGAGTAATGAATTGATGGGACAAAGTCGATGTAAACATGTTTTGAGGGGTGGTTTCGCCCTCCCAACCCATAAATCTAGTCTGGACAAAGCACTAGGAGCGTCCGCCACGACAATGGCCACGACAAAATGACTCAAGGGACGGTTGGCCTAGTCGGCCAATCGTCCCTTGAGTTTTTCCCCCTACCACTCGTTCACAGCTTACGCTGTACGCATTTAAATCCTTGGTGATTTATCGGCCCCATTCGAATTTGGGCTTCGAATCGTAGTTGGCCCGTTTCTCTGGCAAGTCGTCGGTGGATCGATTGGGTTTGGCTGGTACTCCTTCGAGGTTTTTGCTAGGTCCACTTGGTTTCCCCTCGGATGAAGGTCCGCCTGGCGTTTGGCTAGCTGGTCGAGCTTGAGCGTTTGCGGTGCCGGTGTTTTGAGTGTAGGCTCCGCGGCTTATGACGCTCGGTCGGCTGGCCCCATAGTCCATGAATCTGGCCGAGTCTCGTTCGCGGGCTCGTTCGTGAGCGTCCCAATAGGCTTTCTCTGGCCACAATCCTTCTTCCAGTTCAATATTGTTGTATTCGAGCAGCGATCCCTTGAGTGCATGGATTTCGACCAAGGCCTTGTTGTATTCGGATAAGGCCCGAATGTAGTTCTGGCCTGCTGAGGAGCGAGTTTGCTGTGCTCGTAACAGGTTGTCAATCGCTGCATCTGGATTGCCGGAAGAGTCGCCAGCATCGAACTTGGCTTGCGAGACTTCGACGAGTGTCTGTGCCGCATTGAGAGCTTGAAATTGTTGAGTCATTTGCTTGTGCAAACTATCGACTTGCTGCCATAGAGCCGAGAGCTTGTGGACAGCCGCAATTTCCTTCGTCTCTAGAACGCGATGTTCCCTGGCCAACGCAAGCTGTTTGTTTTGGACGTCGTTTAGCTGCCTTCGCGAACCAAACGCATTGGGATTGAATTCCATTCGAATCCCACCTTCTTGGTAATTACCGCCGAAAAGCTCTTCAAAGGCACTTGGACGCCCAACAGGGAACGGAGCATTGCCACCGTGTCGGTCGATGAGGGAGCTACCAACCCCTAGCCATCGATAGTTCAAGGACACATTCACGTCCGGCAACGCTTGGTTCTTGGCAGACATCAATTCGAGTTCGCGTTGCTTGATAATCCACTTGTGCTGTCGCAGGTCGATGTTTCGGCATAGGGTTTCACCGCGAGCTGCCTCCCAATCGAATTCGGCCAAACCGATAGCGGGTTTGTCGCTCGGGCGAATCAATCGTCCATCATTGGCTGCCCAACCCATCAGCAGTCGCAAGTTCTGTTCGCGACCAAATAGTCCTGGATCGTTGCCAAACGTGCCACCACCAGCAATAGCGGCATCTAGCTGTGCTTTAAATTGGTGGTAGGTAACTCGCGCTTGGGCTTCGGCGTTGGCTGACGTACCGCTCTTTAGTTTTGCATAGGCGATCTTATGTGCAAGTGCAGCGCTCTCTAACGCAGTTCTAGCCGTGTCAACATTGAAGTAGGCCGCAAATAGATCCCAGTAAGCGAATTCAACGTCTCGTACCAAATTGCGAATGCGTTCTTCGTACTGGCCAATCGCAATGTCTTCGTTGATGCTTGCGAGCACGATAGGAATTCGGTTCACTAAGGTTCCGCGGCCTCGCATCAACGGATGTTGTACTTGAGCTTCGAAGATTTGAGTGTAGTCGGTAGGAACCGCTCGACCGAAGTTACCCGCCGCAATAGATTGAGTTGGTATATTGTTAAAGGAACCGATGGATTGAGACCGAATTGTAGCGACGCCGCCGGTTGCTGTCCTTTTGGAGATGGCCATTTGGGCAGTTGTATCACGCCCCACGAACAACTGTGGATTGAAAACGTTTCCTGCTCCGACGTTGCGGGCTCGGTCTGTCGTGTTGAAGGACATAAACGAAGTGAACTGAGCATCAAACTCGCTCAACGCATCCTCAACGCCGCCGACTTGGTTTGCCCTAGACGCGCCTCGCGGTAGGATGCGATTGCCGTTCTGATCCGTTACGGCCGGTTGTGAATTGGTCGTAGTGGCAGCGATGGCTGGGTCGCTGGCGGTTGTCAATTGTCCAGAAGGGCTCGATAACATCGTCGCCGCGATGTCCGCATTCTGACGTTGTGTTCCAGGCAATGCTTGAACAACCTGCGTATTGTTCAACGCATAAGCGATGCACTGCTCAAGGGACAGGTCGAGATGCTCGAAATTCTGATTGTTGAGCGAGAAGGGTTCATGCGATTGACTCGCTTCCGGCAATGGCTCAGCGATGAGATCGGGATACTCAATTTGCTGAGCGCGGTCGAGGTAGTGCGCAAGATCTCCGCGTTCGCCCAAAAAGAATGGCTGGGTGGGGTGGCATCCGGTCAGCACAACGCAGCCCATTTGCAATCCAGCGAACCATCGATAAAGGTAGCGTTTCATGAGCCAGAGGGTCCCGTCGGTCGACGTGTTTCGAGCCGCGTTGACGAAATCTAGCCTATTTTCAGGCAGAATCCATCCAATGCATCCACCCCGATCGCCACCAAGCGGTCAAGATTGCATGCATTCGCTTTTCGATACTTGTGTTAGGTACCCCCCTAACGCACTTATCGTTCACGACAGAACCTAATGGTCCGATGGCAAACTGTTAGCACGAAGGAGTTATCGGCCGAAGATCTAGCGGACTTTAGCGATTGCGTAGAATATTCCGGATTGTCGTGGCCGGCGCTGCTAGCATCGGCTCGGATGCACCATTCAAGCCGCGTGGCACATTGCCTACCAAACCTGAGCGAGGGCCTCGCTCATCCACAAAAACCCTGTGTGCTGCACAAGCACAATTAGCAATCCAGTGGCATTCGTGTTAGATTTGCATCGGTTTTTTCCCTTGGCCTTCGTTGGAAACAAATATGCAGTACCCACTCGACCTCAGATTCAAGCTTCTTTCATTATCGCAGCAAATCACGGTGCGCGATGCTGGCGGCACTTCGATCCTCTTCGTGAAGCAAAAGATGTTTCGGCTCAAGGAGAAAGTAGAAGTGTTTTCGGACTCCAGTCTCAAGAACAAGTTGTTTGAGATTAATGCCGACAGGATCATCGACTTTTCTGCCAACTATCGGTTTACGGCAGCCGACGGAAGCGATTGGGGGGCGGTCAGACGGCTTGGGATGCGTTCGTTATGGTCTGCGCATTACGAAGTGATTGAAGGCAACGCGGTCGATATGCATATTCGCGAAGAAAGCCCCTGGAAAAAAATCGTCGAGTCGCTCCTGGGTGAGATTCCGCTGGTAGGCTTTATCGCCCTCTACCTGATCAATCCGAGCTACTTGATCACGATGGCGGACGGCACCACTGCTATGCGAGTCATCAAGAAACCATCCGTCTTGGAACGCTATTTCGTCATCGAAAAGAAATGTGAACTCGACCAAGACGATGAGCTTCGAGCACTGCTCTCGCTGATCATGATGGTTCTGCTCGAAAAATCGCGAGGATAGTTTCTTGAGGTTGCCATAAGGCGAGCGGCAAATTGGAGTATCCCAACCCGAAGCATAGTTTTTGAAGTGGAACTATTGAGTTTAGGGCCGAAGGCCAGTTAGTTTGCCTAGCCCAGGCCAAAGGCCTGGGACTAGGCAAAACGCAATCATTTTAGGGCTGAAGGCCCGTTCGTTTGTCAAATTGCCGGGCACGTGTCAATGTGCAGCTCAGGAATAAAAAATGAGTGTAGCTTCCCACCATGCTTGACTTCGGCGTCATACGGAATTGCTACGCGAACGACAGTATCATTATCGCATTCAACGCAATGCGTCTTGACTCCGCTGCGATGCGATTGATTTCAGCATCCGTGGTACGGTTTCCATCGGCCAAGTCCAATGTGTGTATTGCATCGTGACCTAAGGCTCCTAGTCTTTCCGATAACCGACGTGGCAGTTGAGCATCGATCAGCCAATTCATGCGCTGACCCTAGTCGAAGTCTTTACATCGCTAAGCTTGGCGGCGTACTGCAGACAGGCGCGAATGTCTTCTTCCTCCAGGTCTGGGTAGTCGGCCAGAATTTCTGGGTGGCTCATGCCAGCGGCAAGCAGTTCGAGTATCGTAGTGACTGGATATCGAAGCCCACGAATACATGGCTTGCCGTGACAGATTTGCGAATCGATGCTGATCCGATTATTGACGCTCATCATTCTGTTCCTTTGAGTTTCTTTCCGATACGGGGTAAATGGTTTAGTCGAAGTTATCGCGTCAATTTGATTTCCTGGTTTTCGGTGGGAATGAAAGCACGGAGGGTAGCGGCTGACAGAGAAACGCAGGTTCGTTATATCATATCGGGCAGTTTGATTCTGATTCCGAGGAATTGTAACGCAACATTGGTGTACCTGGAACGAGCAAATGACGCCACCGACACAAAGACAGATTCAGAAACGCCTTAGCTTGCTTGTAGAAGGTGCGGTATCTTTCGACGGAATCGTTTTTCGCTCTTCCACTCCAAAGTATGCCAACACTTCGGATGTGATCTCGGGAACTGGAAGTAAGTTGCATGGCCAGCGTTGGAATCCTGCGGGCATCGCAGTAGTTTATGCATCGCTCACACCCGAAACAGCTATGGCTTGCGGGGAATTTCGAGACAGGGATACTTGCATGCAAATATGCATGCGTATTTGCTTGACTTTGGCTTGTGTAGATCCGATACTTCAATTGTGAGCATAAAGATAAGTAGCGAAAAAGGAAAACGTCAATGACAGGTACATCGTCTAGACCGAAGGCTATACGCAAACCTAAGGTGGCGGTGCGCAAACCGGTAAAGGTTGCCAACGCGAAACGTTCAACCAAGGCAGTCGGTTTTCGTGGCGTTCGGTCTGGAACGGTTACCAAGACTTCCGAAAAAACAAGTTTTGCATCTCTGCGGACAAGTATTGACTTGACCCAGGCGGAGTTTGCGAAGTTGTTTCCGATCTCGATTCGTTCGTTGGCAGGAATTGAGTCCGGAACCGCGCCGTCTGAGTCAGCCACCCGGCGTTTTCACGAATTGGTTCGATTGACCGCGGCTTTGGGGGAGATCATGCAGACTGCTTCGATTGGAACATGGCTGCTGAAGCCGAATAATGCCTTTGACGGACTAAAGCCAATTGAGGTCATTGACCGAGGCGAAATCGATCGACTCTGGTCGATGATCTTCTACCTGCGCTCCGGTTCGCCAAGTTGAGAAGCCGAACGCGAACTATCGTCAATTTCACGAGGATTTATGAAGGCTGTCGTTATCTACCAGCCCCAATCCTTAGCGATGTCCATTTGCAGTCAGGACGTTACGCACGGACTCCAATCCGAGAAATAGGCGCATTAGATTGTCCATAGCTCGATTCTGAATCACTGCTCCAGTCATCCAACGCGAAACGGACTCCTTGGCGACTCCGATCCGATTTGCAAAATCGGACTGATTGATTCCAAGAGCATTCAGTTTCGCTCGGATCTCTTCTGGCTGTAGAAAAGACAGATGCACTCGCAGCTCTTTCGAAATCTCGCCGTCCGTTTCGGAGCTAAAGTACTCTTCGCCACAATTCGTGCACTTGTCAATGTGCAGCTCAGGAATAAGAAATGAGTGTAGCTTCCCATCGTGCTTGACTTCGGCGTTATACGGAATTGCCAGGCGAACAACGGACTCTTTTTCACATTCAACGCAACATCGGGGATACGGAAGACTTTTGCTGGCTGGCATGGTTTTTGTCATCCGGATTTATTTTGGATGCATACTGACGATTGAGGTCATTGACTGCGGCGAAATCGATCGCCTCTTGTCGACCATCTTCAAACCTTTGCTCAGGTTCGTCGAGTTACGGGAACTGACGGAAGCTGTCGTTCCGAATTGTATTTCGCATGCAAAAATTCCGATTGATAAAGAACTAACGCGGGATTCGCATTGTACCATCAACTAAATATGTAGCTTGACCAGGTCGTTTTCGCTTATACTTTTCAATCAGTTTGTCCGTTGTCTCTTTATCGGTAAAGGACAGGGTATCGTCCCGCCTATTGGAGCGTTCATCCGGCAGTCCCAAACCTTCCCCGATTTGAATACCTGCTTTGTCAGTTAGCAAATACCGATTATGAACATCTTCCTTTGGCCAATTTACAACTGAAACGCGATTACCCGCTGGAATCAACGGTGCCAGTTTCGCATTTAACGACGCCTGAGCATCGACGAAATCGTTAAGTTTGTCCGCACCCAGGTGCAATTCAATCTCAAGCGAAGGACGCAAATTCCCCTGAGTATCGAGCATGGATTTCATGAGAGCTTCCCAGGTTTTAAGAAAACCTGAACCATTGATTCTGAAATTTGGTTCAACGATTAGCATTTGCTTGGACAAAAGGAAGAGTGGTAGAACAGCCCGACCAAGTTCTTCGGGGGTACGCAGTATTATTTTTGATGGCCCTGCCTCTAAGAGTTTTGGCAGGTCGGTGTGGTCCAGATCAGTCGCATCAATAACAAATGACAAAATTGGATCCGCTTCGCTGGCAAGCACAGCATGAAAAGGACGCCGTGTATGCTCCGCCTTTGCATTATCGATCCAGCGCAGGCCGTCACCCCAATAGTGCTTTCGCGGGAGGAGCATGTCTCGACTTATTCGCTTCAAGGCAATCTCAATCCTCGATCGTTCAGTAGTGCCACTTGCACAGGAATCATACACCATTCGTTCCCAGCGCCTTGGGAAGCGGGAAATCAATCTTCCTTTGGTAATTCCGAACAACGAAATGATTCGCTGGAAGTTGGTCCAATTTGAAAGGAGTTCCGGGTCGAGCGCATATTCATAAATCATGGCCCGAAAAGCTCCTCAGCCCGTTCCTCAAAGAATCCGTGCGGCCAGTCATCGATAAACTCGCCCTCTTCGTTAATACGTAGTCGATTCACCCTAGTACCGTACTCGCTTTGATCAAGGAAGAACACGGCAACTTGATCTGGGAAAGCGGAGATCGCTCCCGCCTGCAAATCTCCTTCGCTGGTTTCGCGTATTCGACGCAAGATTCGAAGAATCAAATGTTCGCTGTGGGTCTCTATTATAGCCCGTGACTCTACGTTACCGGTCAATTCGAGAAACAAGTCTCCAAGTTGAGTCTGCAACGAAGGGTGGAGGTGAAGCTCTGGTTGCTCGATCATCACCAGCTTCCTTTTTTTTAGGCTGAGCGCAACAATCAGTGGGAGGACCTGGGACACGCCGCATCCTACATCTTGTATACGAAGTCGAACGTTTTCGAAGGTCTTATCTGCCCGCTGAGGAACCAGCCAGGGTTCGACATAGCAACCAGGAATCTTTTCCGCCCGGAGCTGATACCCTAGACTGATTTTCTCCATTACCTGATTTGTACGTTCAAGTACCTGTATGTTTCCGAGTTCTTCCAATGCTGCTAGACCGTTTGCCCATGAATCTCGCTCGCTGAATTCATGGGGAAAAGCTCGCAGTGGGCCGATGTAAATCATGTCGTGCAAACACAATTTACAGTAAGCAAAAGCGCCACGGACAATGAATTCGATGTACTCAAGTACCTCGGGATCAATTTCGTCATCTTCTCCGAACGTCCTACTGAAGCTCCGAATCGAATCGAGTGGCGACTCGCAACTGACAGCTTCACACTCGTAAATCCGATTTTCGCTTTCTGTAGGTGGAAATTCAACAAAGCCCATCTCTAGAAGTCCTGTGAATGCAGTTAGCACGAATCTAGAGGAATCAGATTCGAATCTGACGTTCACAACGCATTCGCGATCTCTAACTACAGAGAATTGCGTCAACTTTGCCTCCCCATTGATCATGCCGATTCCAACTTCCAAAGCCCAAAAACCGCTCCCCATATCCCAATCTATGTCATAGTTCATTCTCGGAACTCGGCCGACTTCTCCCTCGTCTGCAACATCTAGCTCCAATCGAAAAAAGATCTCCCTTGACGAATCCTGCCCATGAATAGTGTTCTGAAATCCATCAAGAGACACAGGCAATTCAGGGCTCGAGAAATACTCTAGCTTCCCAAAGTGGGGGGTTTTGGTGCGAAAGAACTCTTCTAAAAAGAACAAGGCATGGAAAACAGAGCTCTTTCCAGCACTATTCTTGCCAAAGAGGAGAGTAATTGGCGCAAACTCGATACGTTGTCTCTTACCAAAGCCCTTAAAGTTTTCGATTTCTATTGCTGTGATCATTTGTTGTTCCTCGTTGTGCACCTTTGGGAAAGGTTGCTTTCGGTCATGGATTGTAATGGATTCTTAGTATTCATCGTGGATGCGGCAATTTTTATGGAAGCTTGTGCACGGATCGCTACGAAATATCCAACGGGTTCGATCAGATATTGGGCACGGAGATCGATGGTCCATCGCAGAACCACCACGTCTCGCGGCAGTAAACGCGAGCTAGTTTTTCACTGTTGAGCGAAACGGCTGCCATGCAGGTCATTGTTACAAACAAAGGTTGCAAGCCATCGGTGCCCAGGTCGCATAAAGCGTCGACGATGATTTGAGGGCGATCGTGTGTTCGCCCGTTGCCCAATCGCATGGTCCTGGCGTGATGGACCATGCAAGTTGGGTCGAGCAACACTACCATCGATATGGATGTACCCTCATTCTCTTGTGAAAGCTTGGACAATGCCTCGACCGACGTGAAGACAAGATTCCCGACGTGCCAGGTCACTGGTGGCTTCTTGGACCGTTCGCACAGTCCTGCGTCGCTCAACATGTCATAGATATACGAACACGCTGCTTTGCTGGAATACACAATCGCGGTTCGGCCAAGTTCGTGCTTGTCGGCCAGCGGTATTATCCGGCCAAGCATCGTTTCTAGGGACAGGAACTTTTCGAACAGCAGTCCTACGTTGTTTTGCCTTAGCGACTTAAGTGTTTCAGCGTCCAATCGGAGGCGGCCAAGGAATTTATCTCCTTGACGCGAGATTCGGTCGACGGAAAACATGGTTTGGGCTCGGACGGGATTTTCGACTTCACACAGCAACATTTGACAACTCCTCAACTCGGGTTCCACAGTTTGAACAGAATTTGGACGATGCTGATACGAGCGTCTGGCAGGTCGTGCATTCGGAATCCGTTGAGCTGGATCCAATACCAGCATCAGGACGAGCAAAATGCATTGTGGGCGGATTCTCGGTTTCTAGCAGATTGATTAATGCCCGCACGACGCATAGCGAGTCTTCTTTGCTGGTCGTAGCTTCTCTCATCGGATCAGCAATGCAGCGAACGCATCCACATTCCAGTTGGCAGTCGCAGGACTGAATGCGATCCTCAACCTTCTCAAGCAGTGGCTTGATGTTGTCGAATGCGATCGACGTGAGATTGACGCCGTCGTAAACATTGTCGTACAAATAGAGAACCAGTTCGCCTGCGTTCGTTTTTTCAATGCCAGACGAAAAATCTTGGCTGTCGCATGGGCCAGCCACAATCGGAAACAGGTTGGCCATGAGCCGTTCGATCGATCCGAGCACAACTTCGACGCGATTCTTCATCTCGGACTGAAGTGATTGAACCAATCTTTCGCGCAACGCCAATGCGACTCCTTCGGTCGGCAAATTGTGTTGCGGCATGTTGGTGCCAGGACTGGTTCGAATTGTTTTGCCCGAAGCGTCCTTCTCCGTGACCGATTGCAAGAATTCGGTAACATCAATGCGTGCCACGGAAAGGGTTGCCTGCGAATACTCCCGAACCGACAGCGGGTACTTCTGACGAATCTTTTTGCGAACGAGCGAGACTGTTTCGTTTCGGGTCCGTTCAGGACGAAGCCGGACAATTTTCTTTCCTCGAATCACATCCAGCACCCGATAGACCATTCCATTGTGACGGTACAAGGCACCCCGTGGGGCTTCACGCAATAAGTGAAAGCTGCCAATGTCACCGACTTTTTCATTATCGCAGACGAGCTCGTAGTTCGATTTGCCAGTGTTCCGAATGCTAACTTCACCGTGTGGGTCAGAGCAGTAGAATTCTGGCCGCGATAATTTGCCTGCGTCGCGAAGCTCTTGAATTGTCTGAATGGTTGGGCCGAGGATGTCGCAATTGAGTGCGGACTCGCCGCGAACCGTCTCATGAACAGCACAAGCATAGTGCTGGCACGCGACTCGCTCGTTTGCGAGATTGAGCGCCAACGCTTCGTTGTTCCGATTGAACAATTCTTGCGGGTGCCGTGCAAAGTGCGCATCGAGTGGCGAATCGCCTGGGATTAGAATGATTGCCCCCTCGCGGCCAGCTCGAGCGACGCGACCAGCTCGTTGCCACATACTCATCATCGAATTCGGTAGTCCCATACAAAGGACCACGTCGAGGCCTCCGATGTCGATGCCCAGCTCCAACGCACTTGTGGAGAAGACAAGCTTCTTGGTTCCGTCCCGCAATTGCGACTCGATGGCTTCTCGCTCATTGCTCTTAAGTCCAGATCGATAAACAGCCACATAGTCCTCGAGTTCGCCGGTCGGCTTGCGCATCTTGGCTAACATCCGCTCTGCAGAAACACGGCTTGGGCAAAACGCTAAGACTCGCAGGCCGGATGCCACCAGCGACACCGCCAATTTGCGTCCGAATTCCAAATAGTGCTCGCTACCGCTGAGCATATAGAACTTTCGGCGCCCCTGTTTGCTGCCGTCTTGATCTGCACCGATCAGATTGAAGTCGCATCCTGCGAGTTCATGGAGATGGGCTTGCGGATCCGCTACCGTCGCACTCGTGGCAATGAAGCGGGGGTTTGAGCCGTGGAATTTGCAAATTTGCCTCAAACGCCTGAGGATATAGGAGACATTGGTGCCAAAGATACCTCGGTACTCATGGCATTCGTCGATCGCAATCAACTTTAGGTTCGCAAAGAAGCGAGCCCAATGCGTTTGATGATACTGAAGAATAGCGATGTGCAGCATGTCTGGATTGGTGATGAGCAATTGCACTTGATCACGGATCTGGCTCTTCGAGTCTTGGGCAGTGCTGCCATCGTAGCGGCTAACCAAGTGTGGCTTGCGGGTTTGCAATTCCGCCAATTCAGGCACTCGCGCAATCGCTGCAGAGAGTTTTGTATATTGGTCGTTCGCAAGAGCCTTCTGTGGGTACAGGAACATTGATGTTGCATTGGCGTCACGACAGATAGCGTCCATCGCGGGAAGGGAGAAGATTAGTGACTTGCCACTGCTGGTCCGTGTTGCGGCGATGGTATGGTTGCCAGCTAAGACAGACTCGATCGCCTGTTGCTGATGTGTGAACAATCCGTCCGGTGCTTCGGAAGCGATTAGACCGTGCAAGCTCGGATGGAGCGATGAATCCGAGATGGGGACGCAAGTGCCCGAACGTGGCCCATCGGCTGGCGGATCGAAGAGCACATTCAATCCGTTGAAGTTATTTAGAACACCGGAAACTGATTCGATAACAGATTTTGATTGCACGGTTCTTTGGCTCCGGGTTAGAAGGAGGTTTGTTTGATGAAAACCTTCTTACGCAGAACCCGTGCCAACGCTGAAAAAGAAAATTCGAAAATTGTCGCAAGATGTTTGCCGCGAATGACTTAAGAATTAACAATGAACTTTTTGAGGTCACAGCAGCAGCGCAAAAGGTAATTATTCTTACTTGAAAGTAATGTTTTTTACCTTTGTTCCGATTGGATTTTAGGATTGTCAAGCACTTAGGACCGTTCGAGAATTAACTCTCGCATTGTCGCTGATCGCTCCGCGATCAGAACGTTGGATCGCGGAGCGATCCACGACAATAATTTCTCGAACGGTCCGTAGGGAACCGGGGCTAATGGCCGTGAGTGAGGCACTCGTCCAAAGCTGCTTCGGAGCCCCGTTGTTACGAGTTTTGCCGACGAGCTGGTTTCTTTTTCTGGGCCTCAAGACCGTGACGAATAAGGTGGCCGGTCAGAACTTGATGGCTATTGTACCCCAACAGTTCGACGGCTCTGTTTTTTACGTCATTGGCCTGTTGCATGGCGCGAACGAGGTACCGTTTCCGAATCTCATTCAAATACGCTTCGAGATCGAAGCCATCGCCGAGAGGTTTATCTGAATCTCCAGAGTCCTGACGAGTATTGGGTAATTGCGAAAGAGCTGCTTCGAAATCTCGTTCAGTGATCGTTTTGTCGATGGACATTACTGCGGATTGGATCAAGACATTGCGCAGTTCTCGCACATTTCCTGGCCATTCGTGTTTTCTAATGAATTTCTTGGCATCGGACGAGAGTGTCTTGGAAACATAAGCTTTGCCGAGAGCTTTCTGAAACTGTTCGTTGATTCCAACGAGCATCGATTCTGCCAGAGACATAACATCCTTGCCACGATCACGGAGTGGCGGCAACTTGACCGTGATAACCGCCAAGCGATATAGAAGGTCTTCGCGAAATGTTCCTTGTTGCACCATTTTGACCAAATCGCGATTGGTTGCGGCAATGATTCGAACGTCTGCTTCCTGATCTTCGTTACCTTGGACGGGGCGAAAGACTCGATGACAGGGTCCTTTGTCATGAGCTGGCTGCAAAGCCCTAAGCAGCTTGGCTTGCAGACCAAGATCGCACTCGCCAACTTCATCTAAAAAGAGTGTCCCTCCGTCGGCTTGCTTCAGCAGTCCTATGCGTTCCTTTTCGGCTCCCGTAAAAGCCCCTTTGGCATGACCGAAAAGCTCCGATTCAATCAACTCTTTAGAAATCGCCGCACAATTGATCGATAGTATTTTTTTGTTTCGCCGCCCACTGGCCTTGTGAATGGCCTCTGCAAACATTTCTTTTCCGGTACCGCTTTCGCCAAGAATTAAAACGGATACGTCGTGAATTGCTGCTCGTTGCGCTCGCCCAACCGCGTAACGGATCGCATCGCTATCGCCGACAATGCTCTCGAACCCCTGGATCTCCTGGGGGCTATGGCTCTGAAGATGTTGCATCAGCCGGTCGGGCTCACGCATCAACTGAGGCAAAACGTCGACGGTGATATCGAACGGTATCTCGGTAGTCCAAACCCGATTGACTTTACTCTTTGGATCAAAATACGTTTGGAAAAGTGTTGCCGGAAACTTGCTCTTCCCCAATAGAAACCAGATTGATGTCATCGCAGCAGTTCCCGGACTGAGATGGAAGCACAAGTCATCCTTAGGATCAAGATTCAACGACTCAAGAATTGGGACAACCAGTTGGTAAATTTCTGAATGGTCTGAAGGATTCTCAATCTTGATCGGGTGAACTGTGCCAGAGACCTTAATCCATTGAAAGTACCTCCGAAGGAGTGATTCATCGTCATTTCCGATGAGGTGTACTTCGTCAAACCTTTCACTATCGGTTAACGCCTTGATTGGCCCAACTCCTTCGCTGATGGTCTTCTTTTCGAAAATCTTGTCGACGATTGCCTGATGGGTAACGGAAAGTTTGGTGTGCAGACTCATCGCACCCAAGTCGTTGTGTCCAACCCATGTCACGAGTATTCGTCTTGTCATTTTATGCTTAGCCCCAAAACGGTTAGCAGAGGTCGCTAAAGTAACGTGGATTACTTCTGAGTAACTTAGGTTACACGAAACGAACCGCGATTGGTTAGCGGAGTCAATGGGAATCGAGACGAAAACTCAGTCCGCGCCGGGGTTAATGGGGGGTAAACGGCACGGAGTGCCGTTCTACACTTTGTACACCGTGCGTAAGAGGGCTGCATCTTAAAGCTGGGATGAATCCCAGCACTCCAAAAACTAAAACTTCCAACGTATTTCGGATCGGGTGCCGTAGATGTCGGGGGCATTGTCAAACCAACCGTTCATCAAGTCGACTCGCCAAATGAGCCGATTGTTGAGGGCTGTCTGATAGCGTGTTCCTACCGCGTATTCAGGGCCAGCGGCTGAGCTGAGGGCTGGGTTGCCATAGGTGTCCAAGGCTGCAAACTCGAACACCAACTGCTTGCGGAAGTCTGCGCTCAAGACGTTGAGTCCGACCGCCCCACCGTACGAGTTCGAAGCCGTGGCGTTGAGCGTCGGATAACCGGTCAAGCCATCCGTCTCAAAGTTGATGCCGGTGTTGCGCAGGATTCCGCCGGCATTTTGCGCTCGAGCCACACTCTGGGGACGACCGTTCCCGACGAAACAATTCCAGTACGGAACGAACGTGCTTGGTTGTTCCGAGATAAGACTATTCTCGAACAATAGCAGCGCGCCGTCGGCGGAGCGATTGATGGCTGGCCCAGACTGGCCGATGTTTCCAATCAATCGAATGGTGTTGGAGATCCGACCAAAGTAGCGGCGCGTGTAAGCGATGGCAGCGTTGTGGTAAGAACGATCCAGTTTGTCGAGGTCATCCAAGAAAGCGTAGTCCGCTTCAATATAACCGTTGTAGGCTTCGACAAACCAAGCGGTTCCGTACACAGCGGCCGCATTGTTGTCGTTATTGAAGGCGGGGCTGGTGACTTGATTGAAGCCCGCAAAGAAGGTGGCATCGTAATTGGCCCAGTTGAGGGCACGACTGTGTTTCCATGGGGCTCCCACCGCAAAACCAGCGATTGCGTCCTCCATCCATATCCCGTTTTGATAAAGGAGTGGAACTAACCCGCAGGTGAATGGCAAGTCGAAGGGCGCATCGTCTCCCAGCCAACTGCCGGTGATAGCACCCAGGTCCCCTTCAAAAAATGCCGTGTCGAGTTGAAAGTCGAGTTCTTCCTCTAACTTTATTTTGTTGTCACTGAAGTCAAGCCGGGTAAACCGACCGTTATGGTCCAACGGTCCAGTAAATAGGTGAAAGCGCTCGGTGCCCGTCAATCGCAGATCCATATCCAAATTCAATCGGTTAGCCAAACTGCGAACAGGCTTACCATTGTTTCGATGGACTCCGACACCGGTTCGATAGTCGCCATAGACTAGGAACGCGGGTGTCAGTAAGTTGACATCGCTCAGGACAGGAACACCCGGCTCGTACATCCCACCGGTGTAGAAAGGCCGCCACCATTCCACCCAAGGGCGCTGCGTATCGATCGCCACTTTTCCATAGTACGTTTCCATTTCTCGCCGTGGATCCAGCTGTTGTGCCACGTAGGGAACGGGCGCAAAATCGTCGGGTTGGTAAGGGACGAGGCATGTCTGGTCGGACGTGACAGGAGTACTGCTATTGGATGTCGGTAGTTGGCGAGCATGCTGGAGCTGCCAACGCTTGGCATTGAGTCGTTCCTTGAGGGGTAAAGACTCATGCTGCTGCGATTGGTTGTTTAATGTTCGAGGCTGCGCGTTGGGTGGATAACCAGTGTTGCCTACGGAGCTTGACCGGCCTGCGGACGGACTAGGGTTGAGCAACGACTGAAATTGCGGCGAAACGGAATAAGTTCCACCAAGCGAAGGGGGAAGACCTACCGAATTGAGGGTTTGTGGATTTTGCGATGATGGACTCTGGGATGGACTCAGCGACGGAGGTGAGGGTTTGTCTACCCTAGGCAACGGGAATAGTCGACGGGGTTCCGGTAGGTTCCAATCGCCTGGAGATTCGGGTTCGAAGCCATTAAAATCCAGCGGTGCTCGCATGGTTGGTAACGGCACAACGGGTTCCGCGAGAGTGGAAAAATCCGGTGCGGGATAGGGCGTGGCGGATTTCTCGCGTTGTTCGAGCAGACTACCATCGGGCAAGTTCTCATCCGCGGGTGTTGGATTGGGTACGGGAGGTTCTGATTGCGCGTCCTGAGGTTTTCTTAGCGGAGGCAATGGTGAATCTGCATCTTTTTGAGCTGGAATGTCCTCTAAGAATTCCTGCAGCGGAACTCTATGCACTGTTACTGGCAATGCCGGGAGTTTTCGCACGGCACTGCTTTTTGCATCCGGGTTGCCGGACGCTTTTTTGGCTGGCGGCGCAATCGGGAGGATCCGCCCATGAGGTTGTTGAGCGTTCCGGTTGACATCCGCGGGAACTTGGCTGATAGGCCTTAAAATGGCAAAAGATCGGGCTGGAATCGATGGGTAAGGGGCATCTGCTTGTTGGCCTTGAGCGAGTCCAGCATTGCCAAGCCCTAGCCCACCGAGCAACAGCCATGCGATCGATCGCGGCATGCCATCCATGCGACCGAGACTGTTTCGAGAAGGAGTTGCTTTTTGTATTCGCACCTTAACGCACCATGAATTCGGTGGAATACGGATGAACATCAATGATGCCTTCGATCAGCGATCGCTGCATCTCCGGTGTGCCTTGACAAAACAACAGGAAGTAAGCGGGCTCCACTCGGCTTCTCAATCGGACACTCAACCGATATTTTCCGGGCTCGCAAAGCAATTTCCCTGGAATCGTGTAGTGCGCGGTACGCGAGTCCAACGGTGCTATGCTGTGTGCTTCCATGCGGATGAAGGGGGGATGGTTCAGTACGGTATAAGGGACTGTACCTGGCCGGAAGAACGGGAGCGGGTCGATATCGACATTGACGGGCAAGTACATCTCACGCTCCGTCCCCTTGACATTGGTGATTAAGAATCTGGTTTGAAAATTGACCAATTGGGTATCGCGTTGGAAACGGCTGGACCGAACATCCAGCGAGTGCCAATCGCAAAGGTCACCATTGGTGTCCAAATGCCCTGACTCCCACAGATGCGACCCATTTGGACCAATCAAGACTGTGTTGAGCCAGAGTTGTGGTTGAGCACCTAAGGAACCGCTAGGCATGTTATGGCCTTCGCTGGTATTGCTGATCACGTAACGAAGCTTGAGATCATGACCTGCGCGAGGTTCCAAATCGAAGAAAGGGCCGTCGATGCGACCACCGTTTTCTAAAACTTGCGTTGATGAATCGCGCTTGATGGCGATCAATTTTTCATTTTCGTCGACAACTTTTCGCGCATCGCGACGTTCCTGGGGGGATGACCAAGCGGATGGAAAGTAGTTTGGAAGTTGTCCGCGAGCGACTCCGTTCTCAAAGGCATCTGTTCCCCAACCCTGGCGATGGTCGAACTCCAGCCATTGCTCGGGGGTCCAGCGTAGTGATTTTTCGTTATGAGGAAAAATGCCTGGATGTGCCAATGGGTAGCTTGGGCCGTGAAAAATATGGTTGGAATGTTTGCGGTTGGAATGAATGGATTTTCCATTGACCTCGGCAGCAGCGCCGTAGGTGTAACCGTTGGGTTTGCCAGGGACAGCGCCCATGTGACAGTCCTGACACGAGACACCCTTTTTGCAAGCTGGACCGGAGCGATACTGTTGGTAAACCACTTCCAGTGCTATACCAGGTTGCACGACCACTTGATGGCAGCCCGCGCAGAAAGAGCTGTCCGAAAGTTGTTCGAACTTAATGGCTCCATTGTGAATGGGTTGGAGTGGACGCTTGTCATTCGGATCTGTTTTGACTTTGTAGTTCTCCGCATCTGCAATTACGGCTGCGACCCCATCGCCACCCCAACTACCAACCACGGGATCGTAAGGGCTGCCAGTCTCGATGCGGCGTTCCCCGTTGACACGTCCGTAGCGTTCGACAACGCGATGGCAGGCGATGCAGGTGATTCCCTCTCGAAATACGGCAGGTCCGGAGAAAATAGGGGCTTCACGAGGGTGGTTTGTTTGAGTGGCTACCGGAGCATGGCACCGCACGCAAAAAGTACCCGACGTACCTCGTACCAATTCAGCGACGGCCTGTTCGAAGCGCTGGAACATGGGTGAAACAGCAGCATAGGCGTGGCCGCTAACTCGCCATTCGTCATAGATTTTCTGATGGCATTTTGCACAAGTTAATGCAGAAGGGTACTTTTCGTTTGCGAACACCTCGAGGTGCGGGTCGATGGCTGCTTTGCCATTGGCTGGTACCGAAACTTTCAGCTGAGTACTTGGTTGTTCGTTGGCCAGATCTGGCCCCATGCTTGAAAGTGGATCGCTGGTGGCATTGGGGGCAATCGATGGGGTGAGCAAGTCGTCGCTTTTGTTCGGTGAAGGAGCGAGCAAATCATCTTCCTCATCGAGCCGGGTTCGACGGCTAACGTTGGCAAGCGTTTTGCCTGGATTCACGGTCCTGGCCGCAGGCAGCGGTGGAATGGGCGTGTGGACCGAATGGGGTGAGTAGCGATTTTCGGTTGGTTTTGTTGTCGTTGCATCCCTGGGATCCGTCCGATTCAGGAACGCTTTTAATGCAGCCGTGTCCATTGGATTCTGAACGGGTCTGTTGCGTTGCATCCGATTCGGTGAAGCGAGTCTATCGGAAGTGCCCGTGAATCCAGCTTGTGACGGCACTCCGGCATTGGGATCCATGTTCATTGGCCATGAGAAACCGTCTGGCTGCGTGCAGATGCCGGGCACTTGGGCCTGAACGAAGCACGGGCTAACCAACGCTAAGTATGCGAACGCGAGCCGACACCAAACTCCTGGGCTGTGCAACGATCCAGGCCGATACAATGCACGGCTTCTGAGATCGGACCTTATGGGGGAAACTTGATGTTGCACTGGACTTCCTTTTTTGCATGCAATACCGTCATTGCTGGCACAATTGCTTCCGTACATGCATTAGGATCGACTGGGATAGACCGGATCGTCAGGAAAGAGCAACTAGCAGGCAGGAGCCGCAGAACTGGAAGTGGCTACGTAAGCGATTCAATTATTCTAGGCCGCATCATTTCCCTATTCCGTTTTGTTTTTCTTGCGAAAATTGCTGCCGTTTCGAATTTGGCTCAAGATTGAAACCCAGAATGGACAGTAGCGAGTAACACCACAAACGTACGTAGTCTCTCGGCGGCCCTAAAACACAGTGATCCAGCATGATTGATGCAACACCCTCCTATCGATGCAAAATAAGCGTTGGCAACACTCGAGGATCCCTTCGTTTAGGAAGGCGACGCGTTCAAGTCGAAGTTTTGGAGTTGAGCCGAGACAGCTTTTTCGTTCGGGTGCCGATAGCAATCGCTAGGAAAGTTTCTGTTGGAAGCAAATCCAAACTGCTTTATCAAGAGATGCTTTGGAGTGTGCTTTGCACACACAAGTGGATAAGTCAATCGAATCAAGTCGATCTCGAGTTTAAGCAACTCGAAGAACTTACGCCGCCAAAAATGCGAAAAGCTCCACTTTCCGGCCAAGCCAAACAGGTAGCTGCCATCGGTCAAACCGATCCAACGTTGCCAGTTGCAATGTTGGGCGCGTTCATGATTGTCGTGTTGATCTTGCCCGCCTGGGGCGGCCAATGGGGAACCTCGGAACGAATATGCTCGGCTGTATCCACGACCTGGTCGGCATTGAGTGAACTGGTGACTGGACGCAGGTAAGCTATCAGCAAAATCCATTTTCTGTGGCTGTTTCTCTGTGGCTGAGCGAGGCCCTCGCTCAGGTTTTGTAGGAACCCAACGAGCGAAGGGCCTCGCTCGTCCACAAGTACGTTTCGCGCCGCGAAATAATTGTGTGTGGCACGCTCAGAGCGAGAGCGGTGGGCGTGGGAAATGAGGTTCATGTTTCTAGCGCACACTGGCGAACGCTAGCAAACGGGTCAAACTACCCCGTTTATCTTGAGAGCAATCGTGGAGTTTTGGTATTAGATTCTTGGGAGAGTGCGCAATCGCTGCGCGCGAGCTGCGGAACGGATTGATGGACAGCTAAATACGATGCTTCATTCCAACCTAAAACTACGACGTCCTGGGGTAAGCCTGGGCATTGTCCTGTTTTGGGTATTCGCATTCGCAATGGGCGGTACGGGGCTAGGCTGTCGCAGTTTTGTTCAACAGAAATCCAACTCGCAACTAGTGGCAGCGCGGCAATTGTCGTTGCGAGGAGCAGACGCGATGCAGCGCTCACGACAACAAGACGCGGAAATGCTGTTTTCGGAAGCCCTACGGAACTCACCGTTGGACGAACGCGCGCATTGGGGGTACGCGACCACGCTTTGGCAGCGAGGTGACCGCCAGCGAGCCATCGAACACATGCGAGAAGCCGTTCGCTTATCTGGCCGAAATCCTGAATATGCGGTCCGACTCGGCGAAATGAATCTTGATATGGGAGATCGGAAAGCGGCAAGAGAGTATGCGTTGGGAGTTCTTTCCGCCAATCGAAGTCATGCCGAAGCTTGGGCATTGCTTGGGGACACGCATCAATCGGAGCGCGATTGGCCTGCTGCGTTAGAATGCTACCATCGCGCCTTGTTGATTCGAAGCGATTATTCCAGAGTGCAACTCTCGGTCGCCGAAATTTATCGTCATACAGGCCGTCCGCAACGTTCGCTCGCGGCTTTGGATCGAATGACCGATTTGCATGCCACAGCCAGCACAGATCCCGAGGTGCTGTTGATTCGCGGCATGGCCTTGGCCGACTTGGATCGGGGCACAGAAGCCGCCGAGGCCCTCGCGTTGGCATCCGAACGGATGCCGAGCGACCGAATCGACAAACAAATTCAATTGGTCCATGCACAGCATCGGATTGGCGAGCTGGTTCCGGCTCGGATGACACTGGGCCGCTTGATAGCATCCAATACGAACAATCCCGAGGTGAAGCGACTGCAATCGATGTTAGATATGTCTTTTGCTCATCTGTCCGATCCGACCACCCCGCAGGGACGCGACAATCGCTTACTAGCGAACCAAGGGGGTGGCGGTCAAAGCTTGCCGCAAAATGAGGCGTTGAACGCCAGCACGCAAAACACAATCTTGCTTGCATCCCCCATGATAAATGGGGATTCGGCAAGTTGGCTCCGCCGTTAGTAGGTCGCATGGCGCCTTGGCCTAATCGTTTGAAAAACAACGGGAGGGCGAGGCTCCTGCCGAGCTGGCGCCGCCATGGTTCGGCAGGAGCCTCACCCGCCTCACCCTCCCGAGCCACAATTGGTTGGACCAAGTCGATGGTATCGAGCTTACAGGGGAGGCCCACGGCCCACGGCCAAGCGACATCAAGGCTATGATAAGAAGCCTGTCACTCTTGATTTCGCTTTGAAATGAGTAAAGCCATGAAAGTCCGTGCCGGTTTGTCGCTTTGTATTGTTCTGGTCTTGAATTTCTTAAGCGGTTTCACGCCGCTTGGAAACTCGCAAGAGGCTACCATTGCGAAGACGTTGATGGGCACTTCGGTCCTCGACATTCAAGGAGACATTGCCTCCGAGTTGGTCGATGGAGTCGATCGGTTCCTTCTCAAGGAACTGGATCGGTCGGTTCCAACGCGCATGGCGTTATGGCCGAAGCCGAAAGAGGTTGCCCCCGGAGGTAAAGACAATGCGGCTTACGAAGCCGCGATCCAACCGCTTCGTGACGAACTACGAATGCGCATCGGGATGATTGATGAGCGAGTCAAGTGCGATTCCTTCACGATTCAGTCTGTCGCTTCGCCCTCTAGCGATGACACCAAATGGGTTGCAATCAACGCAGTCAGCAAGATCTACTCAGTACGTTGGCCAGTCTTCGATGGCGTCGATGCAACAGGTTTACTTGTTGTTCCCAATGGTGAAGTTCGTTTTCATGCTGTAGTGGTACCTGATGCCGGGCAGACGCCGGAACAGGTCTGTGGCTTTGATGCGACATCATCGCTGGTTGCATTGGAATTGGCGGCCCGCGGTGGCGTTGTCGTTGTCCCAGACACGATTCGTCGAAATCGTGAGGCGCGCAACGGTCGATCCAAACTCACCGATCAGGAATTCCTTTATCGCTCGGCTTTCGTACTCGGTCGACATGTGATCGGTTATCAAGTGCATGAAATCTCGGCGGCCTTCGAGGCCCTGCAAAAGACCTATGGCGACCGTCCGACTTTGGTTGCTGGCTGGGGTGAGGGAGGAAGCCTCACATTGTACGCCGCGGCAGTGGATCCTCGCATTCAAGCGGCCTGCATCTCAGGTCACTTTGGTCCGCGTGAACGCATTTGGTCGGAGCCGATCCATCGCAACGTGCACGGTCTGCTAAACCATTTTGGGGACGCCCAATTAGCTGCAATGGTGGCTCCTCGGTCGCTGGTTATCGATGCTGTGCAGGGACCTGATGTTGACATTCTAGGTGACGGTGGCGCTCCGGGAGTCCTAAATGGCCCGTCGATTGAGCAAGCCCAAAGCGAATGGCAGCTCACCCAGAAACTGCTTGGTCCGTGGCAACTCAGTTCGCGGATCCAAATCGTCAAACCAATAGACGCAAATGCCAAGAGTAACCAAACGAGCACTCAGGCGATTCAATTGAGCCTCAAGTCGCTTGGCATCAACGAGACGGCCGGGATGGCACCGGATCTGCGACCGTCGAAGTGGAAGGAGCGTCTCTTGGCATCGGAGGAAACGTATCGTTCAAACACCCTCTCCAAATGGAATCGCTTTCAGCAAGCCATTCTTGAACGCTCGGCGGCGGAACGCGATCTCTATTGGCGCAAACTGGATACGAAGTCTGCCGAGAGCTTCGCCGAAACGATCAAGCCGTATCGAGAATTCTTTCGAAGCGAGACGATTGGCGATTGGGAATGGGATGCGGTTGCGTTAAGGCCTCGCACGCGATTGATTTACGACGAGCCCAAGTGGCTTGGCTACGAAGTGGTCTTGGACGTCCATGACGATGTCATCGCCTATGGAACGTTGCTCATCCCTCGCGACGGACAGCCTGTGAAGAATCGTCCGTGTGTCGTTTTTCAGCACGGACTCGAGGGTCGCCCCAGCGATACGATTGTAGGGGACCATCCTGCGTATCACGATGTGTCGAAGCAATTGGTGGAACAAGGCTATGTGGTTTTTGCTCCCCAGAACCTGTATTTGTTTCAAGATCGCTTTCGCAGCTTGCAACGCAAGAGCAATCCGCTCGGCAAAACGCTGTTTTCAACCATCGTGGCGCAACATAAGCAAATCGTTCGGTGGCTTGGCCAGCGGGACGAAGTCGATCCGAAACGCATTGCGTTCTACGGCCTCTCCTATGGCGGCAAGAGCGCCATGCGTATCCCCGCCTTGGTACCCGAATATTGTTTGTCGATTTGTTCTGCGGATTTCAACGATTGGGTTTGGAAGAACGCCAGCACGACGAGCCCCTACAGCTATGTTTGGACAAACGAGTATGAGATCTTCGAATTTGGATTGGGCAATCATTTCAATTATGCGGAGATGGCCGCGTTGATAGCCCCTCGTCCATTTATGGTGGAGCGAGGGCATTTTGACGGCGTAGCGCCGGATGAGCGGGTGGGATTGGAGTTTGCTAAGGTTAATCGCCTTTATTCGGCGAAGTTGGGTTTGCCGGATCGATGCCGGATCGAGTGGTTCGCTGGTCCGCACACGATTCACGGTAAGGGGACGTTCGACTTCTTAAAAAAACACCTAAAGAGTGGTGGTGCGGGCGGAAAGTAGGCTTTCGGCAATCCCAAAGCTCCGATGAATCCGAGCACTCCAAAAAAGGCCTTGCCCGATAAGGCGAGCGGCAGAGCAAAAACTACCTGCCAAGGGTTTCAATGGGAGAGCGAGGCTCCTGCCGAGCTTGGCGTTGGTTCGGCAGGAGCCTCTCCCTCCCGGTATAATCAATGCTGCCGCTCGCATAAATGCTCGACTTATTTTGTGGCTGGGCTGTTCAATGGGTCCGCTCAGTGTTTCAATAGTTGCTTGGTGCCAAGTTGGTGATCGTCCACCATCGAATGCGCCAGCGCTCCCATTGAAAGTTACTAGATGTTTTTGGCTAAAATCCAGACCAAACAAGGACCAGCGGTCGCTCGCATTGCAAATAATTTCGCGACGGTTCTCGACCTGTCGGGGTCCGGACTTCAGTCCCTCAGCCAACTCCTTTCCAGCGATCGGCTGGTCGCTCTGGCTCGCGATCTTCCTGCGGCTGCAGCGTCGATACCATTGGAAAACGTCCAGTGGTTGCCGCCGATCGATGATCAAGAAGTCTGGGCGGCTGGAGTGACTTACAAGCGATCCCAGACGGCACGGATGGAGGAAAGCGAAGCGGCAGCAAGTTGTTACGACCGCGTCTACACGGCTGCAAGACCGGAACTATTCTTCAAAGCGACACCCAACCGCTGCAGTGGCCATCTTGGCAAACTGCGAATCCGGACCGATGCTACCTGGAATGTCCCGGAACCAGAATTGACGTTGGTCCTTTCCAAGACTGGCAAGATTGTGGGCTACACGGTCGGCAACGACATGAGCAGCCGCGACATCGAAGGGGATAATCCCTTGTATTTGCCACAAGCCAAAGTTTACAACCAGTGTTGCGGTTTGGGACCTTGGATTGCGCTTGCTGAAGCGATGCCGCCGCGCGATAAAATCGGAATCTATCTCAAGATCATTCGCAACAACGAAACCGTCTTCCAGGGTGAGACAGGTGTATCGCAAATGGCTCGACAGCTCGAGGACTTGGTCCAGTGGCTGATTCGCGACAACGACTTGCCCAACGGTGCCTTTATGTTGACGGGAACTGGCGTCGTGCCTGACAGTTCCTTTACGTTGGCCAAGGATGACACAGTGCATATCTCGATCGACGGGATCGGCACACTCAGCAATACCATTGTCCAAGGTTAGTTTTTCGCTTTTCGTTAGAAGTCTAATAGTACGCATCCATGACAAATCCATCACAACAAGTATTGATCAACGGCCAATGGCGAGCCAGTTCACAATCGGCAGTTTTTTCGCCAACGAACCCAACTCTTGGCCAACCTATTGCATTGGAGTTTCCTGTCAGCCAATGGTCCGATTGCGATGAAGCGTTGACCGCTGCGAACAGCGCCTTCCGTAAACTGCGAACGATTGCCCCTGAAGCGATCGCAGTGTTTTTGGAAAAATACGCCAGTTTGATCGAGGCAGACAAAGAAGGGTTAGTTGAGATCGCGCATCAAGAATCTGGGCTTCCGAAATCGCCGCGGCTGGCGGATGTCGAGCTGCCGCGAACGATCAATCAGTTGAAGCTCGCAGCTGCGGCTGCACGACAACAGAGCTGGGCTGTCCCAACCATTGATACCAAGGCCAATATCCGATCCTGTTATCAAGCGATCGGTCCAGTATGTGTCTTCGGTCCCAACAACTTTCCGTTCGCCTTCAACAGCATGGCAGGTGGTGATTTCGCAGCCGCTATTGCTGCGGGCAACCCGGTCATCGCCAAGGCCAACTCGTCGCATCCGGCGACAACCATGCGGTTTGCGGTTCTTGCGGATAAAGCCGCTCGAGAAAGCAACATGCCCAGTGGATTCGTGCAATTGATCTATCGGACCTCGCATGCGGACGGTGAACGTTTGGTTGGCGATCCACGATTGGCGGCGGTCGGATACACCGGTTCCCGATCCGCGGGCTTGCAATTGAAATCGGTTGCCGACCGTGTTGGCAAACCCTTTTATGCAGAACTTTCGAGCGTCAACCCGGTTGTGTTCCTACCCGGTGCGTTTCGTGAGCGGTTGGACAAGCTCATTGAAGAGTATGTTACAAGCGGTCTTATGGGGACGGGGCAGTTCTGTACCAATCCCGGAATGCTTCTGATGATCGACAATGCCGACACCAAGAATTTTGTCGAAGGAGTTACCACCAAATACCAAGCCAGCAGTGCTGGAACCTTGCTTTCACACAGTGTGGAAACGTCACTCCTCAAGAGTATTTCGATCCTCAAGGAGGCGGGAGCTGAATTGCTGTCCGGTGGGAGCAAGGTCCAAGGGAGCCGATGCGCCGTTGCGAACACAGTGTTAAAAATTTCGGGAAAGCAGTTTTTGTCGGATCCTCACGTTTTCCAGACCGAAGCGTTCGGCAATGCGGTACTCATGGTGATCTGTTCCGATATGGCGGAGCTTTTGCAAACCATTGAGCATTTAGAAGGCAACCTTACCGGTTCGATCTACTCGGACACCCAAGGCGGCGACGAATCCGATTACGGTTTGATCGCTGCGTCGTTAACGCAGCGTGTGGGCCGCATTCTCAACGACAAGATGCCGACGGGTGTCGCCGTCAGCCCGGCCATGAATCACGGTGGACCGTTTCCTGCGACCGGCCATCCAGGCTTCACCGCTGTAGGAATCCCTGCAAGTTTGATTCGGTTTGCAAAGCTAACGTGCTTCGACAATGTTCGCGAGAACCGAATTCCGCCCGTATTGCAGAACGAAAACCCCACCAAAGCGTGGCGGCTAGTAGATGGGAACTGGACCACCGTTTCTACTGTGTAACTGTGTAGAATGTAGATTGTCGCCTTTCGCTCCTAGGATGTGAATGAATGTGGCTGAGCGAGGCCCTCGCTCAGGATTTTGAATCAGACGAGCGAAGGGCCTCGCTCGTCCACAAGAGTCGCAGCAGCGCACTTTCGCGGAGCGAAAGGCGACATTGATAAACTCGCAGCATATCCATACGCAAGAAACGATCTATGCAGAATACTGGCTGCTTTACGCTCGCCATGTTGGGGTTGATCCTCTCAGCCATCGGGGGGTTTGGAAGTCATTTGCTACTGCACTTTCGTGGTCGCACTCTTGAAGCGTATTGCCGTTTGAAGGGAAAGCGAGAACGTTTTGGAAAAATCCTAGACGAGCAAGATGATGCGCAAACAGCTTGCAACTATCTTTTCATACTCGGCAGCAGCATCGCCTTGATTTCCGCTGGAACTTGGCTTTCGATCCGACTTCAATGGGGTTTATTGGAGACACAGAATCCAGTTTCGATCCCGCAGTTGGTGTCCATTAGCATTATTGCCGCCGCAGTTTTAGCATGTCTTTACTCTTGGATTCCGAAAATCATTGTTCGCAATAGTGCATCCGTATTGCTGTACCATACTTGGTGGTACTGGCATAACATCAATGTTCTGTCCCGTCCATTTCGAACGTTAGAGCACCTCTTTTTGGCGGTTGGGCATCGTTTGAGCGACCGTCGCGTCGAAGATCGCGTGGAAGAGGAGTCGCTCGAAGACGAAGTTCGCAAGATGATCATGGCGGGCGAACGCGATGGTTTGGTGACTCGATCGATGCGAGATATGATCACTGGCGTTATGAACTTGGATGAGGGCCAGGTATCTCAAATCATGACTCCGCGGAGTCAGATCGATGCGATTGATATCAGTTGGAACTGGCCACAGGTTACCGATGCGGTCATCGCATCGGGTCGAACTCGCATGCCCGTTTACGAAGACTCACTGGACAATATTGTCGGCATTCTCTATGTCAAGGACCTGATGTCGCTGCTTCAGAATTCGGAGCTGCCGACCGACGCTTCTGTGATGCGAGGGATTTTGCGCGAGACCTGGATGATACCTGCGACTCGCCAAATCGATGAGCTGTTAAAGGATTTTTTGCTTCGGCGGAGCCACATGGCCATCGTGGTGGACGAGTTTCAGCAAACGCTGGGGGTGGTAACGATCGAAGATACGTTGGAGGAAATTGTCGGCGAAATCGCCGATGAACTCGATGTCGACGAGACGTTGCCGATGTTTGTTGAGGATCCGGATGGCGGTTTCAGCATCGCAGGCGTTATGGAAGTTGCCGCAGCCAATCGCCAGTTGACACTGAATTTACCAGAATCCGATGAATACGAGACCATAGCAGGCTTGATCGTGTCGTCGATGGGTACCATTCCCAAAGTCGGTACCAAAACCAAGATTGGTAGTTATCAACTCTCGGTCTCGCAAGCGACACCGAGGCAAGTACTTCGTATCCGAGTCGCACCTATACCGTAAGGTCGTTGCTGATGGTACTCAACGCATCCACGACGATCAGGACTGCCGCATCCAGTCCGCGAGAAGCTTTAGCAACGTCCGTATTTTCGAGTCGATATCTGACCGTCTTGGTTCTGGTGGTGCTTGCGATATGGTGCTGGGTAGACGTCTGGCCGCGAGGAAGGTTGGATCCGATGCAACCCCATCTGCATAGCACCGACTTCACGGTCTATACCAACGCGGGAAAAGCAGCCATGGAGGGAGTAGACCCTTACTCAGTGACCAACGCGAGGGGATGGAAGTATTTGTATTTGCCCCCTTTCGCCCTCTTGGTTTCGCCGCTTGCGTTGTTGTCCGAAGGATGGCAATGCGTTATTTGGTTTTGGATTAGCATCGCATGCTTGTTTGGTGCATTTCGAGAATTCACTCGTCTTGACCGATGGGCATTTCCTGGCGATGGGTTACTTCGACGAACGGCTGTACTGCCGTTACCGGGCGGGCGTGGCTCCCTCTTTAAACATCTTCACATCGACTTTGTCCAACCAATTCATTCTCGGGAGGGTGAGGCTCCTGCCGAACCAATACGGCGCCAGCTCGGCAGGAGCCTCGCTCTCCCACAAGAAGACTCGGACGGTCGCTCGCGATCGGTCGCTCGCCCTCTCAACTCATTCGCCGTGTGGGGGGGAATGGTGTGCATGATCGGCTTTAGCCTCTCAACACTCAACTGCCTCCAACGCGGCCAAGTCGGCGTGTTCCAGTTGTACTTAACACTGTTGGGGGTTCGATTGATCCTGACGAATGCGACAGGTTTGTCGGCCATGGTGGGTGGATCCGTATTGGCAGGTGCTATCATTCTAAAACTATCGCCAGCGTTACCGGCCACCGCGTTGATTGGCGGACTGGTATTCTTGGCTTTGCGAAAACGTGACCAAAGCTCCGCAGCCATGCTCAAGCGAGCACTCACCGCCACGTTCGGATTGATTGCGGGACTAGTCGTTGGAATCTGGATACTGCCAGCAAGTGTTGTTGGATGGGAACGGAATCAAACCTATTTGGCAACCTGGCAACGAGACGTTTTCGCACGAACCAATGAATTGAGCAACGACCCTTTTGCTGGTGATAGCCACTCGACGAAGAATCAGAGTCCCATGAATGCCTTCTGGCTGCTTGGGAATAGCCTCCTAAGAGTTAACATTGTCGAGGGGCCAACACATTCGAATCCGGAAAATTCAGATCCGATGGAACAGCCATGGGGAAAGCAGGTGCTGTACGGTGTGCGAGTTGTGTCGATATTGGCCACGGGTATAGTCTTGCTTGCAATACTTTGGCGGGGGAACGCAAACGCGTTGCTAGTTGCATTTGCCGTAGCGAATGCTGCGACGCTCTTGGTCGTGCCCATCGCGCGAGGGCATTACTTCATGGCCATTTGGCCAGCAGCTGTTTGGGTACCTAGGTGGCTGAAGCAATCGATGCAGCTTAAGACTAAGTTCCAATTTGGTCTTGGGTGGCTCACGCAGATTCCACCTGCCTTATTGATGATGCACTACCTGTTTGAGAAGTATGTTGGTGCGTGGGGGGTCCTTGGGGTAGGCGTTTGGCTGTGGTACTTGTTGATGAGCACTATGGTAGTGGTCACGGTTTTTTCGGCCGAGAACGATTGCGTTTCGAGCCAAAAAAGACGAGCCTAGCCAGTTATTTTTCCGATAACACTTACTAAGTCGAATGGCCGAAATTTGATCGGCTTGCCCTCGATGTCATCTTGAATCAGAACAACATAGCGATCCAGTCGATTGGCTGCGTTCGAGTCGATCAGCTGATTCGAATCCGAAGCGCTCATTTGCATCAAGATGCGCAGCTCGATGTCGCGCAGCGATTGCCTCGATACCCACCTCGCTATCGTGCCTGCTGAGTCTGCCCAAAGCCAAACATGCATGCCGAGCGCCGGACCATCGCGCAATAGACTCGCTAGCACCGCGTCCGGCTTGCTGGCACCACCCGCGTCGTCACCAAACGCAAACTCTTCGTTTCGCCTCAGCTCGCGGAATCGGGATAGGTTCGCGACCGCAACCAGCATGGCTGGATGAGTTTTGTCGCTATTCTCAGTGCGCAATTCCAGCTCTTGCTTAAGAAACTCCATAGTCGCATCGATCCCGCGAACGTCACTGACTCGCACAGGCACTTTACTCTTGGCGAGTTGGGAAATCAACAACCGCATCGACTCATCTTCTGCCCTGGAACCGTCCAATACCACCACCGACGGCTTCCCATCCAAAGGTGCACTCGATGGCCGATAACAGAAACCTGCAATCGAACCTGCAAGCAAACTGGCGGCGCTGGACTCGTCTTGCCCGATGATCATGAAATTGCGACCAGCGCTTCGCGTAAGGGTCTTGGTTACGGGCGGATCAATCGACACGCTATCTCCCAAGATCATTGGCACAGCCCCTTCATCCATTCGCAATTCACTGATGGCAAGAGTTATACTCTTTTCGTCCCAGACGGCTGGCTTGTGTCCCTCGAAGACAATGCGACGACCAAGGGCGTTGGTGGTCGGCGAATGCGGTACCGGCAATTGGATCAATTTTTCAAGCCGACGGATCTGGTCATTCTTTTCGATAAACGCCACCTGAAACGATTGATTGCTTTCGATTCGGCCCCCCATTTCGTTGTAGATGGCTTGTCCCGAATGCCTAAGTCGTTCGGCTGCCGTGTTGTCTTCGCTTAAGATGAGCATGGCATCGGAGCTATCGCATTGCAACGCGATGCGGACTGCCATTTGCGATAAGGTTGTGCGAGGCAACGAATAGGCACCACCGAGCGTTTGCGATGCCAGAACCAAGTGCATTCCGAACGATCGACCTTGTCGAACGATTCGATCCATCAACATGGAAGCCTGCTGCGAAAGTTTATCGTCCTCGACAAACAACTCCTGAAATTCATCGATCACCACCAAGATTCGTGGCATTGCATGTTGTGGGAATTTCCGGGAGAGGCTGGGCAAATCCTGAACGCCCCACTGACGAAACGCTTCACCGCGTGCGTGCAAGACGCGATCCAAGTACTCTAGTGTGCTGACGCCGAACTCGCGTTTGCTTTCAATGCCGATGATATCCGCGTGAGAGAGTGCCACCTCAGCGTAAACTTGAAACTCGACACCCTTCTTGAAATCGAGGAGCACCAATCGCAGTTGATCTGGCGAGTACTTCATGGCAGCGCTGGTGATCATGGTGTGCAGCATCGACGACTTGCCCGACCCAGTCTTACCGGCGATGAGAACATGCTGCGCCGTCCCGGCTCCCAGACGCATCGATTGAACTCGTCCGGCATCGGAAATGCCCAGCGGTATCGCAAGCCCATCGGCACTCGACGCCGTTTGCTGTTCCGCCGTTGGCAAAGCGATGGACTCGTACGGGACGATTCGCTTGCCGACGTCGGACGCTGCCTTCAAATGATGTTCCATGATCTTTTGGAGTCGATCCTCTGATGGTGGACGCTCCGGTGTCAAAGGATACCCAACCAATTCCGGTTGATCAACGAAAACCTTGGTCTCGGTGTTGAATGAAGTTCCATCGGCGGCATGAGTGCTCTCCGGCATGAGTTTTAATCGCAACCCAAATTCGTTGAGCTTCGATCGATCCGCGAACGACGGCCAAACATACGTATCGGACACTTGCAAAATGACTCCAACACCGCACCTCCCGCCCGACGACATGATGGAACAAAGAGATTGCCAGGAACTGTCGTCCAGGCCGAATGGGAAATTCGACCATACGATCAATCGATAAGGGATCGTCATGGGACCCGCGTTGCGATTGTACTCCAACACATTCGCGTATCGGTTCCGTAAGCTTTGTTGAATCACATCCTCGACGTGTCGGGCTGTGTTGGCGAGCTGTTCGGCGATGTGCAGCGGCTGGGTCCAAACGCGATGATTCACCATGGCGGGATCGACGTCCGCCAAAGCCATCAGCCAGGAAAACTGCTTCCCTAACCCCTCGGGGTCGATAATCGTGATGTTCAGATTACCGGCGGGTACTGACGTCACCGCTCTCAAAAGTGTGTTGCGAACAATGTTTTCGGCGGCCACTTTGCAAGCCGCATGCGTTTCAAGGGTGAGAGCGCCTTGAGAAATAACATCAAAGAAAACACTCCAGGATTGTTGCGGCGTTTCTTCCGACAACGCTAGCCCCTGCACATCGCGTTGGAACTGGGCGAGTGGTTCTATCTCTCCAATACGCCATGCCAAACTGTGCGCCAGCCGAGGCCACTCTCCGTTCGCAACCCGATCGGAATCCCAATTGGGAAAATCCTGCATGGATTGCGTTTGAACCTCCTGCATTCGCTTGGCGGCAAGTTTGCAACCATCCAACCAACGCCGCACGGTTCGCTGTTGAGAACCATGAAAATTGGACTCTAGCATAGCCAACTCTTGGGCGTGGGCTCGCGCCGAATTTCTTTCGTACTCGGTCTGTTGCTTTTCGAGTAGTTCCAGTTTCGGTTTGCGATCCGTATTGATCCGATGATGCTTCTCCTTTCTGGACGCCGCAACCGCAATCCGCTTTTCACTGCTGGATTGTCTCACTGCCTTTTTCGTTGCGTCGAACCCACTGAGCAGCGATGTGCGTTTTTCGCGATGGTCGGTATCGAGAAGTTGTTGGCCGGTCACGTACTGCTTCTCAATACGATTGATTTCTTGCTGGCAATTGAAGTCGGCGATCCGACGACCTTGAGCAATCACTAAATAGGCCAAGCACTCTTGATCCACCACGTGAGGAAACATGCGACGGATGGTTCGGGTCACCAAAGGGGCCGTTGCAAAGTGAATAACGGCCGTGAATAGTATCGAGCCAATGATTCCGACGATCCCGACAAGGAGAGGTACCGCTCCGAGAGCCCACGCGATGACCGCCGCGAGTGCTCCCAGCAGAACCCCAAATCCCAAGAACCAAGTGGACCCAATCATTTTGCTGATTGGATGGTTCTCCATTCTCGAGATATTAAGAGAGAGAGACTGCTTGATCTCTTCCAATCGCTTTCCAACATGGTTCAAATCGGTAATCGCTTGAATGGCTTCGGCGCTCTCGGGTGTACAGCTAGATGTTAAGCCCTGCAAAGCGGCGACACCCGTGCGAATCCCAACCCATTCGCGACATTCGTGCATCTGTTGCTCTATCGTGGAACGCTCCCTGTCAAGTTTCGCTTTGATGCTATCGCGAGCGTTCTTCCGGCCTAAACTAGCTTCGTCTTTTTTTTGTTTGAGCTCAGCCGAGGCGCTATCGTACTTGTTCTTTTGCGAAAGCTTGTTTTGGATAAATTCGTTTTTCAGTCTCTTGGTCTGCTGCCACTCTTGATTGATATTGTGAAGAGTCTCACGTTCTGCAGCCGCAAACTGTTTTTCAAGAAGCGAATCCCATTCCGTCATGGCCGCTCGCCAGCCTGTGGCGTGTTGCGATTCCAATTGGCTTTTTGAACTAACAAACTGACTTTTCGCCCGGTCGCGTTCCGCTGCCAGCGTTTCGCTATCCGCGGTCCGCGAATAGCGAAGGTTCATCAGCCTGGAACGGAGTCCACGAACCATGAGAATCTGATTCTTGAACAATCGACCCCCCAGAATTGGACTTGAATCCGTCTTGCGATTGGGTTCAGAAACAGGGTCGTTATTCATGGCGGGTACCACGGTGAGAAAAGAGATCGCAACCATCCATAACTATACACTAAGCGACAGCCGTAAGGCTGATTTCATAGCACCAACGATGTGTCTGAATCGAGCTGGGCTCCGAAAGCGGTGACACGCGGACGCGTCGTTTAGCATCCAAAAAATCCAGCTTCCCAATCGATATGCTGAGTTCCATTCGAGCGGTTTCGATAAAGATTTCAAAGGAATTTGCACGAATCGATGGCTGGATAGGGGCCAAGAGACGGTACTGAGAACCAAACCATGTGGAACTTTTTGTGTTTTTGCATGCGATATCAAATTTCAGCCGACCGTTCTTCTGCGTATCTATAGCCGTGGACCAGTGGCCGTTTCCGGAAAGGCCAACCCCAAGCAATACCGGACTCGCACCAGGCGTGAAGCATTCTTGGACCATTTGCTGCATAGGTGGGCTCGCCGGCCATGGCTCCTCCTCCGACCCCTCAATCGATTCCAACAATGGAATATACGAATCTCCAACCACCATTCCAACGGTGTGCGATAGACGATCTCTTAGCTTGGAATAGCGAACACTCAATGCACCGGCGGATAACGAAATCATGTCAAGTACTGGTAACCATTCTTTGTCCTCGTTCAATAATTCTGCTGCGTCATTTTGAGGCCTGTCCATTGTACCTGCATGGAACCCATCCTGCATCATGCTCGAGCAAGGCTGTGGGCAAACCGAGAAAGCACGAAACCTTCGAAATTCACCGAAGACAACTCATTCGCATTTGCCGAATATGCGGCCTATGCCGATCCGGTCGACAATTCTTTTGAGGTAAACCGCACTGGATGGCGACCCGCGCACGATTCAACGTGTATTTTTTCAAGGCTATTTCCCAATCAACATATTTGCTCGGTTTCGTACCATGATCACGTGTGGGCTAATTCCAATCCACCCCCTTACCCTCGTCCCAAACTACCGGGTTGGCGCGAATGTTTATCTGTGGAATGAAAAAACGGATTCCACGGTCAAGTTTCTATCGAGCGAGCAGATTGTCACGGAAAGCACATTCCGCTTCCTATTGGCCAATCCGAGCCAGAAATTATTTGTTGAGGACACTTGTCGCCGCTCCTACCAAGATTACTTGATCGAACATTTGAAAGACTGGCTGACGGATTCCAGAATTCCCCGCATCCTCAAAACCGCCGTCATTGCGGAAGCACTACTAGGGCAACTAACCAAGGCCTTCGAAAATCAATCGGTTCGACCATGGATCGAATGTTGCCTCGAATGCAGTCGATGGCTTGCACAACTGGGGCACCATATCCAACTGAATGGACGCGAATTGCAACGGACGCTCCGGCATGATTCCAGCTTCGTCACCCATGCTGTTAATACCGCCTTCTACGCCTACTTGATCGCGGAGAGTCGCGGATACGGCGAAGAGACAATCTCGGAAATATGTACCGGCGCGATGTTGCATGATATTGGCAAAATGGAACAAAGTTTTCTTGATTGCAACGCTGACTTGCATTTGGAGTCGCAACACGATTGGACACAACGAAACGGCCAATCCCATCCAACCCTTGGCTTCCGAATGTTGTGCCGTGAACCGAATATCAAGGAAACCCATTTGATGGCTTGTTATCAGCACCACGAGCGTCCTGATGGCAATGGCTTTCCCGTTGGTTTGTTAGGAGACGAAATCCATGAAGCGAGCAAAATCTGTGCGGTCGCAAATCGATTTGATGGATTGACCAGTTCGCGTTCCTATCGCGCGGCAATGACCCGATTGGCGGCACTCCGCGTGCTTGAATCAGAAAGAAACACGGCCCTTGATTCGGAGGTGACAAAATGCTTGCAACAAAAAATGAGTCAAACTTCAACGAACTAATCAATGAGCACCCTCTCTCGCTGGCCATACCACCGCATGTCCAACTCGAACTGCGTCAACGTGGCCCGATATCGACATGCGACGGAGACGTCAGGGTCGCCCCCAGGTTTCGATGCAAGGGACCTGCCGTACTGGAATGGATTGAGTCCCCAAGCGGATTACCGCTCCAATTCCCAACCACCCAAGTCATCGTAAGAAATCTTTCTCGCACCGGCTTCTCCGTACTGGCGGATCGACAATGGTTTCCAGAACAGGTCGTGAAAATTCATCTCCCTTCAGCCGTTGTCTTGGCGAGAGTGGTGCGTGCCAGACGATTGGGTAGTCGCTGTTTCGACATCGGATTTCGAATCGTTAACTACACAATCGGACGCTAAGCACCTACGCATTCTAAACCAAAATCTCATTCACCACATGCGCTTCCTCGACACCTGTCAAGCGTGTGTTTAATCCCCGGAATTTGTACGTGAATCGACTGTGGTCAATTCCCATGCAATGCAATATCGTCGCATGCAAGTCCCGAAGATGGACCGGCTTCTCCACAATGTTGTAGCAAAAATCGTCGGTAGCTCCATACTCCATGCCGCCCCTCATTTCGTCAGAAGGGGCAAAAGCGCTCACCGGCCTCGCCGAAGTCCAGCCGATAGTCTCCGCAGAGGTTTTGGCACCTAAAGAGAAAAAAATCTGGCTCCCGCAACTTTGACGGATGGTAGCGAACGAATAGCTGTGGGTATGGGCAGTCATTTCTATGCACCGCTTGGCAACATTAGTTGGCTAAACGCTAGCAGGCACCGCGAAGGAGCGAGAGCGGCCCAGATTCGGAAAGGGTTTCGGCTGTTCATGCTCAGTTTCCAGGTGTCGTGCGGATGGTGTCGCGGCGGCACATTCGCTTTTAAATGTGCACACCGGTCCATTTCCTAGTTCCATTGCTCGATACTCGCGGACAAATCGACCGACTATCCTCCGCAAATTGGGTCGATGATGTCGGCGATGATTCGGGATACATGACGAATGCGGTTTGCATACTTTCGGAGCAGCTTAGGATTCGGAGTGAATCTTTGGATCTCCATGGTCAGGGCACCGATTTGGTCGATGATGTATTCCATGTCTGACCGATCGCCTTCGATCCGTTCCGCTTGCCTTCTCGCCTGATTCAAAGTATCCGCAGTTTTTGTTGGGATACGGTCGCAGGAGTTTACGTAGCGTACAAATTCCTTCCAACTGAATCGCCCACCGCCAGCCCACGGCATGATTTCCTTGACCGCGAATGCGTTCTCCCATTCCGAAGGTTCGGTGATGGAAATCAGAATCTGCTCCAACTGAGCTTTGCCAATCCCCGATTGGTCGATGTAGCGGGCGATCTTCTTTCGCAAACGACTTGCTCTCGCGTGGACTGATGCAAGTTCGATGCCCAAGCGGTCGGCAATCTCTTCGGTACTGAACCCACCAAAATAGTAGGTCGCAAACTCGCGGATGGCTGGCGACAAGCTATCCAATATGGCTTTCATCCCTTCTGCCATTTCGATCGCGTCCAAGCGATCAATTGGAGAAGTAGCAAAAGCTTCAATCTCCTCACAGCCGATCTCGCCCATTTCTTCGATGCGAGATTTGCGAGTCGTTTGACTCTTGAGGTACTCCATGTGCTTGTATCGGGCGATGCCGAACAACCAACGACTAAAATGGTCGTTTATACCTTCATCAGGGATCCCTTCGTGATCAAAGGCATCTATTTTATCAATTGCTTGAAGCAAGACATCCTGGGTGATGTCTTCAATGTCACTTCTGTTCTTGATTCGATTCCCGAAAAACCCTTCAATCCGGGATTGTTGTATTTTCCAGTCTATCGAATCTGGTATTCGACTTGTCATCAGCTTTCTCCAGTATCTAGAAGAACGAATGAATAACGGAATCGCAGTACAATCGCGGATCAGGCCACTGTGGAGGAGAGGGTCAAGGGATGCTGAACAGCGATCGACTACATGAAGGTATTGATCGATAAGTCCGATTTCCTGACACGAATTCTTCTGGGAGAGAATAAAACGTGCTAACCGCCTTGTTTACCTAGAGCTTGCCAAAGGATGTCTCTCGCTTTTTCGAGACTGATTCCACTTCGACTTGCTGCGTTCGCAATGTCCATGGTTGCAACAAACGCGTTAAGAAAGTTGCGTTCGGCACCTTTGGCGTTGCTGGACGCACGAATTAATACAAGCTGAACAAGTCGATTCGATTTGCCTATTGTAGAAAGGGCCGAAAGCGTTTCATCAAAAGAGTATCTTTGCAGATATGACCGGAACTCAATTGGATCGCCACCTAGTGGAAATTGAGCAAACCGTTCGAGATTTTCGGTGGCAAGTTTCCAGGACCGACACAGTACGTCATTGAACTCGGCTGACCCAGTCACCAATCCAGATTTCGTTGCGGTTTCCGCAATAAAGCTGTGCATTGCCGATGTAATGGCGGGAATGCTCAGAAACTCCAAAATTATGGAATGTCGAAAGTCCTCGTTAACTTCCAACAGCATCCGTTTCAAGATCTCTTCGCCATACATCAACTGAGTCACGTTGGGATGACTCTCGAACTCGGGATGTCTTGATTCCACGTACTCGATCGCAGTGACCGTGTATTCCACGCCCCACGGTTTCAGCGAGCCTTGAGCTAAGCGATGTTGAGCCTCTTGATAGGCAGCTCTACTGCTGCGCATTTGGATTACATTGGACTTGGGGCGATACTCTACAATAGCAAGTTCGATGTCATCGGTTGTCTCCCGCAAGAAGCTAGCGAATTGTTGCGCGTCTGCCAGAGTGCTCCATTCACGATCAATGTGCAATCTCCAAATACAATCATTGCTTTTGCGAATATTGCCGGAGAAAAAAGTCAAGAGGAGATGTCGAGCAAAAGCCGCAGCATTGCTGGCCGCAATCGGTTGCGAACCGACAGCATCCGACGCGTCTTTGCCGGAGAGCAAATCCGAAACGCCTCGAACAACCATGCACCTAATTCCAGGGAGCAACCCCATTGCATAGGCAAAGCCATACTCCTCCATAGCGATGGCAAGCGAATCGGAGTAGTGGTGGTTCAGCCACACTGCGGTTGGGCTTTGATTGTTGGCAACCAGTTTCTCGCCCGATGCAATAGGACCAACGAATACCTTCGGCAAGTCCGTCCCATCCACTTGCCCCCCTTCTTTGGAAATGTACCAGGACGAGTGGAGCGAAAGGTTGCGAGCATGCTCGACCAATTCTCGGTCCATATTCACGACCCACGGGCGAGAAGACTCGTGGTCTTGGCCTATTTTTGCAGACTCATACGCGTAGATCCTGTCAGCGGCAATCACGTCTCCGATCCGACCATCCTTGCGTCCGCCTGCTATGCCGACAAACAAAGCAAGATCAGGCTTGAACCGAATGGCTTCTAAGAGTGTATGGGCAGCGGCAGCGACGTTGCCAACTCCAGTAGAGATAAAGCACAGCGTCCATTTATTGCCAAATTGATCATAGATGACAGTCTCGAAACCCGATCTCGCATCGGAAGGCAGCTTCCCTACGAAATGAATAATGGCTTCCTTCATTTCCAAATTCAAGGCGGAAACGATGAGTGCTCTTTTCGATGCGGCATTGACCATTCTTAGCTCTCCAACCATTTGCTCAAGGACGTCATTCCAGCGCGAAGGTATCGCTCCACAGTTTGCGTAGAAACTTGCAGGCGTTTTGCAGTTTGGTCGACGCTTCGAGTTTCAATCTGAGTGAGCAAAGCGATCCGAACTCGCGGATCCACTTGTGTTCTCAGGATGTGGTTAGACAAGTCCATCAATAGGTCGGGTTCGTCGACAAATGGATCCTCGAAAGAGCGTACGTTCCCCGTTGTTTCTATTGAAGAGTCTTTAGAATGCAGCAATCGCAAGGCGCTCGCTGCAGTGCGTTGAGCAACCCTCCAAATGAATCCGCGCAGGTGGTCGTTACTCTCGTGAAGGTACGGAGCCCAACGCCAATCGGGATCCCTCCAAGACTCGTAAAGCGTCGGCAGGAGATCCTCTGGGGGCATCTGTTGAAACGAACGTCGGCACTGCCAAGCAACCGCGTTAAGCACAATGCTCGTACCTTCATTCGAGCTGACGATCGAATTCGCAATCTGCTGATTAAGATCTATGGGGTATGAACTGACTGCCGTTTTCTCAAGCAGCCAGCGTATCGCGGTTAGGGAGCCGTGTGCAACATGGGGACTGGACATCATCAACCTATTGCTCGGTGGGAATGTTGGCGGGATGGTACTCGAATGCAGCACCAACCCCACAATACCCCATCGTTTCACTGCGATCTAGCACGTGAAATTGCAATCGGACAAGTCGAAAAACGAATATGGCGCAATTTGCGCAATCACTTACAGATCATGGTCGCTAGATGGTTTGGGGAACCACTAGCGAAAGCGTAATGCCTAAAAGAAAATCGCGCAATTTGCGCCAAATTATTTTTTGGAAGTTTTTTGACGTGGTTTCTTCGGAACCGATGCTCCACCCTTCGGCTTGGGAGTCTTGTGCGGTCCATGACTCGGCCTAGGCTTGGTTGGTTGCTTACTTGGCAATTCAACTTCTACTTGTGGATCCTGGGCGCGGCTGTGGCTCGGGTTAAACCTGACAAGATTTGGCGGAACCTCTAGGCCAGCCAATTTCTTTCGCCAATTTGGGTCCTGAAATCTAATTTCGATCTTGTCTTGACATTCCGCAAGGAGTTCTTTGAACGAATAATACTTGGAGTTGCTTCTTCCGTTTGGTGGACACCGAACCTGTTTCGTCGAAAGGTCAATTTTGAGACGACGAATTCGGCTGCAAAGCCTTTTGTCCGCTAGTGCGTTCAGTTCAGAAAAACACACATAGTAATCTTCTCCATCAACTAACTGGACAATTTTTGGAACACCTGGAAGCTCCAATACCCTTTTGGTCACAATTGCGTGAAGTTCTTGCAAATCTCCAATCAGAGAGCTTGCTATTTCACCAAAAGAACGGTTGTGAGCTAAGATTGAATCTGCTGCCCCTTTTTCTTTTTCAAGTCGAAGCTGTGCAGCTTGGTTGGACCATGTATCCAGTTCTGCGACAATCGCATTGCATTTCGACTCAAAATCAGCAAATGCATGTTTGGCTAACACATTCCCGTAATTGGCTAGTTGCGACATTAGCCGAAACTTGGCCGAAAGAGATGATACCTGAGTTACGAGCGCGTTTAGGCTGCTGGGCTTTCGAAGAGTTGTTTCTGGGAGACTGTTTGCAGACGACTTCAACTTCCCCATCAAAGCGGGAAATAGTGAACTCATGTAATGCAAGACGCACCAAATAGCAGCTTCGCAATCTGAAAAAACATCTGAAAAATCGACAGTCGAAGTTTGGGTCACTTCACTCATGCTACGTATTTCGCCGAGTCCCTTCGAGCTTGTTGCCCTACTTAAAACCTATTGGCTCAAGCTCATAGCTCTCCACGTCATTGATCCGATCCACAATTGCCGCGAGATAGTCAGAAAGCAATCCACAGCTTTCTCCAGGTTGATCTCTAAGCAATCGTTCCAGCCCCGACTTTGATTGATTCAGTAATGACGTAAGCTTGCACTTTGCATTCAGATTGACATTGTGAGACCAAGCACAATCATCCAAGAATGCGATGAATGCAGCCCGGCTCTCGATACAGATGTCATCTGCAGCTGCCATGGCAACCTGTGTGCCACCAGTTTCAATTGCTTCAGCGAACTCCATATTGGCTCGCTCTAGTGCTGTTAGTTCGTTTTCCATCGAGTTAATCTTTCTGCTAGTGATGATTAGTTTTGTTCGTGATGCTACAGACGGCCAAGTTCTTGCAGTGACCTGATGACCCACTGCTGAGTCTCCTCCACAATCTTTATTCCGTCATGGACCCATCTACCGTCGGATGGAGGCAATGCAACCATGGAATTCTGAATCTCCATAAGTTGCTCCCTGCAATGCAAGTCGACATTCTGGAATCCACTCTTGATGTCCGTATTGGCGAGTTCGACCCGGTGCATTAGCTGACTGATCGCCAGTGCCCGACGGTACAATGAGATCATGTGTTGCGATTGGGCAATCTGAGAAGGGATATGGTTAACCCGTAGCTCACGTGTAAGACTTTCTTTCCTGTAGGGGAGACTTTGGTGAATCGACCAAAGCACAAGCTTCAACAACTGAGCTGCGGAATCTTTTGCCATCGTTTTTTCCAACCTAGAAACAGATCAAGAAGAGCGTAGCATAGGGGAGTGGCTTGAAATAATCAAGCAAGGGAGGCTGAAAAAATCCGACCGTTTTTTAAGTTGCCTGTGCATTCGATACGTCTACTAAACTAATCCCAATGCTGTTCCTCCGCCGCGTTTTCCAAGGCGTTCAAAAATGCCTCGTTCCACGACTTGAATCCAGATATCTGAGCTAAAACGAACTCGGATGTCACCTGCGACGTTTCGCCGCGTATGAAACGCGTAAGCAGATTTGGCTCTACAGGTAGGGCGTACTTTTCGTCTACCCAAACGCGTTCCACCTGGAGTTTTTCTAGAAGTTGGTGAAATCGATCCAGATCGTCTGTCATGTATTTTCGCTTGGGATTCGAATAGAGGGAATACGTCTAGTTTACACGCAGAATGACCACGTGCATTTGATTTTGCTGCCAGGGTGCCGTTAGAACTGCGTAACCGTCACGGTCGCTTCGATCGAACAGAAAGGTTCGTGAGTTTTCGAAGTGGTTTGGAACTGTTTGCAAGACTACTATTTGCAAAGGGCGGAATATGTGCAAGGGTGGAAAAAAATGCCAATCTACCCCGTCTCATCTTTGATCAGGCGGTAAACGCTGGAATTGACCTCGCGAAGGCAGCCTATCAACTTTGTCAATTGCTTGACCGAGATCGAAACTGCGTCGACTAGGGTCTCTTTTATCGAGTTCAGAACCTCTCGCAAGTAAGCCTGATCCTCGGTGTTCTCAACGCCGTGTTCGATGAGCAGTTCCGCTTTTTCGAAAAGGGCTTGCTGTTCTTCATACGAACACAAGATTAGCCGTTTAGCAACGTACAGGTTCTCGCGACCCGACTCGCCTTGGTGTTCAAGCGAGATTTGCTTGTCCCTATTCAGAGTCCTGGCTAGCTCGAGCAATTCGCTTTCGACCCGCTCCCAGAATGCAAGGATACTGTTCCGCACATCTTTCGAAGCGAGACCGCACTGGATGCATACCTGCTCTTGACTCGTTCCACTGAGCATGAGTTCGACCATTCTCTTGATCGAATCGGACTCCTGGTCCATAATCTGTACCACGCGCTCGACAAAGTCCTCATCGATGTTTGTCTTAATCTCATCGAGGTCATTTGCAGATGGCCATGGCGTGTGTTCGATCAATCGTTCAAGGGTTGTTCGAAGTTTCCTGCACCTTTCGATGAAGACCAACTCTTGGAATTGGAAAACCCGATCTACGAAGAATCGAAGTGTGCTGATCGAATACCCAGAGTACTTGACGCGGTACTCGCTCCAATTTCTTAAGACGTTTGCTTTGGTATCCTCGAGCAACTGCAATCTTGATCGGCGACGAAGCAATCTAACTCTCGGGTGCAGTTCTTTCATTACGAGAGTAAGGTCGTTGAAAAACTGTTTTCCTTCTCCGTCAGACTCACGGTTGTTACTGCCTGCAATTCCACCCAATCCATTCTCTTCCATTTCTCTACTCCAAGAGTTCGCTTCAAATGAAAACACTGTGTCGGTCACAAACAGCAACGCGACCTTGTATTGGTCGGCGGCCATCCCTTAGTCTTGTTCTAGAACTTGTAAGGTACCTTCCAACTCGCCGACTACTTCGAGCAGTAACTTGCGATAGCCACTGCTGGTTCTCTCGTCAGTTTTGCCTCGCTCCAAGTAAACCACCCATTCGGTGAGCAGACCGCACGCATATTCTTTGTCTTCGACCGACTTCGGAAACCGTTCGATGGTTGTTCGAGCCGTTGTTAGCCTTTGCTTCATCGGCCTGGGGAGCTTGGTCGACGACTCTACCCAACGCACAAAACTCTCGCTTCCCAAATCGCCCGGTCGTCGACAGTCCGAATGGTACAAATGGCTGAGTAACCGCGCATGCAATTCGTAGGCCATGGTTCGATTCGAGACACAGTGAAGATAGTCGCCGCTTGCCGCCGCTTGATCCAACTTCGCCTTGAGCGAAACGCGAAATCGATGAAGGCGTTGGTAAACGGCGTCGATGGAGATACCTTTTTCTAAGGCGATCGCCTCAACCGACCAGTCCAGATGTCGCAGCCGAATCGTGATCTGATCCGTGGTTGTAAGGTCTTGAACTGCGCTCGCAAATGCACTCGAGATGGCCACCACATCGATTGGCCTGTTCGATTGGTCTTCATTCTTTTGCAACAAAACTTCAGAGTATTGGACGAGAAGATTTTGTTTCTCTCGTTCCTTTCTGAAGTATTCCAGTAAGACATGGTTAGCAAAGCCGCCTAGCCAAGCTCCAACTTGATTGTCGAGCGTGGCGTGCGTGGATCTAGTCGGGTCAAAGAGACAGCATTTCGACAGAGCGCGTCCAAGAGTTGCTTGTGCAAGATCATCTGGGCACGAAACCCTTTTATTTTTGAACCGGCGAACTAGTCGTTGCGATTGTTCGTCCCAGTCGACCGGTTGAGTGCGCACAAAGCAATTGCATTTGTATTTCATGTGGGTTGATACTCCTGAATTAGAATTGAGGGGCGACAACCATACATGGGGATTTCGAGGCTGATTTTGGATGCAATAATCAGAAGAATTTGGAAATTGTTGCGTGCCGCTCAAGCGAACTTCTGCATTTCGATTTCACGAAAAACCGTAATCGAGGACCCAGACGTGGGTCCGTTTGAGTTTGGTTCTAGTTCCTCGAAAGGAAATCAGCCTAGAAACTTGGCAATAGATGCAATCGCAGACAGGATCGACGAAATGGTCGGTGCGACTTCGTGAATGTGATTCCAAATCGTTTTGATTTTCTTGGAGTTCTGATCAACAGCCAATTCCGTTACCAGTCGATTCAATTCGCGAGTTGCATATTCCAGATCTTCCTTCATGCCCGCATTTGCAGTCTTGAGGTCGTCGATAGCCTGCCTAGCTTGATTTAGAACCTCTTTGGTCTCCAGATCCAAGGCAGTGGACGCCAAGACGAATGCCTTGTATTGATCCTGGGTCCAAACTACCACCGTCTCGCTGAATAGGCCTTGATTCGGAAAGGGGATCACAGACATTTCGCCGGCGCGATCCGTATCCGATCCAAAGATTAGATTATTGATTTGCCTATTCTCAAACTGGGTTATCACGCTCAGTTCGAGTCCACACAAGTATGCAACAATCGCCCGCTTAGGCGACGTACCAACTGAAAATTCACTTGTCGCACGTTGTCGCAAGGCCAAGCAACGAATCGAGGAAACGAGTTCGCCCAATTGTGAATCGGAAAATCGACCGCCCCATCGTTGGGTAATTTCCTGTCGATAGTGATCGCTATCGATGTAATCTCGTAGCATTTTTTGTGGTATCATCCGCGCACTCTCCATTCCATATCAAAAACAACTTAGTGTCCCCGACAATACATGGGTAAATTGAGAATCGTGACGGACGAAAATCTTAAAAGATTTCCCAAAAAGGTCGCGACGCAATTGTGCGCCGCGACCGAAAAGTTTGAATTGAGAAGTGCTAGACTAGGCGAGTATCTTTGCAATCGATGCGATGGAGGCCAGAATCGACGCGATCGTTGGTGCTGTCTCTTGGATTCTTGCCCAAGTCGTCTTGATCTCGTCTGATTCCTTGCTCGTTGCGAGCTGATTGGCAAGCCGATTCAACTCGCCGATGGTGTACTGAGCGTCGTCCGTCGCCATGCGCAGCTCGTCTATTGCCTTTCTTGCGTCTTGGAGAAGGTTCGCTGTCTCGGTATCAATGGTGCTGCACTCTAGGATGAAGCCTTCGAATTCGTCTTTGCTCCACAAGATAAAGGCTTCGGCCGATATTCGCGGTTTTGGAAACCGAATTGAGGACAACGTTTCGATTCGCTCACTGCTTGACCCGAACATGAGTGAGTTGATTTGCACATGCAACACAAACTCGCTTGCAGCAATCGGTTCGATGCCTCGCAAATAGGCAATGATAGCCTCTATTCGCGATGTCCCCTTCGAGACCGCGACAGAAGAATTGCGATTGATGGCTAGTC
>JANMLD010000157.1:0-1475 GCA_031372345.1 Pirellula sp.
GATTGATAACCCTGTTCTGCAACGTGAGTTGATTTCCAACCTGCGAACGCCGCGAGCCTTCTTGCTGATGCTGGTTTATCAGATCGCGTTGGCTTCCGTCGTGTTGATCGCTTACCCGCGGGACACCAAGATCGACTTGAGTCGCGAATCTGCATCGGCTCAGCGGTTGGTCGACTTCTTCTTTGTCGGGCAGTTTGCGATCGCGTCGTTGATGGCGCCGAGCTTCACCGCCGGGGCCATTTCCGGAGAGAAAGAGCGGAAAACTTATGAAATGCTGCTGGCGAGTCCACTTCGGCCCTGGGTGATTGTCTCCGGCAAGCTGATAGCGGCACTAGCTCACCTGGTGGTCTTGGTTTCAGGTTCGCTGCCCATCATCATGCTATGCCTTCCGCTTGGAGGCGTTTCAATCTACGAGCTGTTGGCTGCTTACGTCGGCCTTCTGTCCGCCATTTTCTTGTTTGGTTCGATCAGCATGTATTGCTCAAGCTACTTTAAGCGAACAAGTGCATCGCTGGTGGTGAGCTACGTATTGATCTTGCCCATACTCATCGTTGGAGTGGTCTCATGGCTATGGCTGGCTCAGCAAGGGGATTTGCGACTCCTGATTACCATTACGTTCGTACCGGCGATTTGCTTGTTTGTGAGCTTCGCCTTGTTGGCGATTACCGCTAGGCGTTTGCTCTATCCACCGGACGTAGGAAGCCAAGGAAGCGAAGTAGTGGATTTGGATCAAGAGCAACGCGAAGCGGTTGGACTGGTGATTCAGCGAGACCAGTTTCCCGACAATCTTTTTGCACCGCCGCGTCGCAAGACATTGATGGACGACAAAGCCAATCCTGTTTATGACAAGGAGATGCACGCAGAGCTGTTTAGCCAAGGGACTCTCATGTTGCGGTTGGTCATTCAGTTGAGCATGGTTTTGGCGATTCCGTTGATGGCGGTATTGTTGTTTTTGATGCCCAACTTGGCGTCGTATTATGTTGGCTACGTGCTGGTTTTCAACATTTTGGCAGCACCTGTCTTTACGGCCGGTAGCATCACCAGCGAAAGAGAGAGGCAAACGTTGGATCTCTTGCTGACAACAACGATTTCGTCGTGGGAGATCATGTGGGGCAAGTTACTGGCGGGGTATCGCGTCTCGTTCGTATTGACCTCCTTTTTGATGTTTCCTTTGTTGCTATCGTTCTTAAACCCCGAGTTGTTCAAGAACTGGAGAGCGATGTTGGTCTACATAGCCATATGCATTGTTGCCTCAGTGTTTAATGCAGTCTTGGCCCTTTTTCTTTCGACATGCCAATTAGCTGCGCGTCGGTCTGCTATGCCGGTGGCGACCCCAATCTCGGCACCGGCGGAAAGTCCAGTGGAGGAGGACAGTGAACGTTTGCCGATCAATCGGCGTCCTGAAATCGAGCGGCACATAGTCTACCAACGAGGAATTGAACTGAAGACCCTCGGGTTCGGTCAGGACGCGGCCC
>JANMLD010000182.1:0-36929 GCA_031372345.1 Pirellula sp.
ATGGCTAACGCTTTGCCGAGCCGTCTGCGGGTTGGCAGTCGAAGGAACGCTCGAACCAAAAAGTAGAGAAGCGGAACTAGCAGGATGTTGTGCTTCGGTAGAATCATATTCGGCCATCGATCAAATTGCGCGCATTCATCGCTTCGCGGAAGGGGACTGGACCACGGCAACTGAGATTGCGAGCCACCTGCGGTAGCGGTTGGATCACTGCTTTCAGTGCAAATTAACTTGACCGCTTGGAAGAAGGCTACATGACTGTTCGGTTCGGAAACTGATACGATCGCCGAGCAGCGCCTAACGTTGAGGCAACACGACGCGGAAATCTAGTTGTCGCCGAACAGCCTCTTTTGCGTGAAACTCTTGATGAAACGGATGGCAGTTGAAAGGCCAGATTGGAGAGTACACCGTTTCGCTGATTCCAAACTCAAGTACCTATTTAGTCCTATCGAACATGTCTCTTACCGCTTTGAAGTCGATTGACGCCAGGATTTTTTCGGGCGTAAAGGACACTTCATCGAGCAGCGATTCGTCGACATCCCCTCTGAACTTCCAATCCCTAAATCGAATCTCATATTCTACTCGTTCGCCTCTACTATCGGAACTAATACGAGTTATCCAGGGTACCCATTGATTTCTTTCCACTTCCTTCCATTCCGTCCGATTGGTTGCGTATAAGCGGAAATCTTTGAGCGTCGCCTTTATTGTCTCCTTGGTTTCACGTTTTCTTACTCCCTTGGCTTCCGCTATTTCCTCCTCCCGTGTCTTACTTTTTAGCAGGAACTCGATTTCCTCGGGAAACCACTCCTCCTCCTTGTTGAAAGTCATTCTGTATAGAGCACCAAGATCGTTGAAAACGACCAACTTGGTTCTCCCGTCTTTAAGTGTCTCCTCTTCCAATGTCTTGTAAGACTGCTGGTATACGCCGGACGCTTCATCGCCCTGCAACCCTCCTTTTTGGGTTGTTGCAATATCGAAAGGGTGCTTCCATCTGGTATCCGTAATCATTGGAACAATACCAGCCTTGACCTGGAACCTCTCAATCTTGGTACTCGGAGCATTGCGGCGTTGGGAACAATACCAGCCTACGTTCTCGTGTATTAACTGAGCCTCATGTTCCGAATTGGCGAGATCGTCACTTCCAAAGAGTGAGTACGAAATTGCGTCTAGCCGCTTACGCCGGCCATTTGAGCCGAAAACCACTCGTTGCAAAATCCGTGTCGAAGACAACGCCCTTTGAAACTTAGGGGGCGCATTTAAATCTAATTCAGGTATGCGTTCCACGCCATCGGATACATTAACCTTTTCGATCAGTACAGACATGCCCTCACAAACGATTGCCCTTTGAAGCTGAAACTGTGCAAACCGATCATTGATGTTTTGGGCTAGGATTGATGAATAAAGCAATGTCATTCCAATAGCCAAGCTTCGTGCGCAATTGAGCATGTCTGTACCTCAGGTTTTTCAATCTAACGCTGGGAATTAAATACGGAAACTAGCGATCACCGAATCAAAAGTAGTCGAACTCATTTCCGACGACTATCACGGACTTTCGTATGGATCATCTGTCAAGAGGCAAGGCCTGTTCGTCACCGTATACTTTTGAATTGCGACTTCCTTCCAGGGGCCTGGCTTGCAAGTGCCGGGGCCTCCTGTATCGGGCACATCGCATTTACACTGCCTTGTTTATAGCAGATAATGGTATCAACCACCTCCACTTTGAAGCCACCTCCAGGACTTGAATCAATTGGATTCGCGAATGCACCTTGGGCCAATTCGATTGTTTCCGATGACTTGTCATTGGTCGCAGGATAATACTGGCATCCCGTTCCCCAACTGAAGCACGGACCGGACGGACAAGCGCGAGACTCTTCGGTTGATATGGATGGACATCTTGAAGTCGCGACCAACCCAGTTGGAGACATGCAGTTCCTTTTGTTTTGAATATAGGGCTGGCCATCAATTACGCCCTCAATGTCGATGAAGACATCAATAACATCATCCGTCTTTGCGCCGACCACTTAGGTCTGACTGGTCGCAAAGAATATGCAAGCCCCAGCAAAAGACGCTCCAAAAACGTTAAACCATTTCATAATCACATCCTTTTGGAATTGAACTACTCTAACAACAAACTCTCAAATTCAACAACAACCACGCTTGTTACCTTGTCGGTCAAACGCAGTCTGGTCCTTGAACCGGTGGCAACGACGGCCTGGTCGCTTGGCAAGATGAGTCGACCGATCGCTTTCCCAAACCCGAAATGATCAACCGCAAATTCCATGCTTGTCTTATTCCAGGTTCCGTCTTTTGATTGCTTTTCCACCAACAGAGAAGGCTTTTGTGTTTCAGCGGGGCCAAATCCAATCACGATCAATCTACCTACGCAACCGCCCTCATTCAATCGAAATGTAACTGTGCTTGGAATGACCCTGGCAGTTGGTTTTGGAGCATAGGGAATGGAGGCCACATAATTTGCTTTCTTGCCCTTGTACTTAACCACAAACTCCGCGTGCAATTCACCCTGGTCGTCTGAAATCTGTGCATCGCCCAGGTCAATGCGAAATTCATTCTTGTCGCTTTCGAAAACAGCCAAAATTACCGAATTGCTGTCCGACATCTTTGCTTCTACAATCTCAACGCCTTTGCTGACACGAAGCGCAATGCTGGAAACGGGGAATCGCTTGTCCTTTACCTCAATCACCGCAGGAACGAAACGGAGCGGTGAAAAAACTTTACAGTTAACATAAACTCGACCAATGCGAACTGGATCGAGCTCTCCTGGTCGCGTTCCAAAGGCATCAAGCGTTTGAGCCAAATCGGCAGATTTCGGGCGAAGGAGAATCTGTCCACTCACGTCCCCTGGTTCATCCCCTACTCGCTTCTTGTCGAACTGCAACGATGCACACTGACAGATTGTCTTTCCGCTCAAATCATCCAGCTTGACGCCGTCGCCAACCATAAGCTTCACAGGAAGCCGATACGTAAATCCGTCGATTAGAGATGCGTCAATCGAAAGTTCGACTTCCGACTTTCCATCGAAACGAATCTCTACTTCCCCATCAAGATCAACGACAGATTGCCCGAATATGGTCGTTTGATAAACCAACCAAAGGAATAAGCAAAAAATCCATTTGCTCAATGTCAGAAAGCGCCACGCCTTAGTGTTGACGTGTTGACGTGTTGACGTGTTGACGTGTTGACGTGTTGACGTGTTGACGTGTTGACGTGTTGACGTGTTGACGTGTTGACGTGTTGACGTGTTGGCGTCATCCGTTTTTAACCAATTGGAAGTGGTATTACGTTGATCGAGGTTGAATTTATCGCGACAGCGGGCAGGAGTCAAGCAAACACTGAAACAATTTCAAAAAAATGCCGCCCGCGATGCGGTTGTACTAGATGAACAAACCCAACGCCTGATGCACTTTTTGAATCAGAGAATTCGTGAGTTTCTTGGTACTGCCCTATTGTTCTTCCGTCCGGAACGATAGGCGACAACGCTATCCTCACGGAGGGCTGTAATAGTCAATCGTGCGTTGAATTGCATCCTCACAAACGGCGCAAAAACCTTCATTGGGATTGGCGCTACCCATCCAGCAACGGGACTGGGGCCGGTACATCCCTTTCGACAAATACCCTGCCCCCTCAAACGCGCCCACAATCCGTTCGACGTTATTCGAGACTGGGAGCGTTGGTAAGGCGACGCCCTTGGACAGTAGCGATTTCCATTTGATTTGATTGGGATCCAATTGCCGTGTGATGTTGGGCTCGACAGGTTCAATGCCCTCGGGATACATGTCGTTGTAAGACACATTGCCGACGTATTCGTCAGCTAAATACGCCAAACCGTGTCCTAGCTCGTGGACAAAGACCATTGGACTTTGCGGCGAATCGGTACTGCAAACGCAGTAATCCAAGCAGATGGCTCCACCGCCGTAAGTCGTGGTGTTCACGAGAACGACGATCGTGTCATATGGCACACAGGCGGCCATCTGATGCATGCGGTGGTTGTCCTCTAGCAAAAGATACCGATCGATGTCGAGAGTGTTGAACGACGAATTCAAGGCGGTGTTTCGAAAGATTCCCTTATGCGGCTGGTCCGTTCCGGATTCCTCGGAAGCCCGAAAGACCCCTCGTACGTTGAAGCGATCGCGAGATGTTTTGTAGGGGGCAGCGGAGAACAGGTAGTCTGCCATCTTTTGGACGTCGCTCTGGAACTTGTCTTGTTGCGAGGCGGAATAGCCCTCGGCCAAAAAGACAAGGTCGAGGCAATCGTGGGCTGTCCCCTTAATTTGAACATCGAACGGCTTATCCAACGTACCGGGAGTCTCGCGGCGGATTCGGATATCGACGGGATCCAATTGTTCGGTCAATACGATTGACAGCGAATTGTCCCCATTGCGGCGCTCAATGGTCAACTTGATGGCCGCTTTGGGGAAGGGAATCCGAGTTGTTGTTTGAAAGACTCGTTTATTGCCGAGAATGGCTGGCTTGGTCGTCGCGTACTCCGCAAAAAGAGTGTCGAACCCCTTCGAATAGATCAAGCGGTTCGAAGCCGCGTCCCAAACCTTGACCAGGAACTTTCCGTACGGAAACGGGGTCAACAGATTCTTGGGACTCTCTGGCCAGCAAGGCTCCACCGCAACGTTTTGCAATGTCGTTACCAACTCTCTCGCATCGCCGCATTGGTAAAGCTCTAAACGAAAGGCTTTGTCGTGAAAATAGTCTTCGAATGAGACAGGCTCGGCCGACTGGCCAACCACAAAACACGAGGTCGCCATCAACGCCCAAAGCCAAAGAAGGCTCTTCCGTATCGCCAAATTCATAGTGGCCCTTCGCGTTTCAATTCCACAATTCGAGGTCCGTTGTTAGCCTTTTGGCAGCCATTGACGCAACCGCTGCAACTCGACTGAGAGGTTTTATTCGGGTCCGGTTTGCGGATAAGCCCCAACCAAAAAAAGAACCACGATCGCAACACGACGATTGCGCAAAGGGCTACCACCAGAATCGCAATAACGGTTTGTTGGTCCATGCTTTCTAGCTCCAAAAACGGAAGCATTGGTAAGTTAGCCAAGCTCCAATATATGCCAGGGTCGTCATGTAGGTGAAGGAAAAAATCGGCCATCGCCACGAATTGGTCTCTCGCCGAATGGTCATCAGCGTAGCCGAACACTGCGCGCACAACGCGAAAAAAACCATGATCGAAAGGGCCGTGGCCAAGCTGAATACGGGTTTGCCGTCCGGCCATTGGGCCTGTCTCATCTGCTCCTGAAGCCCTTGGCTCTCCTCGTCTTGATCGGATCCGAGCGAATAAATCGTGCCCAAAGTGGCAATAATCACTTCACGGGCAGGGAAGGATGCGATGACCGCCACCCCGATCTTCCAATCCCAACCAAGCGGTTTTACAACGGGTTCGATTCGGTGCCCAGCCATCCCCAAAAAGCTCGATTCTATTAACATGCTGCGTTGCCGATTCACTTCCTCTTGGACTTCGTCGATCGCCTTTTTGTTTTCGGCAAGTGAGGCTTCGACCGCCAAACGCTCGTCCTCGTTTTGCTGAGCACGTTTTGGGTTGGTCCACTCCGCTTTTTCGGAATGCAATTGCTCCAGCTTCGCTACGGAAACGTCCAACGATTTGTGGTCGCCAGGAAAATAGGCTGCGGCCCACACCAAAATGGACGTGCAAAAAATGAGCGTGCCGGCTCGGACCACAAATGCCACCAAGCGTTCCCAAACTCGCTGGTAAATTACGATCAGCGATGGCCACTTGTAACTATGAAGCTCCATCAAGAAAGTTGCTGGCTCACCAGGAAAGAAGAACTTCTTAAGGATCCAGGCGACTGGAATCGCCACCAATGCTCCTAACGATTGCATCAGCATCAACACCATCCCCTGAAGCGATATCCATCCCCCGGCATATTTGGTCTGGGGAACGAACGCGGATACCATCAAGACATAGACCGGTAAACGAGCCGAACAACTCATCAAAGGTGCAATGAGCAACGTCACCATGCGGTCCTTGCGGCTCTCGATCGTTCGTGTGGCCATTATGCCTGGGACAGCACACGCAAAAGACGACATTAAAGGCAAAAACGACTTCCCGCTCAACCCAACCGTCGTCATGAGCTTGTCCATGACAAAGGCGGCGCGGGCCATGTACCCACAGTCCTCCAGAATTGCGATAAACAGAAACAGGATGGCGATTTGCGGGACAAATACAACAACTCCCCCAACCCCGGCAAAGATGCCGTCGACGATCAGACTGCGAAGTGCCCCAGGACCCAGAACGGACTCCACTCCGCTGCTCGCTTGCGATTGCAACCACTGGATCCCGTCCATCGGTAACTTCGCAAATAACGTGATCGACTGAAACACGAGAAACATAATCAAGATAAAAAACACCATCCCGACCCACCGATGGGTCAGCCAACGATCGATGCGATCGCTCGGCGAGGCAACACGAGATTCTTTTCGCACCACCGCGCCATCAATCAATTTTCGTACCCAAGCGTAGCGAGACTTGGTCTCAAACATCGGAACTTTGCAACCCGCCGACTGAAGCCGCACTCTGGCTTCGTCGATCTGCTCCGCAATATCGGACAATCCAGACTGGCAAATCGTCTTTTGAAAATGACCATCGGTATCGATCAAAAGTCGATCGACCTGATAGGTGGTTGGTTTGCGCCCCTTCGATTCCAGCCACTCGGTGAGCCGTTTGGCCTCCAGATGAAAAGGAGCTGGGAACAATGCTCTGGCTTGTTGTTCCGGCTGGGCAGTTGGGGCTGGTGCGAGAAGAGTCTGCTCGATGGCCTTCTTGAGTTGGTCGATACCTTGCCGCTTGTTGGCCGATGTGCATACAACCGGTACCCCCAAACGTTGTGATAGCAATTCGGGATTGACTGTCAGTCCTTCGCTGGACACGCGATCCCACATATTCAGTACAGCAATAACCGGCAATCCAAGCTCGTAAATCTGACTGAACAGGTAAAAATTTCGCTCGATATTCGAGGCATCGAGAATCACGATGGCTACTTCCGGTCTGGCTTGTTGAGGCAGGTCTCCAGACAAGACGCTGACCGCAACCGCTTCGTCTGCGGAACGGGCTGCAAGCGAATAGGTTCCAGGCAGATCGATGACGTCTATGTGTTCAGAACTTCCAGAAAGCCGGCCAACTTTTTGCTCGACGGTAACTCCCGGATAGTTGCCCACACGGGCGTTCATACCGCACAAAGCATTAAACAAACTGCTCTTGCCGGTGTTTGGGTTGCCAATCAAAGCCACGATTCGGACGGGCTTTGGGACGGAATGAGCCTGCAGCATCACGGCTCCTTGCGTACGATCACACGAGTCGATTCGTTTCTCCGCAAGCTAATTCGGTATCCACGGACTGCGTATTCGGTAGGATCCCCCATCGGCGCCCGACCGATCATAGAAATAGGTTCTTCTTCGATCAGTCCCATTTCCATCAGGCGACTCGCAACCACATCGTCTCCTAGGATTTCAACGATGATCGCCGACTCGCCTTGGCCCAGCTCATCCAAACTTATGGTCGGAAGAGTCATTATCCAGCGGTCGGGATAACGAAAATATCGGCGGATTCGCCAAGACGTAAGCTGATACGCCTACCTTCGATGCAGATCAGGCATGGTTCGCCTGGGCAAACCATCCGGACTTTGCATCCTTGGCGAATTCCTAATTCAGCCAAACGCTGCATCTGGCACGGCTGTCCGCACATCTCAACGATGGTGCCGTGGCATTCTGGAAGCAAAAATTCAATTGGGAGGGGAACCGAGTCAGTAATCATCGAACCACAGACTGGAAAGATTTCGTAATCGTGAAACCGGGTCATTTCTGGCTGACGGTCACGACAAAATGAAGATCGGCGTTCGACCTTCCTTTTGTTGAGACTCAATTTCAACAACCAGCTATCCCTGAACTATACTCCTTCTGGTTCGCTGTGAAAAGCTGAGGATGGAGCATTTTTTCAGGAATTTGGTGTTTTTCGCAAAGGACGGTGTGAAAAGCTTTTTCGGGCATTCGGCTCAAGTTTTGTCCAATTCGGTACCAAATTCCTAGGACAATGGGGTTCCAACAGTCGATGACGAGCATATTGGGTGAGTTTCGAAGGGACTTTGAAGCTAGCAAATCAGAAGGGAATCGACCGGCGGAATCGCTTTTGGATTCTACTTTTCTGAAGACGCATAGCCACTTTCTTTTGTAGTACCCACATTTTCAAACTGTCGAAATCGCGTGAGTTCTAGTAAACTCCATGACCTTACCGAGTCGCGATGGCATTTAAGGCTCCGGATGATTAGTGCCTAAGAAGTCGAAAGGCTACAGAGTGCAACAACCGTCAGTTGGTGGAAAAACGTTTTACGACCGATGGGGATGGCTAATCCTCATCGCCAGCTTGACGTGCGTACCCTTTGCGTTTTATGGCGCGGGCAAAGCGGTCCAGAGCAACGTTAACAAAGTGGAGGATTGGCTCCCAAAGTCTTTTGCCGAGACTGCCGAGCTGGCTTGGTTCAGAAAGAACTTTCCGTCCGACCAATTCATTTTGGTTAGCTGGGACGGATGCAAGTTGGGCGAGAATCCAGAATTGGGTGGTGAAGGGGACGATCCGCGAATTGCCAAGTTGGCGGCTCTGGTCGCTCCAAAAGAGGCAGATCCATCGGATATCAATGCGGTCGAAGCCAAAAGATTTTTCAAGGGAGTTTCCACAGGTCGTCAGCTGATCGAACAGCTGACCACCGGAACGCACCCGCTCGAATATGCAGATGCAATTGAACGACTCAAGGGTTCGGTGATCGGACCGGATGGCCGTCAGACTTGTGTGATAGTTTCCCTGGACCCTGAGACTACCGCCAGACTTAAGCCCATTCTTGGCCACGGTCAAATGCGTATTTTTCGGCCGAACGTCCCGCCTGGAGTTCTACGACGACTGATCGCTGAAGTCGGAATCCCAGAAGAGCAGTTGCACCTCGGAGGTCCTCCCGTCGACAACATTTCGATCGATGAAGAGGGGGAAAAGACGCTGGTTCGGCTGGCTGGTTTTTCCGGCCTGATCGGGATCATGTTGGCTTGGTGGTCCCTGAGAAGCATGGTACTGACGTTCATTGTTTTCAGTTGTTCCGTCACGAGCGCGGCTGCGTCGCTGGCGATGATTTGGGCGACTGGCGAAACGGTCGATGCCATTGTTCTTTCGATGCCGTCCCTTGTGTACGTTTTGGCTATTTCAGGTGCCGTGCATTTCATTAACTACTACAAGGATGCAGTGCAAAACGGTGGATTGCGGGGTTCCACTGAGCGGGCGGTTATCCACGCTTTGAAACCGGCAGTGCTTTGCTCAACCACCACAGCTCTAGGTCTGCTATCGCTTTGTGCGAGCGAACTGACGCCGATTCGGAAGTTCGGCTTGTACGCTGCATCCGGTGTGATGATTCTGATCGTAGTCTTGTTTTTGCTCCTTCCTGCCGCTCTTCACATCATCGGGTATGCAAAACGTTGGGTCATCGACTCGGTTCCAGAACCGGTGCAGTCCTCGAAACACGATGCGCATCCTGTTCGAGAAGACTCTTACATGGAAAGCATTTGGGGGGCGATTGCTGGCTTTATCGTGCGAAACCACTTTGGAGTTGCATTCTCATGCGTAGCCATCGTGGTCTTGGTCGGATTTGGGCTAACCAAAACCAGAACTAGCATCGATCTGTTAGAGCTTTTTGACTCGCAGGCGAGGATTTTGCGAGACTATCGGTGGTTGGAAAAGAATTTGGGGATGCTTGTGCCACTCGAAATCGTCATCCAGTTTGACCAAGATTCGATTGCGAAGTCAGTGGAAGCGAGACAGGATCAAGATGAAACAGACGAAAGCAAAATCGCTGAAGATGCGACGCGTCTGACGTTTTTGGAACGGATGGAAACGACGGTTCAAGTCCAGGAAGCCATTCGAAATCAATTTGGCGAAAATGGCTCCAAGATTGTGGGCCGTAGCATGTCTGCTGCTACGTTTGCGTCCAGCTTGCCGACGGCTGACAAATCGAATGTCGGTTTTGTAAAACGGCTCGGATACAACAAGGCATTGGAAAGCAAACGGGAAGAGCTCATGGGCTCAGGCTTCCTGAGAGTGGATCAAGCCACCGGTGCCGAACTCTGGCGCATTAGCCTTAGGGTCGCGGCCTTCGAAGGGGTTGATTACGGTCAATTTGTTCACGAGCTTCGAGCGGCAGTTGCCCCGATCATCGATTCACACGGAGATCGCGTACGCATCCTACGACAAATTGCAGCTTGGTCAGGTGAGCCGAAATTCACTGGCAAACGTGTCGTAATTTGGGATCCATCGACCAAAAAGGTGGGGGAAAGCGGGGATACTTCGGTCTCGAAATTGCGATCCGATGAAATTTCAGGGCTATTGGAAAAAGCCCGACTGAAAGTGCAAAGATTATCAGCAGATCCCGGCACCATGCCATTGGTCCAGTTGCAAAAGCTGAGCGAGTTCGACGCAGTCGTACTGACGGGCGCCTTTTCTGATGCGGAAATCGGAACACTCGGGGTCACGCTTGGAAAAGTCATCGATCTCCAAGCTGTCGAACCGAATTCGCCTAAGGCCATGGTTTCCTCGGTTTACACGGGGGTTGTGCCCATCGTTTACAAAGCGCAACGGGCACTCCTTCAAAGCTTGGTGGAGAGCACCATGTGGTCGTTTTTAACCATTACTCCCCTCATGATGTTTGTTTCGCGAAGCATCCGAGCAGGCTTGGTCGCCATGATTCCAAACGTCCTACCGATCTTTATCATCTTCGGTGCGATGGGATGGCTCAATATTCCGATCGATATTGGCTCAATGATGTCGGCCAGCATCGCATTGGGTGTGGCGGTCGACGACACCATCCACTTTTTGTCGTGGTTTCGTGTCGATGTCAAGCAATTGCGGAATCGACGCGAGGCCATTATCGCTTCGTACAAACGATGCGCGACTCCGACGCTTCAAGCGGCTTGCATTAGCGGGCTGGGATTGTCGGTCTTTGCGTTTAGTACCTTTACACCGACGCAACGATTTGGATGGTTGATGTTGACCATTTTGGTTGCGGGCGTGGTGGCAGAACTCATCCTGCTTCCGGCTATCTTAGCTGGCCCGCTTGGGAAAGTTTTCGATCCTAGCCAATCGCGCCACAACACTGTCTCGCGATTCATGCTTATCATGCGATATGAACTGCGTCGTCGATTCGATCGCAAGTCGCGGGCAACGCCAGCTGTGACCGAAGGCGAACTCCAAAGCGCCGCCTGATCGGCATCTACACTATCCCATTTCATAAGTCCGCTGGAGGCCAAGTCTCGGCGGGCATTCCAGTGATTCCATTCCCATGGCAGATGATATTTTTGATCGATTGATGGCAGAACTCCATCATCGCGTTTCAGTGCTACCCGAGGGGTCCTACACAACGAAACTTCTGCAGGGCGGCCTCCCAAAAATCGCAAGCAAGATCCTTGAGGAATCCAACGAGGTGATCGAGGCGGCCGGGGAGCCAGGGGACGCAGGCGTGCAGCACACGGTGCGCGAAGCCTGCGACGTGATCTTTCATCTGTGGGTGCTCTTGGCGAGTCGCGGCATAAGCGTAGACTCTCTGCGTCGCGAACTGGAACGGCGTGAGGGAGTCTCAGGCCTGGAAGAGAAACGTCGTCGTGGTCAGGAGAGTGCTTCGTGAGTGTTGTGGCAAATCATCTTCGTATCGGTATCCCCAGCAAAGGCCGACTCAGCGAGTTAGCGACCGAATTGCTTTTGCAAGCCGGACTCAGTTTTCGTCGGCAGGATCGGTCGCTGTTCGCCCGTGTCAGCAGTATGCCTGTCGAAATTACGTTCTTGCGAACCGATGACATCCCAACGCTGTGCGCCGAGGGCGCGATCGACTTAGGAATCACCGGTAGCGATTTGGTTCAGGAAGCCAATGCCGAGGTCCAAGTCCGCATGAAGCTCGGGGTCGGTCGATGCAAACTAGCCATCTGCGTACCAACCCACTCGGACGTGGAACGGCCAAGTCAGCTCGCTGGCAAAAGAGTTGCGACCAGTTTCCCGAATACGACTGAACGATTCTTAAGACAACACGATGCACCGGTGCATCTCGTCAAACTGAACGGCTCGGTCGAAGTCATGATCTCGCTGGGCGTAGCGGATGCGATTGTCGATTTGGTGGAAACGGGCAGCACGTTGGCCGCAAATCAATTGCGGATACTGACCGAGATAGGCCATTATGAAACGGTTCTGGTGCAAAGCCCAGCCTGCCGGGATCTCGAGACCGCCGATCGCATCGTTCGACGCTTGGAAGGGGTTGTCATCGCCCGCGATTATTCGTTGCTCGAATACAATATCCCGCGAGAAAAACTGGCCGCGGCCGAAGCCGTGACCCCCGGCTTTACCTCTCCCACGGTCACCAATTTAGAGGACAGCGGTTGGTGTGCCGTTCGCGCCATGGTCAAAAGCAGCGAAGTCATCTCCATCATGGAAAAGCTAGAAGCCCTGGGTGCGCTGGCAATCCTGGAAATGTCGATCAACAACTGCAGACTTTAGTAAGGCGAGCGGCGGAAGTGCATTTGCCGGAAGGGCGAGCCACCCCTGCAAACATGTTTACATCGGCGTTGTCTAACCAATGCATTACATGGGAGGGTGAGGCTCCTGCCGAACCATGGTGGCGCCAGCTCGGCAGGAGCCTCACCCGCCTCACCCTCCCGCACGAAGACTCGGTCGGTAGATTTCATTCTGCCGCTCGCCGTCGAAGGAACGTAAATATGAAGTACGACAGACACACGAGGGTGACATGCACTGATACACAAATCAAAACCAACTGAAACAGGTTTGGAAAATCGCTAATCCAGGCATTAAAGCGACTCGGCGCAGCCGAAATAACAATTGCTTCGCCATTCCACACTTCGGCAAATTCACTCAATTCGACAAATACTGGAGGTCGTGGATAGTCAATCACTTGGACTATATGCTCGTCACGTCCGAACACGACCACGAAATGTGACGAGGGAATTCCGTTGCGGGTGATGGGGACCAAGGTCGGTTCACCGGAGAGGCATGGATTTCGAGGATTCAAGTCCACAAATTTTGCGTTCAGTCCCATGGCCTTGGCTGCATCTGCCAAATCTCCTAGACTATGCGAGCCATTTAACGCACCATGAAACGCTTGATCAATTTCAGCTGGATCGATCTCGCGACCATCAATTATTCGCTTAGCAATACTAACGACACGCGGTCCGCAGGCGATAAGCTTGTCTTGTTGCCAAGCTCGCAATTCAGACGAATACAAAAATGCAATTAGCAGTACACAAAAGCGTAGAGTCATCAAGTTTAGCTATCCGTTCGATGTTGAAATGTACTCAAAATGTCGACTAAGAGTACAGTAGTGAGTCAAAGCAAACCGGTGAAGCTTGGCAATACTTATGAATTTTGATTCGAGCCATAACCGCGCCAAACAATGTCTAAAAAGTAGCTATCAAGGATATTGAACAGGGTCGCACCATGAGTAGAATTTTGAGTTGCATATGTCTAGTGGTTCCTGTGTTTCATTGCAGCCCCAGGGATTTTCTGGCGTTCCAAGGGGTTCAGACTCTGCGTTGCACGATGCAAACTGGCAATTCCAGACTTTGTTCCCACACGGGGTTTGAAAAAGATTGCATGTGAATCCTTGTTCATCCGTGCAGTATCTGAAGTCAATATTCTCCGATGTACTGTTCGGTGAAGGCATTCTTCCATCACAAAAATCATGAGGTGGTGTGGCGACACACCTACATTCACCTGCCATGGTCCAAAATGGAGCAGGTGTGTTGGCGCATCGGTATCCATATCCAGGTGCGCTGGCAAGAGATGCAGAAGGTCCGTCAAGCAACCACAGTAGCATGGCCGTTGCGAACAAGAAGGAAGAACAGATTGTAAGCAATGCATTCGAACGCATGACGATCTCCTAGTTAATTCTACACGGGAAATGAACTTCGAAAACGAAACAAGAATCGTACACTTGCTGGTACTAATAGCAGCGTCAGCAAGCAAACAAAACAACGTATGAACCACCAACAAAACTGCCTCGAACGATAGGTCGACCAATACGAGGGTGCCTCGCGCTTTGCTTGGTCCGCAATCTCACGTGTTCGGTCCCAATGGGAGAAGGCATGACGGTACGTTTTCCCGGTTGTGCGATCGTCAATAAGAGTTCCTTTTTCAGCAGACGGTGGACGAAAGGTGCTCACGGGCAAAGACTCGTTTATTCGAGCGTCGAGGACTTCCCAGTAAACAACCAAAGGCTTTCCTAACTCTTCTCGGGTATCCGTCCCACGCTTCGGCAACCAAATACCATTGTCCAATTTCTGAAAATCAGTGACTTCAAAGAGTCGTTCCTCGCCCGCCTCCCCCGGACGCGTTACGATTTTTCTAGGCATGTTTCCATGAATTCGGTCTAATTCATACTGAGCGCCCCAATATTTGCATTTGACAGTAGACGAATCGATAATGGCGGGAATATCAGCAACGTCCAGTAAGTCGGGAAGCCAAGTGGAATTTCCAACACCGAACCAACCCTGAAGCGGCCTGATTCCAATGCTCGAATGCGCTTGATTGGATGTCATAGGTTCAAGCATGATTTTATTTATGACGCCAACGCCGCTCGAATGACTGTAGTTCGCTTCGAAAAACATGGACTCGACTGTCGACCACCCGCAAGTCCGCCGGTATGTCTGCACGTTATTGCGAAATGACTGTATATCAGTCGCCGTCGATCCAGAATCTTCCCAAATAAACTCCTGGATTGAAAAGTAGCCTTCGATTTCGCTGTCCGGTATGACATAACCACCATATCGGCTCTCGTCGGGGCTGAAGCTCTTCCACTTAAGCCTGAGATTGGTAAAGCCGGGCCGCCATCTTCGAAGTTCGCGAATGAATTCGTCCGGTGTTATAGTTGTCGTTTGCGATGACATGTTTGACGATGGTGAGCGCACGTCATTCGCTTCCGCGACTGCGGGCTCCTGCAGAACTGCCTCCGCACTATTGCAGTGAAGTGGCGCACCTTCAAAAAACATTCCTGTGAACAGTATGACTGCAGAGTTATGCGAGATCTGCATAGACTTGCTTTGACTTGCATTGGCATGCATTGGCGCGATCCTAAACACAGTACCCGAGCTTTCCCAGTAACTGTAAATGCTAACCAACCGAAGAGATTTTTCAAGTCATTATGTTGCGTTCTTTATCACTAAGTGGCGTTTGTGTAGCTCAAGACGCCTTACGTGTGATGTTGCGATTGGCAGCGATGAAGTTCACAATTAACTCCGTCAGGCAAACTTTGCGACCGCAAAACTTCCGTCTACGAGAATTCCGCTGAAGCCGCACGCGTTGTGCATCTTCATTTCGATTGTGCTAAACTCGTAAACTATCCCATATTTCCCTAGCGAGGTTTAGTTAGTCATGACGCTGTCTCGAGTATGTACCCTTGTGATCGTCAGCCTATTTTCATTTTCGGTCAACGCTAACGCACAAGATTGGCCGCAGTGGAACGGCCCGACGCGAGACGGCCTTCTTGCTAAAGGCTTCGTGGCCAAACCTATTCCAAAGGACGGACTGGTTCTGAAATGGAAGCAGCCGGTCAGCTACGGTTACTCCAGTCCCGTCGTTGCCAATGGCAAAGTCTTTGTATCCGACTACCAGTTGGAGTCAGGAAAAATCACCAACAACGCGGGCAGCCGAGACCGATTGACTGGCAAAGAAAGGGTCGTTTGTCTGGATGCCAAGGCGGGTACGAGCCTTTGGGTACATCAGTACGATAGAAAATATTCATTGTCATATCCCGGTGGCCCTCGTGCTGCTCCTGTTGTGGTGGATGGCACAGTTATCACCCTCGGTGCCGAAGGTGACTTGTGTTGCCTGTCCATCGAACAGGGCGGAAAAGTTCTTTGGCAGCGACCGCTCGCAGAGGAGTACAAGACCGAAAAGCCGATGTGGGGCTATGCTTCGGTTCCGTTAGTGATCGGCGATCAGCTCATTTGTCTGGCTGGCGGCCCTGGGAGTTTGGTTGTTTCACTGGATCGCAAAACGGGCAAAGAACTTTGGAGAGCGTTGAGCGGTGTCGAAATTGGCTATTGCCCACCCGCGTTGATTTCGCATGGAGGCGTTTCGCAATTGTTGATTTGGAGTCCGGAAAAGATTTTTAGTCTCAATCCAACCAACGGCCAGCTCTATTGGGAACAGCCTTTCAAACCGGACTATGGCATGTCGATCGCGCCTCCGATCCTACGGGGCGATTTTCTGTTTGCGTCGGGGGAAGGAATCTCGGCCATGTTCCAGTTGTCGTCCAATCCACCCAAGGCCAAGGTTTTGTGGACTGGGGATCCCAAGAAATCGCTGGGGCTATCCAATACGGCAGCCATCTTTGAGGATGGCCACGTCTATGGCGCCGACTTTCAAAGTGGAGCGTTGGTTTGCTTTCGACAAGACGATGGCACCCGCATGTGGCAAACGGCTTTGGCAACGACTGGAGCCAATCGCGAGAAGGGTTTGTCCAACGCCAGTGCTTATCTCATCAAAGCCGACGGAAGCAACTATTTTATACTCAGTGAAACCGGCGACTTCATCTCAGCCAGTTTAACGCCCAAGGGCTACGAAGAGACTGGACGATTTCATGCGATCGATCCAACCAATTCTTCGGGTGGCCGCAAAGTCCTGTGGACCTTTCCAGCAATTGCCGACGGTTGTCTTTTCGTTCGCAACGATTCCGAGTTGCGTTGCTACGCGATGCCGTGACCGTAGGTCAGTCGCTCCGCCGACTGACGGTCCGTGTAGCCGAAGCCCTATTGGATCATGTTTTCCAAAATAGTTTCAAGCGATTCCGCGATCAAAGATCATCGATCATTCAATGCACTTTTAACAACAAGGACATCCGTCGCGGAGCGACGGATCCACGTCAGTCGCTCCGCCGGCTGACGGTCCGTGATCCACCCTCCCTATCGCTCGTTCCATCCACGCATTGTTGGGCACGCAAAAAAACCCTCCAATCCTCCAATCCTCCAATCCTCCAATCCTCCACCTCTCCACCTCTCCACCTCTCCCTCCCTTCCTCAGAAAGAACCGATCCCATGATTACCAAGCGAAATTGTTTGTTCCTTGGATTACTGATCGTCTCGCTCTCCAGCGCAGTACGAAGTGAATCGTTGCAAGTGGGCGTAGGTCGCCGGGTGATCACCCCCAATCCGCTCTTGCCCGTGTCAGGCGGAATGGGCCCGACAGCTCCCGCGACTGAAAAACGGGGCGAACTTGAAGCCAGAGCCATCGTGTTTCGAAGCGGCCCGACGACCGTCGCTTTTGTCTCCTTGGATCTACTTGGGTTCCCTTCTGTACTCTGCGATCGAGTCCGAAGCCAAACGCCAAGGATTCCGGCCGCGAACATCTTGATCGGTTCCTCCCACACGCACAGCGCGCCCGATTGCTATGCGTTTCCCGATGGCAAGGGTGGCCATACCGGCGATCTCAAGTACATGGACTTGGTCTGCAAAAATGCTGCCGACGCGATCAACGAAGCGGTCGACAGCCTCAGGCCTGCCCAATTGAAGGTCGCCACCGGCGAAGCGCAGGGCCAGATTGCGTACAACTACTATGCACCTGACCTCTACGATAGGCGAATGAGTGTTATTCAGGCGCTATCAACCGACGGCAAATCGATTGCGACCTTGGTGAACTACGCGATTCATCCCGAGGTTCTTGGATCGAGACTTGGCATTGTCAGTCCCGATCTAATCGGGCCGCTTCGCGATCGTTTGGAGGCCGAATCCGGCGGTATGGCCATGTTCATGAATGGCGCTCAGGGTGGGATGGTCACGGCCGACAATCGCAACCTGGAAAAGCCCAAGGATGCCCTGCGCGGATATTGGATTGACAACCGTACTTGGGACGAATGTCTGCGTATTGGACAAACTATGGCCGATGAGGCCAACCGAATCGTTCGGGACGCGCCTGTGCAAAGTGCCCCAGTGTTGCATTGTGCATCCGCCGACGTGACCTTTCCGGTCGACAACGAAGTCCTTTGGATGGTCATTCAGGGTTCGCCTTTGAAATACCCACGCAATCCCGATCATACGATCACCACCCGAATCAACGTCGTCAATCTAGGCAACGCGCAGATTCTAACGGTCCCTGGTGAAGCGTTGCCCAATATCGGTTTCTATTTGAAGCGGAAGATGCGAGGTCAGCACAATCTGTTGTTTGGCCTGACGAATGATGCATTTGGGTACATCCTGACCAAAGTCGATTTTGAGAGTTTCAAACGGTACGAGTATGTAAGCCAAACATCCCTCGGAGAAATGACGGGCGAGATTCTGATCGAGAGCGGACTGGCGCTCGTCGCCAAGTGCCCTAAGCCGGAATGAGACGACTTGTGGCGCCGTGCTACGGAAACACTTTGTCGAGTAGCCAGTGGAGTATTCTTTCGACGACGACGCGAATCAAAAGGAGAGGCAGGAGGATCGTGCATATCTGCATGGTCAGGAGGACTCGCTGTTGCAGGCCATGAAATCCCCACCAGCTCAAACAAGCAAAGTACAAAGCTGTGGATGCAGTGCAAACCAGCAAAAAAAGGATATCGAATTGGTATGCCGAGTTGTCTTGCTTACGAATCTGTGTCGGGTAAACTAGAGTCGCATCAAAACGTTCGTGTCGTGGGTAGTTGCAAGCCTGGCAGTCGGCATCGTGTCGAATCCGATGTACACCGCAGTTTGGACAAGGAAACTTAATTGGCATATTGTCCTCCTGTTGCTGTCCTAAGCTAAACTCAATTCATAGTCTACCAAACCGCCCACGCGGTGGGTCGTCAGGTCGGGCGTCAGGTCGGTGGGATTTACTAAGAATCACCAACGCGATGCCACCAAGGATAGCTAACGACGCCAGCACGAAACGTAACGTTACGGACTCTCCGAGAATAAAGATGCCACCGAGCGCAGCGATGGCCGGAACGCTAAGCTGAACGGTTGCGGCGTTCGTGGCCTTCAACACCGGTACCACGGAATACCAGATAGCGTAACCCAATCCGGAAGTTATTGCCCCCGACACAATCGCGTCAACAATGCCGACGATGTCTAGCTTACTACTTGAATACAACAACAAGCTCAGTAGTGCTGCGAAAAGCCAAGCACGCTGGAAGTTTCCGGCAGTAACCCGGGTTGGATCCCCGGCTCCTTTTCCGCGTATTGAATAGATACCCCATGCAATACCGGCGATCAACATCAACACCGAGCCAACCAGCGGCGGTGTAGACAGGCCGGGAAGCAACAAGCAAACCAACCCGCCAAACGCGAGCGCAAGCCCCACAAGTTGTTGTTTATGGAGTCGCTCACCAGCCCACAACCCATGACCAATCATCGTCGTCTGAACAGCGCCAAAGAGCAGCAGGGCACCAGTCGCGGCAGTCAGACTAATGTATGCGAACGAGAAGCCGGCTGCATAAGCAAACAAGGCAAAAGCCGAAACCCAATTCCCCCGTCCAGTGCGATGACTGCGAAAGAAAAAAGCGATTACCCCGAGCACCGCCGCACCGGACACAAGTCGAATGCAGGTGAAGCTGGCTGCGTCGATTCCGGTGTGCTTGAGCGCGATTCGGCATAGGATCGAATTGCCAGCAAATGCGAACATGGCGAGCATCGTTAGAACGGCAATTCGGACCAATGACATCCATCTTTCTCAATGATATTCGTTTCTCGGGGCAGCAAAAGGAGATCTGCAGCGAATGCACAAAGCAATGAAATCAAAAAGACCAGACTAAGGCTGGGCTTTAATGAGTTTCGAAGGGATTCTTGCCGTGATATATTCGCTCACGTCTTGAACTATCATTTTCGGGGCCTCGCTACTGCATTGCTTTCGTTGTATCTCGCTGGTAAGAACTACACGCTTCCCAAGCAGTCACGCTTTGGAGTAACAGTCTACCCGAAAAATCATAATCTCCAACCGATCGTGCTTCCTAAGTGGATGCTCTGATGGCATTTAGGGCCTCGCTCAGCTACGTGGGGGAAGCGGTTAATTCCCTTTTTTGAATGTCAGCTCGCCTGATCCTTCCCACGCGTATTCGATTGGATCGGAGGAGCCCAACGCAAAGGGTTCGGTTGCCGCGTACATGACCCAATTGCCCGTGACGCCCTTGAACTTCCCTGTACAGTCGGCGGATATCGGAACGAATTCAGCGACGAAAATCGCCATGTATACGCCTGGTGCACCGACGGGAATGAGAATGAACGTGCCTGGCGTGCTTGCTCCGAGGTCCGTTCGGCCGTAATTGCAGGATAGGATGTCCCCATTTGCACCTGTGAAGACAAAGGGCTGCCCGCTTCCAAACGTGCCGGTCAAACTTCCATCGAGCTGGGGAACTACTGTGTTCATTTGGATGCTGCCCGCGCCGTGGTGCTTGCCCAGATGGGTCGCGGTACCGTCGACAATGTGAGGACGAGCGGGTTGGCCTGGAAAAGGTAGACCCAATGGAGCGACTCCTTCCCCTTTGATCTTGAAGGGTTTTACTTGGGCCTGCGCGTCATACGACAACATCGATAGCGTCGTTACGACTGCGGTCATTAGAACGACACCGTTTTTCAGCCAGGATCTACGAAACATTAGCAATCTCCAGGTCCACAAAAAGGAACATCCAAATGCTGCTGTAGCAGACTTCTCACCGCGCGGACTAGGCGGTGAGTTGGACTCAAAATCGTCAATACCACAGGCGGCATGTTGCTCGTCGGACGTACGACTCATCGGCAGCGTTGCAACAACTGCGGCCAGAGGAGCAACTACGAAGCTCCCCTACCGATCTAGACGGAAACAGAAGCCAAAAGCGAAGACGAAATTCGGGAATTACTTCAGTTTTCTTAATTTGAGCCTTTCCTAAAGGCGAACGGCGAGTGGATCTTGCCAAAGATCCGTGTCCATCGGGAAGTTTGGCAACTTCCACTAGATTCATTGAACAGTATTCCGACACCACCCGTTTGGAATCGCGACCTTATTCTGTTGACGACGCTCCAGTGGCGTGTTCTTATTTAAGGCTTGTCAAAAATCTGTTTGAATGCGATTCATTTGTGAGTTTGATTTGCCACCAGACCAATCGACCTCCAGTTCTACATGGCTTGACCATCTGGATGCTGCCAGAGCAGGAGATCGTGATGCCTTGGGCAAGCTATTGCAATCGCATTGGGGGCCGCTTTGGAACCAAGCCATCGTTCAAATCGATGAGAGTTTGCAAGGTAAACAAGCGGCCTCGGACATCGTTCAAGAGACTTTTTTTGACGCACAACGTTTCTTTCAGGACTTTCGGGGATCAACACCTAGCGAACTACACGCTTGGCTGAAAACCATCCTCTCGAACAATGTGCGAGATGTTTGGCGGCACTACGGGGATTCTAAGAAAAGACAGATATCTCTCGAGTTGCCGTTAGCTTCACATGAATGGGTTGTTAAGAAGAACGGGACCGAATCAGGTTCCCCATCGGCCCTATTTCAGAAGCAAGAGTTGATCGTAGCTGTCCAGCGAGTTTTGGACGCGCTGCCCGTTCACTATGCCACGGTCATTCGACTACGGCACTGGGAAGCATTGAGTTTCGAGACGATTGCCGCCAAGATGGAAAAGACTCCGGACGCGGTACGGCAACTTTGGTATCGAGCCCTCGAGCTATTCACGGAACGAATGCTACCCGATGAAAGTAGATAATTCACCAGACGACGATGATCTCGTCTTTCGGTTAATATTGGATAGTGAGGAACGGAGTGACGTTTCAGGTCCTTCAAGCACAAAAGACTTATCCCAGGCGGCAGTCCAGAGGCTAGCGTGCTTGAAATTGGCATTGGAATCCATTCGAATCGCAAGTAGCGGCGACGCAACGCCAATCGAGAACCTTGATGAGCTATCATGCGTTGAGAATCACAACGCTTCGTCTCGTTTTGACCTCTCATTGTCGAGCCGGTTTGAATTCATTCGGCGTTTGGGGGCAGGTGGATTTGGCGTTGTGATCTTGGCCCTGGACAAACAACTCCAGTGCAATGTTGCGTTAAAGGTGCCTCGTCCGGACGTGTTGCTGACCAAGACTTTGGTTAAACGCTTCTTGCGCGAGGCTCAGAATGTTGCTAGACTGAGCCACCCCAATATTGTTCCACTTCTAGGAACCGACGATTCCTCCGACACGCCGACCATCGTCTACTACTATTGCGAGGGTCCGACACTTGCCCAATGGATTGTGGGGCAGTCGAAACCAATCACGGCACACATTGCGGCTCGGATTGGAGTGCTGCTGGCCGAGGGAGTGCAGCATGCGCATAGCCGCGGCATCCTGCACCGGGATCTCAAACCGAGCAATGTCCTTTTAGAGCAATCCTCGGCCGGGGACGTTTTGCACGGATTTCGTGACGGAGAGACCGTATGGATACCACGCATTACCGATTTCGGGATTTCCAAAGTGCTTGAGGAAACCGATGGACAGACGCAGGCCGGGACAGTCATGGGGACGTTGGAGTACATGCCGCCGGAACAGATTTCGGGCCGTACCAACGACATCGGGACGCATTCGGACATCTATTCGCTGGGCGTCATTCTCTATCAGTTGCTCGCGGGCGAGGTGCCGTATTCGAGAAGCCAAGCATCGGCTAGGGGGCATCAATCGCTTGTTGGTAGCAGTACGCCCTCGATCCGAAAGGTTCGGCCGGATGTGCCACGTGATCTGGATGCGATCCTGCAAAAATGCATGAGTGCTCATGAAAAAGATCGCTATGCAACGGCAGCCGAGTTGATTCCGGAACTCAAGAATTTCTTAACCAATCGTCCCATATTGGCCAGGCCTGCCGGTCCGTTTGCTCGCCTTCAGAAATGGATGCGCCGACAACCGCTTGCCGCATCGTTAGCGGCCGCGTGTACTGTGATGGCAACCGTTGGTTTGATTGCTTTGGTCGTAACCGATCAAAAGACGCGTGCAATGAACGATCAACTTGGATTCACCAATGCAAATCTAGCAAAGGCTGTGCTTGACGCAGACCACGAACGAGATCTGGCAAGACAGAGTGCCCGAGAACTCAGGCTACAAAACTATTGCGAGGACCTTTCGGCGGCCGATCAAGCGCTGCGGAGCGGAGACATTTCTCGCTACGATTTTTTGCTGCGACGCCAGATAGCGTTATCGCCTAGCGATGACCTACGCGACTCGGCGTGGAACTACCTTTGGCAAAAAGGGCATCGAAGCTCGAAGGTTGTTCACCGCGGAAAGACGCCACTCTATTGCGTTCGTTTTTCTCCGGATGGCACTCGAGTGGCCGTGAGCGGAGCAGATGGAATAGTCCGAGTCTTTGAGTCAAGTCAATGGAAAGAAGTTCACGCTTGGGATGCTCTGCAGAGTGAAGTGAATGGTGTCGATTTTTCATCCGACGGGCAACTGATTGCGACCGCGGGCGACGATGGTTCGATTGCGGTTTGGGACGAGGCGAGCGGAAACAGGCTTAGTCGGTTTCACGCACACAAGGGACACGCCTTTCAAGCTTTGTTTATGGACTCCAAAACGCTGGTGACCTGCGGCGAAGAACCGACGATTAAAATATGGAATTGGCCGGAGGGGCTGTTGGTTGGGAAACTGGAGGGGCATACGGAAACGGTACAGAGCTTAGCCTTGAATCGCGAATTAGGGCAACTCTATTCTGGCGGTAGCGACGGCAAGCGAAAGATGTGGGATCTCATCGGTAGGCAGCCAATGGCAGAGTTTGTGGATCATGAAGCACGGATTCTTCGAGTGATCGGTACCTCAAAAAACATCGGGTACTTTGGAGCGGTAGATGGTGCTCTGGGTTATGAATCACTTGAATCGACCTCTGCCCCGGGGGTCTTACCGAAGCGTGCACGATCGGCTATCGAAGCAATCTCGCTCCGTGGCGACGAACAGCAAATAGCCTATGGAACGCGAGAAGGGGTGATTGATCTGCTGGGCCTAACGAACGAGGGGCTGCCTGATTCCGCGGCCACTCCGCCGTGGTACGGACACGATGGTCGCGTTTTTGATCTTGCCTATTCCCCCGACGGAAAGACACTCACGTCCGTGGGCGAAGACGGAGTTTTTCGCATCTGGCCGCAACAGGAAGAGCCAAGTCGCCTGTCGTACACGCAACCAAACATGACAAGAAAAGGGCCGTTTTGGGGGATGCAATGCGAATCCACGTCGAACGAACTATTGATCTATGGGGCCGATCGGAACGTTTTTGGATGGAATCTTGTCAAGAACGAGCACTTTGCCATGGCAGCTAACAATATCACCATCAGCCGACTTGCCGTGTCGCGAGCCAACAACATGGTCTTTACTGGAGACAATGAAGGAAACCTACGGGCTTGGAGCCAAAAAGGCCAAGAGCTGAAGATGGATTGGGAGTTCGCTTGGCCGACTGGCCCTCAGATTGTTTCAGCCTTGGTCTGTTCGGAAGGTAGCCGTGAGATCGCGATAGCGAGTGGAGAGGAACGATCGGCTATCTGCCTCATCGATAGTCAGTCGGGAATTGAATTGAGACGGTTGGTACCTCCGGACTATTTGCCAGGAGACTTTGTTCATAATCTGGCTTACTCAGCCAGCGGTGATCGCTTGGCCATCGCCATCAACAATCGGGTTCTCCTTTGGAATCGCAACGAGGATCAGTTCGTTGCGTTGGAAGGCCATACCGACATGGTGAATGATGTGTGCTTTGATCGGAGTGCGGGTTTGCTTTATTCCAGTTCCATGGATCGCACGTGTCGCATTTGGGATATTGACAAGGGAACTTGCATATCGGTTCTCAAGCATCCTAACGCGGGAGTTGGCTCCGTAGTATGTTCGCCGGATGGGCGTTCGATATTGACGTCGGATGACTCGGGGCATACGTACGTTTGGCATTCTCAGGCCCGACGACTGCTTTTTGAATTGAATCCCGAGGTTGGTGGAGTTAGCCTCTCGCGTCAATGGGTTGGCGACTGGTTGATTCGACGTGTAGACTATCAAAGTCTACGCGTGGAGCGATTTGAGCCGTTTAAGTCACCCTCCCTAGGCAACGCTGTGAAGCATTTTGATCAATGAAATGGAACGCTATTTGACCTTACGCCTTCCGTTCGGGCCCGCCCCGACGGAGGCAACAATTGGCGGCTACAGGCATGATCGTTCGGTTCGAGCTCTCCACCGAGTTTACTCGGTGGGAGCAACGTTTGGCTGAGAGAAACGCTGTATTGCTGCGGCTTATTGCGTTGCTCCAAAATCGCCGCGACTATCGCGCCATATGCTGTGTACATGGTTGGCAATATTGCCAGCGGCGTCAGGTTGTGTATTGACGAACTCGATCAAGAACGATGGAGCTTGAACTCGATAGGCATGACCAACACCCGCTTGCAACGCACCTTCCCAAGAAAAATGAACCACGTCCCAACCACCTGCACTTTGAATGGCTTGACGTCGATCTTCAGCGACTTCGTCTGGTACTGCGTTGATGTATTCGTTGACCAAGTCCTTTAGCAGCGCCTGCTGTGGCGGCGAAAGCTTCGAATAAGTGATGCCAACAGGGGACTCTTTGGGTGGCTGTTGGACGCCTAGCGTTCTATTCTCTTTAGGCGCTTTATCCGCAATGACAGCGACGGTGCGTTGTTGTTCGGATAACGACTGAACAAGTTCAAACGCCAACGTCTCCTCAAGTCGCAACATACGAGTGCCAACCGCGATTCCCGATTTGTTTTCTGTTCGTACAATGGCGGGATTCGCTGCGAAGGCTTGCGGTGTCGAAGAGACAACCCGATCACCATCCATCAAGAAGTTTAGCGACATATGATGCCCCTCGATGCTCAGCCCCCATCTTTTGCCGGCTTGAGGAGTTCCGAAAACGGTAAAGTAATATCGCGTTGAATCTCGCAAGGGACTGTTGGTCTTGCCCGCTTCAAGTTCCTTCAAAAGGTTCTCCATATTCATGATTTGGGTCGATTTGCGATAGCCGATTTCGCTCAAGACGCTTCGCAGCAAAGCTGTTGCCGCTTGACGCTGGCTATCGTTCATTTCATTTAGCTGCAGCCCCTTACGCTTGTCCTTTGGGATGATTTGCCAATCTTGGCGTTCCGGGCTAGCGACGGGCATCATCGCTTTGCTTTTTTGCGAATCATCCAACGATGCAAGCAAAGCAGAAGCAGCCGTTGCAGCCTTTTCGGATACGCCGCCGACTTTGGTAACGCTATGGCCAAATTGATATACGCACAAAACACCCGCGCACGCAAACGCGAATACGAATCGTTTTACACTCATGGTCAAACTCTTATGTTGGAGGAATCTAGGTAGGATTTAGGTGGGTTGGCGGCCAATCGATTTGCTTGTTTGCCCATTATTTTGGCTTTCGCTTACGCTCAGTATAACAAGAACTTAGGCAATGAAAAAACAGGGACTAATGTTTCCCGTGATCGTTGGCACGCGGATCGTTTGGCCGATGCTGTTGATTTTGATGAAAATGCAGATTTGGCATTGCCTCGAGCAGTGCCGTTAAACCGTCTTCAGTGACACGACCGCCGTCTAGATAAAAGGATTCCAAGTGTTCCATACCATATAGATGCTTAAGCCCTGCGTCTGTAATTGGAACGTCGATAAAGTGTAAAAACCTGAGCGATGTCATTTTCGCAACCGTTTCCATGGCAGAGTCGGTTAAATTCGGGCTTCCAATGCGTAACAGGATTAGATCATTCAATAATGGCCAAGCCGTTATTCCTTCGTCGGAGACGATACAGTTTGGCAGATTAATCGACGATAATCTGGAAAGATTGCCGATCGCTTTTGCCGACTGATCACCGATAGGTGCTTTCGCAAGTTGAATTTGTCGGAGGCCTTCGAGGCTTGATAATACGTCCGCGATTTTGTCGGAAACGTCTGCCTGCGTTAGCGCAAGGATTTCAAGTCCTGATAGCCCACGCAGCTGTTCGAATCCCGCCTCATCCATAGCTTCGTTGGATCGAATTTCGCGCGAGCCCCCTTGCTGAACAGCCAATACTTGCTCATGCATCGAAGGGCTGACGCGTTCTTGCGTTCGTTCGGTCCGTGAACCGCAACCGGATAGAACGCAGATCCATGCGCTAACCAGCAACGCGTAGACTTGCGGAATTGAAATACGACAAACCATTTTCAGCACACGACAATCATCAAGGCAAACGCACCTGCCGTTACCACCGTTACCGCCCGTCGTATGACACTTCCGCCGGGCAGATTGAATCACAAAGTAGAGGCCATCGCAAAATTCGGATTGTGGTTTTTCACGACCAGACCGAAGTGTTTTGATCCGGCTGGTCCCCGCAGGCTTGCTAGTTTGCTTAGCCATCGATGCACTGAAGTGTTTCGAAGTAGCATTCGAATTTGATTGGCACTAGCCAATTGCTTAATTAGGCTTCGGAATTTGATCCAGTAGCGGTCGTTGTAGTAGATTCTTTCTTGAACGCATCCACCCTCGCTTTCAACGAGTGATATGTAGGCTTCCTGGCGGCGGCATTTCATGCAGTCCGTTAGAATGAGAACTCCGTTCTGGGTGAGGAGTGACAGAGCATTACGGATTGCTAAATGTTGGTCTTCATCGTTCGGCAGGTTGCGGACTACGTCCCCGAGGAAGACAACATCGAAGGATGCAGGAGAATACTTTGGGTGAACGGCATCGCCGAGTTCGACATGAAATTTGGTCGTGGTGTTGAGAAGTGCGCAACGTTCATTAGTTCTCTGAACTGCCGATATTGCGATATCGAACGCGAAAACGTCCGGCGCGTAGTCAGCCATCAATTCGGTTAAATAGCCCAAACTGCATGCCGCATCCAGCACGCGTTTCGGCGATGGATGGAATCGCTTAGCCGTTGCCGCCATTTTGGCGTATTTCGCCTGCTCTGCCGCAGAGTAATAGTCCCACGGATCATCGTGCCGCTGGTAGATCTGCTCGTATTGGTCATGATTTTCATTCCGCGAGAGTAGCGAAGTATGCGAGTGGAGCATTGCAGGCTCGTCCAAAGTGATTTTGACTTACTACGATTTCACAATAATACGACCAGCTCGATCATCGCGATTCATTGCTTTTCGCTATCGAAACGCAATGAGCGGAAAACTCCGAATTCGAATCCTTTAGATCGGAATTATTAGTTGCGTTTCGTTAGGCCTTTCGTCGGTTTCTTCATGCAAATGGGCGAATACCAGTCTGCGTAAAATGGGAAAGCCTCCGATATAGGCATTTTCGATTCCCGAAAACTCAAGCTCGAAACACAGCGTAGTGTCTTGCGATTTGATTCCCGTCGATTCGTTGACGCAATCCGAAATTCCAAATAGAATCATAGGCTAGCTGCTGGCCAATTCCGTCCAGTTTGATCGAAACGTGCGATAGAATTTTCCCTCTATTCTAAGGCGAAGTGATGCGATCAGTAGCCAGTATTCTAGCCTTACCAATATGCGTGGCGTCGGTATGCTTGCAAGCCTCAGATGACGTCATTGCCTATAACCGGGATATTCGACCGCTTTTGTCCGACCGCTGCTTTGCTTGTCACGGTCCAGATGAAGCAAAACGGGAGGCGGAATTGCGGCTTGACCTAGCCGACAGCGATCTGGGTCCGTTTCAGGTGCGCGATGGTCACCAAGTGCTTAGGCCGGCTGATCCGGATTCCAGCGAACTTTGGAAGCGGCTGACCACGGACGACCCATCGCTGAAAATGCCACCCCCTGACTCGGCCCAAAAACCTCTTTCCGATGCCCAGCGAGAATTGGTTCGATTGTGGATTCAGCAAGGGGCAACGTACGAAGACTATTGGTCGTATGAGCCACTTCGTCCTCATGTATTGCCCTCGGTCGAAAATAGCGGATGGCTCGCCAGCCGGATGGACCAATTTGTCCTGGCTGCTTTGGAAAAGAAAGGGATAAAGCCCCAACCAGCGGCCGACAAGCGGACGTTGATTCGGCGCGTCACATTCGATCTGACGGGGCTACCGCCTACGCGAGAGGAGATTTACCAATTTGAACAAGATGCTGCACCGGATGCATACCAGAGATTAGTCGAACGTCTGTTGTCAACGCCGCAATACGGCGAGCATATGGCTCGCTACTGGTTGGATCTGGTGCGATTTGCGGACACCAATGGAATGCATCACGACCATTATCGCGAACTGTCGCAGTATCGCGACTGGGTGATTCGGGCTTTCAATGCGAACATGCCCTTCGACCAGTTTGCAACCTATCAGCTGGCAGGGGACTTGTTGGAAAATCCGACGATCGACCAGCAGATTGCGTCGGGCTACAATCGCCTGCATATGGTGATGGACCGGGGGACCAACCCTCCCCAGGAAAGTTACACTCGCAATGTCGTGGATCAGGTGTCTGCCTTTGGTACGGTGTTTCTGGGGATGACGCTGGAGTGCGCCGTTTGTCATGACCACAAATACGATCCAGTGAAGCAGAAAGATTTTTACCAACTCTTTGCATTCTTTAACAATATCGACGGCGATCCAGAGACGCCGGGCCGCGATCAGCAACCTCCAATCTTGCAGCTGCCGACGTCGGAGCAGGCGATCCGCTTGAATGAGTTCGAGTCACAACTCGCGGCAGTCAAACAAGAGGTCGACCATTTGAAACAATCGCTCAAGGATCTTCCGGCCGAGGGCAAGTCGGACAAGGCCGGCGTCGCGGCAACTGAACAGACCAACCCGCTGGCCGAGCAGGTAAAGCAAAAGGAAGAGGAATTGCGTCGCCTGAAGACTGCGCGAGACGAATTCGAACGGAGCGTTCCTATCGCTTTGGTGATGAAAGAACGAAAGGATGTGCGGCCAGCCTACATTCTCAAACGCGGTGCCTACGATCAGCCGGGCGAAGAGGTGTCCAGGAACACGCCAGCATTTCTGCCCCCACTAAAATCTAACGGCAATCTGAAGACTCGCCTCGACCTGGCGCAGTGGGTGACGGACAAGCGTCACCCGTTGACGGCCCGCGTGACGGTGAATCGGTTCTGGCAGCAGTTCTTTGGGGTGGGGCTCGTCAAGACTTCCGAAGATTTCGGCTCGCAGGGCGAATTTCCCAGTCATCCAGAATTGTTGGACGACTTGACCAATACATTTGTCGACTCCAACTGGGACGTCAAGTCGCTCGTCCAATCGATTGTGATGTCGAAGACGTATCGGCAATCTTCTCGCGTTTCACCTACCGAATTTCTTGCCGATGCGGAGAACCGGCTGCTAGCCCGCGGGTCGCGCATTCGATTGGATTCTGAAGTGATTCGCGATCAAATCTTGGCCATCAGCGGTCGTCTGAACAACGCGATGTACGGAAAAAGCGTGAAGCCGCCCCAGCCCGCCGACCTGTGGAAAACCGTTTCCATGGTCTCGTCCTCCACCTACTCCTTTAAGGAGGATACAGGTGACAAGATCTACCGGCGAAGCTTTTACACTTTCTGGAAACGTGCCATGCCGCCGCCACAGATGACCATCTTCGACGCGCCCACGCGAGAAAGCTGTACTTCTCGACGAGAACGGACCAATACGCCGGTGCAAGCACTCCTCTTGATGAACGAGAGCCAATATTTCGAAGCTGCTCGGCATTTTGCGCAGCAAGTGCTAGGAACGCCCGATCCGAGCGAGGCTGAGCGCCTTCGCATCGCATTCGAGTCGATCACATCGCACTTACCGAATGCCGATGAACAAGCGGATTTGCGAAGCGGACTGGAAGGCTTTCGTTCCGTCTATCGGGAGGACGTGGACGCGGCTCGGGCGATGACTTCGGATCTGACGATGGCCAGCGACGCGGAGCGTATCGAACTGGCTGCGTTTACAATGGTGGTCAATTCCTTATTCAATCTTGATGCGACCAAAACACGCGAGTAATCAACCATGTCACATATTCCCCTCGATCCATATCATTGGTTGCAATCTCGGCGCCGGTTCTTGAACCACACAAGCATGGGGTTAGGTGCTGCCGTGCTTGGTTCGTTGATCGCCAAGCAAGCTTCTGCGGCGGTTCCAGGTCTGCCGCATTTCCCACCTCGCGCCAAGCGGGTCATCTTTTTGTTCATGGGTGGCGCACCCAGCCAACTCGAATTGTATGACTACAAACCAGGACTGGAGGCGAAAGACAAGCAGCCTTTGCCCGACGAGGTCCGCGACGGCCAACGCGTAACAGCCATGACCGAGGGCAAGGAGAAGTTGATCCAGCCGTCCATCTTCAAATTCTCACAGCACGGCAGTTGCGGCAGGTACCTAAGCGAGCTGCTACCGCACTTGTCAACCGTGGTGGATGAATTGTGCTTTATCAAGTCGATGCGCACCGAGGCGATCAATCACGATGAAGGCAAGACCCAGATTTGTACCGGGTCGCAAATCCAAGGCAAACCGAGTTTGGGTGCCTGGTTGAGCTACGGGCTGGGATCGCTCAACAGCAATCTGCCGGACTTTATCGTGCTCAATTCGGCATTTTGGTCCGGCGACCAGCAGAACGTTCAGGCCCTTTATAGCCGACTATGGGGCACGGGGTTTTTGCCTTCCAAGTATCAGGGAGTGGCCTTCCAATCTGCGGGCGATCCGGTGCTTTTTCTCTCGAACCCTGCCGGTGTTACCCGTACCAGCCGGAATAAAATGCTTGAGTTGGTGACTCACCTCAATCACAAACACGCGGCCGACATCGGAGACCCGGAGATCCAGACCACGATTGCCCAACAGGAGATGGCATTCCGCATGCAAGTCTCGGTACCGGAGCTGACCGATCTTCGAGACGAACCCGACTCGGTCAAGAAGTTGTACGGTCCCGAAGTCGAAAAGCCAGGCTCGTTTGCACGAAACTGCTTGCTCGCCAGGCGGATGGCAGAACGGGGCGTACGCTTCGTACAAGTCTTCCATCGCGGCTGGGATCATCACAGCACACTGCCTGCGAAAATGCGGGGCCAATGCAAGGACGTCGATCAACCCTGGACTGCTCTGATTCAGGATCTCAAGATGCGCGGGATGCTTGAAGATACACTGGTTGTCTGCTCTGGCGAGTTTGGACGCACCGTCTACGGCCAGGGCAAGCAGGACGCCACCGCTTACGGACGCGATCATCATCCCCGATGCTTTACCGCTTGGCTGGCGGGTGGAGGAATCAAGGGAGGCATCGAGCACGGCCGGACGGACGAATACAGCTACAACATTATCGATCAATACGGCCAGCGAACGACACGTTTCGAGGACGACGCGGTCCACATCAACGACCTGAATGCGACCATCCTGAACCTACTCGGAATCGATCACCGCCGCCTAACGTTTCGACATCAAGGTCTCGACCAGCGTTTGACAGGGGTCGAGGAAGCTCACGTCGTTGAGAAGATTATCGTTTGACCTGCCAACGTTCGTGAAGAAGGACTTTGCTTCGATTCTATCCCTTTCCATCCTCTCAGAAAAGGCCATCGGGTTTCTCATGTTCAAAACCTTCTGTTTCGTGTTGATTGTTGCCGGTTGCATGTCACTGCATGGGCAGGACAAGAATCAAACGCAGGACAAGAGCCGCTTTGATACTCCCAACTTGCCCAAAGTGGATCGCAAGATTACTTATAAAGAAGTTGACGGTAAGGCATTTCAGTTGCACGTATTCGAACCAGACACAAGCGCCACCACGGCTAGCAATCGAGCCTGTATTGTGTTTTTCTTCGGAGGAGGTTGGAGCAGTGGCGATCCGAAGCAGTTCTATAGTCAATCGAAAGCGTTGGCGGATCTTGGCATGGTCGCCATGTCTGCGGAGTATCGAGTTACCTCGCGCGATCAATCCAAAGTCATCGATAGCATTGCCGATGCTCAAGACGCGGTAGCATATGTTCGCAGTCACGCAGCGGAGTTGAAGATCGATCCGCAGCGAATTGCCGTTGGCGGTGGCAGCGCGGGCGGGCATTTGGCCGCAGCGGTAGCCACGCTCGACTATCGCGGAACTCAGCCGGCTCGATCGAAGGCCGACTATCGTCCCAATGCACTGGTATTGTTCAATCCAGCGTTGGTGCTGGCACCCGTGGATTCGCTGGAATTGCCTGCGAGAAAGCAGATTGCGGGTCTTGAAGCGAGAATCGGCGACAAGCCCGAGAGCGCGTCGCCCTACCATCACCTTAGCAAGGACTTGGCACCTACAATCATTTTCCACGGGCGAGCCGACACGACAGTTCCATTCGCGACCGTCGAACTTTTCAGTACCAAGGCCAAGGGTTTAGGTGCGGACTGTCGTTTGATGGGTTACGAAGGGGAGGGGCATGGTTTCTTCAATCGCGATCGACCAAAGTACGTCGAGACAAGAGACGCCATGGTTCAGTTTTTGAGGGACTTGCGATTCGTCGAATCCAAGTAGGTTTTTCCCTTCCTTAGAGCAATGGCAAACTCGAAGGACAAATCAACAAGGTCAAGATGTTGACGCGTCAAATGTACGGTCGAGCTCAAACTCCTCGAACACCGCATGCTTTATGTCGCCTGATTGACGCATAGTGAGGAAGAACCACCTTTTAAAGCGCCCGCTGACAGGCCACAATAACTGAAAGCAAGTGTAGCTTGACAAGTAATTGAAGTCGTAGTTGGATATCGTGAAATGTCTCAATCCCTACAAGTTGTGATCATCAAGCCAAGTAAGTATATGGCTGACGGCGCTGTCGAACGCTTTCGCCGCGGGTTCATGCCCAATAGTACCGTCCCGCACATTCGTAGTATGACTCCCAAAGAAATGGCGCATGTGCGTAACGAGACTCACGCCATTGACGAGTACGTTTATACAGACCTGCAGTACCTAAAACTACTTAAACCAACTCGCAATGCCCGCACCCTTGTGGCTTTGGTGGGAGTGCAAAGCCATCAGTTCCACCGCGCGCTCGACCTCGCCGCCCTAGCGCAGAATAATGGCTGCATGGTGGTTATTGGCGGCCCCCATATTATGACTTGCGAGACTTCGATGCTCCACGGGCTTGGCATAAGTTTTGCTTAGTGCGAAGCCGAACTCGTACCCAAAAACGTATTACGTTCACGCCTATTTCACTACCTTCCAGTCATGAATTGGCTTTACTGTAGCACAACTTGGCCCACCATCTTTGCCGGTGCCGGGAATCGTGGCTTGTAACAATCGATTTGGCGTACCCAGCACCGAGTCGATCATTTCCCAGGTGATTGTTTCCAATGGAATTTTTATTCGACGTTGCCAAAAACTGTCGATCTGCCCTGCAGATTTTCCGATGTCGATGTAGATGAAACGTCCAGTCGGTGGACCTTGGGAGATGGAGCCAACAAAGTTTGGCGGTCCATCAGCACGATTGCTTTTGACGTTGATGGTGCATTCGAGAGGAAGGTTGCCTGCCTTTGATCTTTGGACCGAAATGGTTTTGTAGTCATTCCCTTTGCCCTCTTGAATGCCGAAGTCCACTCCACGCGGAGGATCGACAAGGACGATCCTTAGTGGCACAGCGATTTCTGATTTGGGTTCCTTTGGCATATTATTCCTTCGCCTCTCCATAAAACACCGCCAGCCAAACCGTTGGTTCGTCAGGTGTGGTCCACTCAACCCGATGCTTCTGATGCGCAGGTATATTGATGAAGTCGCCGGGCTTCAGTTCTTTCGATTCACCTTCAATCGACAATCGAGCGGCACCTTGTAGCACGACAACCCATTCATGCTGGTCTTGGTCGTACCAAAAGCCTTCTGGCGATGAATGACCGTGCGAAACGATGCGTTCGATGCGCAGGTTAGTTGCTTCGACCAATGTGGTGAAAAGCTCGTCTGGAAGATTCGATGGGAGATCGGTGAAGAGGTTGTTGGTCATGACTCAGATTTCTTCCGCAGAAACGCAGCTAGATTCTCGGCATCATCCGAACCGATACGCAGCACCCCTTTTCGTAGATAGATGACCACACAATCCCGGCCCCACAAGTTCCAGACCCAGCCACCACGAATACTCATGTGAATGCCCCATCCATCGAGCAGCAATGTCCGACCGACTTCAACCCTATCGATTTCGGCATACCGAACGGTCTTGCGAAACAACGGGACGGGGCCAAAGCGGATCGCCAGTACATTGCCCTCATCCACGACCGAAAGGTGGTGGAACGACGCTGCGAGGACAAACATCAGCAATCCAATAGGCGGAAACAGCCATTGAATCGGCGGTGCGTCTTGGACGAAGAAGCCCAGTGCAAGGAAGACCACGGCAAGTGCGTAGATCAGCAAGCAAAGAGGGGCTTTCTGCGTGTGTGAGTAACCAAAAGTCTTTATGGCGGATGTCATTACTCTTCAAGTTCCTTCATCAACTCTGCCTTTCGCCGTTCAATGGCTTTCAAGCGAGTCGTTATTTTTCTGGCCTCGGAATTGAGGTCGGCCAACTTTTTTTGGAGCTTCTTCTTGTGCAGGTGGTCCTGCCCGCCCTTGTCTCGAACGAGAGATTCGACTTCGTGCCGCAATAGCCGCTGAATGCGTTGGTTGTGGTGATGGAGCGCCGGGCCGTCACTCCTGCGAGGTCTTGCTGGCTGGGCCGCATCACTTCACTTTCCTAAGCTGTTTCGTCGCCTTCTTCGCATCGAAGGCTTCTGGGTCGAACGGTCCCCGCCATTCCATCATTTCCTCGTGTTGCTCATGCCGGGGATCAGCAATGGCGGCAAGGTAATCGCTGTATCTCCACGGTCCACCACAATCCTCCGGTGGGCAGGCTCGTTCTTGGTCCGCTTGGGACGGAAGACAATCGGCCCTGTGTCGTTGCCCGCCAAATATTCCTCCAGTCCCTTCTGGAGTTTCTGTCGAGCCTGGGCCTGGGTTAGGGGTTTGTCGTCGTGTGTCATTTTGAGTCTCCCTATTTCTGCAACTGGCAGGTTCTTGTTATTGGTTTAAAATTTAGGTAGGCCCTTGTACTTGGTCTGCCAAGCCAAGTGTTGGTGACGTTGGTTACGACAATCGCAACTTATTCAGCTTGCCAAAAAGCTACTTCTTGCTTCGAGCCTTTTTGAAAATCTCTACGCACTTTTCGTATGGTGCTTTGGCAAGTTTCCCGCCACGCAGTCCATAGTAGCCAACGTGTTCAGGCCAATCAAGTCTGTTGAGTTCTTGCGATTGAATCTCCCACCAAGACCACCGATCAACTCCAGACTTGCGGATCAGGCTGATGGCTTTCTTCAGGCTACCGCAGGTGTAGAAAACCATCTCGTCAGCACGGCAGTCGTCCGGTGTTCCCATTATTTGCGTTTTACAGGTCTTTCGAATAGCAGGTTCGTTCAAATCAACCTGCATCTTTGCCTTTAGCCATTCCACGTTGCATCTTTCTGGATGCCTTCTTGGAATCGAATAGTTCTGGATCGAACTTGCCCCTCCACTCCAACATTTCCTCGTGTTGTTCGTGGTTCGGGTCGCCGATGATTTTAAGGTACTCATTGTAGCCAAAGATCCCACCAACATCTTCGGGTGGACAGGCTCGTTCGCCCTCAACGCAGATCGGGTATTTCTGTCCCTCGGTTGCAGTCAGGCATCCTTCGAAAAGCACCTCTTGCACCCAACCGTCTCCAAAATCGTATTCGTATTCAAACGTGAATCGTTTCCCGCTTTTGGGAACGACATCGCCGATTTTGATACCAGTGGAATCAATGAACTCGTATTGGTCTTCGAAGCCATCGTCAAGCAACTGGGCATCGCCATAGATTTCATCTCTGATTCGAAAACGATGCAAATGCTCGTTCTTCCAACCCATCGCTAGCTGAATGTGCTCATGGAGTCGTTCCAAGGTGCAGTTCTTGATTTGAATCCGACGCCAAATCGGTGGCTCCGATTCATTTATGTCGCCTCCGGTGAGGAGTTAGGCCAGGTTTCCGGTTTGGCTGGTTGGCGGTTGATTACCGGTTTGCGGTTTCGAAAGTCGGATTATGATGGATTCCGGTTTGCTTCCTGCCGGATGGAGGCTGTATTCAAAATCGCCTCATTGCAGAGTAACTAGC
>JANMLD010000194.1:0-3442 GCA_031372345.1 Pirellula sp.
CGACCCTCTTGTCGCGCATCAATTAAGTTGGACTGTATGTCCAAACTGGCTTTCTCTCTTGCATCGTACATCTGCTTTTCCTCCGTTATCTCTCGAATCGCATTCAACTCACCTGTCGCCCGAAGAAACTCCAAGCCTGGAAGCAACTCGCGTAGCTCTTCGACCGTATGTTCACTCGAATTCTTAATCCAATAGGCCCACTGCTCTAGGACGCTCGCACCTCCGACGTTGCTTGGACCTCCATTGTACTTGGCAAGCTCGACCGTGTGAATCTCGATCGAATCCTCCAATACCCTTCCGCTCTCACGGTCAACCAACCGAAACTGGTGATGAAGCTGATCATCTTCCCACAAATTCCGCATCAGTAAACAGATCGAATACGTCGCTTTGAGATCACTGTACCCTTGACCCACTCGAAGCTGATCCGTGTAAGCCTCACACGCGTAAAAGACAGCCCGCTTGGCGAAACTCGACTGAACCACAATTTGGACTTCGATGACAAAAACTCGTCCTCGCTGGTCGGTCGCCTTTACGTCCACACAAACCAGCTTGTCGGTTTCGAAGTCCTTAATCCCGAACGGATTGAGATACTCGACCGAAACAACAGGATGCGGCAACTGCAGTACGGCATTGAGAAGACTGATGAGACAGATCTCATTTCCAGGTTTGCCAAAGATCTTGCGAAACGCAAAATCAATCCAGGCTCGAATCCCAATCTTCATCGACATCGTTGATCCATCCTGCCATTCCCTGCCACAAAACCCACGAGACCGTATTCTAGCAAAATGAAGCGAATCGCGTTGAGCCATTTGGCAAAAGCTTCAGACAGCGAAATATCGATGATTCGAGAATAGATATTTCAATGTATGGTCCCAATTGTTCGACTTTGGCCAGTGCGCCAATCTCGGATTCGTGGTGTCAGCAACGTCGGTTGCCAATCTTCTCAATGAGCATGGCGTCGAACCAGTGCCCAAGCGGGGAAAGTCACCGACTTGGTCAGAATTCCTCGGTTCGCACATGGACGTCTTGGCAGCAGTTGATTTTACAACAATTGACATTTGGTCGCTATCCGGGCTCAAGACGTATTACTTGTTGTTCTTTATGGAAATCAGCACCAGGCGCGTACATTTTGCGGGAATGACCCAGCATCCCAACGAAGTGTGGATGATGGACGTTGCGAACAATGTGACCAATGCCGAAACCGGATTCTTGCGAGGCAAGAAAATCCTGCTCCTCGATCGGGATACCAAGTTCACATTAAAGTTCCGAGAGCATCTCAACGCGGCTGGTACAGAACCGATTCGGTTGCCACCGAAAAGTCCGAATTGCAACGCGTTCATCGAACGCTTCTTCCGAAGCATCAAAACCGAGTGCTTGCGCAAGATGATCTTTTTTGGGGAGGGCTCGCTTCGCAGTACCGTTGAAAAATACGTCGCCTACTATCATCGCCATCGCAACCATCAAGGACTGAAAAATCTTCGCATCGACCCACCTCCAGACGAGCCGATCGCAGGCGAGATCTACGGTGAGTATGAGCTAGGTGGGCTTCTTAAGCACTATCATCGACGTGCAGCGTAGCGACTTCGTTGCAAAGACTCGAACGCTGTTCTGAATCAACTGTCTCGATGTCCGCACGTGGAGCAAAAATCCGAACCAATTATGGAAATCCACATTGGCTTTGCGCGCTCCATCGCTCGAAAACCCGCATTCACCGAACCATTTTTTCTCGCAAAACTGCTCGCCAACCCGTCGTTCGACTTTTTGCACCATACGCTGTTGGAAGCTATGCATGCAACGTCAAAACGACCTCAAAAACCGAGTCGAAACAAGAAAACCGCAGTGAGTAACGACCAGAAAACCCCCAGTGTAACCACCTGTAACGGCTTGATTGGATGTCGTTAGAAGAGCGAAAACGCTCAAAAAATCTATGGAGAAAACGCAGGGAATACGCTGTTCCCATGCAAGCCAGCCGATCGAATCCACCGGTGCCGCTCTCTGTCCGTATTCAGCGACCGATTATGCTCAGTTCTGTTCTTTTAAAGAGAACGTGATGCGGTTTAGGCTCTCTCTAAACCTTTCGCCACATTCCATTTCATTCTCTTCTAAACGAAACAAAAAGATCCTTTGGTCCACACTCATTTGAAAGAAAACATCCCATACCCGATCACGATTTTCGTTTTTTGCTTTTGCGATTATGAAATCGCTGTCATCCGCAAGATTGAATACTCTTTTCCAACAAATGAAGTTGACGAAAAGTCTTGTTGCAATTCTCAACTCCCTCGACCGTATTGAGACTGAGACACTTCGCTCGCGGCTCAATACGAGTCCAATAAATAATGAAAACGCAATTAGTGGCGCCATCGCAAAATATGATTCGACAGAAATAATCGAAGCAACCACAAAAGCAGCCACGCACGTCCAAATGAAGAAAAGTGGAATTGTTTTCGACATCAGACTGTGGAGTCTGAACAAAACTCTGTATTCATCGCTCACGGAAACCGCCTCCAAATGCAAATCAGCACATGAAAGAGAGTATGTTGCCGGTAGCCACTCCGTAACTACCACACTGCGAATTCCTTTCCATCGTATAATCGAACTTCGTTGCACCACCATCCTCCGATACACGCCGATGCATCAACCGAAAGTTTGCATTTCCCACCTGTGGTCCCAGGTTCGGTACCTCCTTTTGTGCAATAGTCTGAATTACAGGAGATCTTCCCAACAATGCAACCATGAAGTGCGTCCGATTGACCCGTGCACACTTTAAAGGCAATAGATCCGGTCATCGTTACGCATAACTTACGCTTGTCAACGTTCGGACATCCGCCCCACTCCGCTTCCTGGCCTGCAAGAATTGAAATACTTCCTTGCACGCCAAAGAAAATTCCTGGGTTCTTGCTTGTAACGCCTAGTGTCATTCTTCCGCCAAACTTACATTTCCTATTATGATAATCGGAGAAGCAGCAGCTTTCAGTACACTGTTTGTACTCACATTCTCCACGGGCATCGAAACTCACTTTAATTCCAGCAATCTTCGCAAGGAGTTGCCCTAATCGCCCAAGCCCCGGTGTCTTCCCGATCTTGCCTTCATCGTCGTCGCCAACACCAAGTCCAGGAATAGTCCAACTCTGCTTTTCCGTTGAACATACCCGCAACAATCCAGTGGGATAAAATTCCGACATCCCAAAGTAGCATGGATACAATGCTTTTCCATCCCAATACCCAATCGGATACCTACTCAGAAACCTACCCGTCAACCCGCTCATCCATCTTGCACGAAAGTGATGCAAGCCGAGCGTTGCGTCCCATTCACGAGATGTGTAAGTGTATCGATTGCCTGCCGCGGAACTCGTTTGCACCGTTGCTGAAGCGTTCAAGAAGGTTGGCTGGCCGTAGGCTGTGTATGCGTAGCGTTCGCTTACGTTGCCACTGGAATCGGTTA
>JANMLD010000211.1:0-9858 GCA_031372345.1 Pirellula sp.
TTTTCACCGGACTGTTTCTCACCGGACTGTTTCTCACCGGACTGTTTCTCACCGGACTGCTTCTCACCGGACTGTTTCTCACCAGACTGTTTCGCACCAGACTGTTTCTCACCAGACTGTTTCTCGCCAGACTGCTTCTCGCCAGACTGCTTCTCGCCAGACTGTTTTTCACCGGACTGTTTCTCACCGGACTGTTTCTCACCGGACTGTTTCTCACCGGACTGCTTCTCACCGGACTGTTTCTCACCAGACTGTTTCGCACCAGACTGTTTCTCACCAGACTGCTTCTCGCCAGACTGCTTCTCGTCAGACTGCTTCTCACCGGACTGCTTTTCACCGGACTGCTTCTCGTCAGACTGCTTCTCGTCAGACTGCTTCTCGCCGGTCTGCTTCTCGCCAGGCTGCTTTTCGCCGGTCTGGTTCTCGCCGGTTTGCTTGTCACCAGTAGTCTGCTTCTCTTCACGCTCTCTTCTTAGTTCGTCGATTCGCTCGAATGCTTCCGCGTCATCCGCTGGCTTGTTCCAGTCTTTATCTTGATTGGGTGATGATTGCTGATTCTTAGATGAACTGCTTTTCTTACTATTGCTGGAAGCCCCGTTTCGATCATCTGCTAATTCGTTGCTTTCTTCGGATCCGGATTCATTGTCGTTTTTTGGATCGGAACCTTGGCTAGACTTTGATTTTGAAGCTCCATTCCTGTTGCTATTGCTCTGTTTTTCCGGACTGCCTCCTTCCTTCGAATCATCTGGCTCGGACGATTCACCACCCGAGCCAGATTGGGTTTCCCCGGAGCCAGTCTCCTTAGATTTATCTTTCTTTGGGTTTTCGTTATTCTGGTTACTTTGCTTGTTCTTCTGTTTGTCGCCGGACTGTTCTGTCGTATTCTGCTTTTCGTTTTGCTTAGCAGAATCATCCGGTTTTTCATCCGATTTCTGGTCGTCGGTCGTGGGTGCCGTGCTTTTGTTAGGCTTGCTATTGCTTTTGTTCTTGTCCGCTTTTTGCTCTTCTTTTTTTTCTCCGGAGTTCGTGTCGTTCTTTTCTGGAGACTTCGATTCGGCTGCCACAATCCGGATTAAAAGAGGTGAGGAACTAGCTTGATTTGGCTCGGGCGTATCCTCGCCGACTTTGCATCGGTTATCTTTCGCGATCGCACGAAACTCCAGGATGTCACCGATCTTTAGATCGTATTCGGATGGTTTGAACGTAAAGACTTTGACGACTTGTAGGGTTGTCCCAGCCGAGGATTCAAAGCAAATCGATTCGATAACTTTTTCTTTATCGGCGGTTCGATTGGTCAGTTTTGCAAACGCGGTGAGGGAAACGAGTCCAAAATCGGGATCGACCCCCCTCATTTCTATTTCTTGGGAACCATCGAGAGGAACATCGAGCGGGTTATCCTTGTTGGATTTCGAATCGGGATGCAGGCGTACCTCGGGTGGGAGGTCTCCGAGCACTTTGATCTTGTAGATAACTGGATCACCGTTGGACTCATTGAGAGTGTTCGTCGCTTTCACACGGTACGTAGATAAGGTTGGATTCGTTCCATTTTTGTCCAGCCTCAGCAACCAGCCGCCGCTTAACTGCGTTCCTTGAGTTTCAAGATCGATTATTTGGCTCGAGCTGAGCAGGACCCCGTTACCTACGACCGGGTCAAATTCTAGTCTCGATTTGGCCATGGGTTGGTTTGCGTGCGCAAAGAGTTTAACGCGAGTGCCCTCCGGCGCTTCAATTGCGCCCTCTTGTAGTATCGTTCGTGGCCGTTGTTTTGTGTATTTTGGATATTCGAACTCAAGGCGATCAATCGCAACGATTGGCACAACCTGGACACTTAGCGCAAATGGGCCCGCGCTCGCATCCCCAGCGTCAATCCAATAGCTCAAGGGTTGGTGGATGCCACCAAAACTCTTACCAAAATCCAAACGATAATTTATCCCTTCAATGTCTTCATTCATTTTGAGCCGCTGACCGATTTGTTGGCCATCGGAAAGATCGTAACGTACGAAGACTTGGTCCCCTTTGAGCATGCCTCGCACGGTTACGGAAATTGGTAGACTTGTCCCTTGCGTAATCGTCGTCGTGCCTGGTGCAACGCTCACTATCCGGACTCGCGCCGCTGGCGCTATATTCGACCAAGGCATTAGAATTCGAGCGAGTGACGTTGTGCCACTCTTGGGAGAAGCGAAAAGGTAAACCGTTCCAGTTAACAAGAAACCGAATAGAAGGGCCGCTAATCGAATGAGGTTAGCTGAGTCGATGATTGAGGTAGAGTCTTGACCGCCCAAGTTACGAACGGCAAAGCGGCCTACGGTTGCCAGAACTCCTCGGGGTGCGGTGTGTTCGGTATGGGTCGAAAGTTGGAGCCAACTGATAAGGCTTTCTTTCATTTCTGGATGCTGTCGTTCAATTCTGCGGGCTGCATGCTCCGGATGAATCGATTGGAACAACAATGGTAGAATTCGCTTTGGAACCCACCAAAGCGTCCAGACCACAATTGAAGTAAGTACGGCAAATCGGGCAATCGAGTTGAGGGGCCAAAGCCAATGGTCAACGAGAATGGCAGCTAATAGGAAAATGACGAGTACGCTCAGCCAGCCGGTAATTCCAACTCCGAGCTCAACTCGCCGCATCGTGCGTGCGGCTTCGATCAAATAGTGATGGAGACTCTCGCGACCGACGTTATCGGGACTCTTGGAACCCGTGGGAAGAGCACCGGGTTTCGCGGTTGGAATAGTTACCTGGGACATTTTGCGAATTGGCCTAAGCAATAATGCTTCGAAAATCGGACGAGTTCAAAAGCGAACTCATTGTAATAGTATATATGTGTTGACGACGGCTAAGTCGACTTGACTCCAAATCCAACGACGGATTCTCCGAATATCTTCGCTGCGCGACCCAATCGGCATTTGGTATGGCGATTGCCGGGATTGTGCGGGGCAGGCCGACCAGGGTTCCAATGGGAGAGCGAGGCTCCTGCCGAGCTGGCGTCGCAACGGTTCGGCAGGAGCCTCACCCTCCCGGTCGATGAATTGGTTGGGAAAAGTCAACGTAAAAATGTTTACAGGGGTGGCCTCACCGCCTCACCCTCCCGGTATAAACATTGCTGCGGCTTGCCTTGCAGGGATTCAACGAGCGAAGGGCCTCGCTCGTCCACAATTCCGGCAACCGGAATCTTGCCTTCAGAAGTGGCGATGCATAAAGTTGCATTCGCAGCAGGGAACCGACCACTTCGTCGTCTCACTGTTTCCAGTTAAGACATTCTTGTGCACGACGCATGACCACTCGCTTTGGGGGAGATTGACTCTTCCTAACGGAGATGGCAATCGAGGGAACGCAACATTCGTCCCTACCACCCCCATTTGCGTCATATCGAGATCCGCTTTCGCTGACCTTGACGATTGCGAAAAAAGTTCCGTGCAGATTCTCTACCGGGATTTTTGACCAACGCATTTGTGGTTGCATACTCTCCTAGCGTTCGATGGCGTCTACCACTATGCACTTAGCCCAAATGTTCCGTATGCGAAATTTGTCTCTGCGAATAGCAAAATTGGCAATCGCACTTTGCTTGGCATGGAGTTACAACGCCCCGCTGGTACTTGGGCAATATGCTTCTATGACCAATGGGGTGGTGGATGCGAATCGATCACCTATCGCGGAAGGCAAACGCATGGAGCAGGAGAATCGTTGGCAAGAAGCCATCCTGCATTACGAGAAAGCCATCAAGAAGGACAACCGTCTGAAGGATTGTGCGGAACGCCTTCAGATCTGCAGAGTGCACTACGATGTAACTCGCAGGTATTCGGACCGCTCCTTTATGCAAACGGTAGACAGTTCAACGCCCGCAGCTTCGTTACAAGTCCTCACAGAAGTATTGTCAAAACTTGAGGTCTATTATGTCGAGCAGGTTGACTACTACAAGTTGGCTCTGCACGGGACGGCGTTCTTAGAGGTTGCATTGACCGAGCAAGATTTCTTGAGCAGACACCTAAGAAATGCAGACGCAGCTTCCATTGAGCAATTCCGCAAAACCATCCACAAAGCGGTTTTCGGTCGAAAAATTCAGAATGCAGAGGATCTCAAAGCAACTGTTGCGTACGTTGCCAACCTCGCAAGCCAGCAAATCGGTTTGATGCCATCCGCGGTAATCTATGAGTATGTTGCGGGTTCTGTCGGTTTGCTTGATCCGTACTCGGCATTGCTAACTCCGGGTGAATATCGAGAGGTCATGTCGCAAATCGAAGGGAACTTGATTGGTCTAGGAGTCGAGCTTTGGGCAGAAGGGACCGAACTGAGAATCGTAGACGTATTTCGAGGTGGACCTGCGCACCAAGCCGGACTTGCTGCGAATCAATTCATCATGAATGTGGACGGATCCTCCGTCGAGCAGATTGGTGCCAAAAAAGCTGCGGATCTGCTTCGCGGTCCAGAGGGAAGTAGCGTTCGACTTGTTTTACGGAATACCGACGATAGTTTAGTGGATGTAAATGTTCCAAGGAAGAAAGTGGACGTTCCAAGTGTATCGGTGGCGGAAATGGCCGAACCAGGTGTCGGCTATGTCCGGATTACGAACTTCCAAAAGACCACGGCGGCCGAAGTCACCCGAGCCATGATGGAATTGAGCCGTGACGGAATGCGCAGCATTATCATCGATTTGCGGAGGAACCCTGGTGGACTGTTGGACTCGGCGGTCGAACTTGCCGACTATTTTATCACTCGAGGATCGATTGTTTCAACAAAGGGTCGGAACGGCCAAGAGAATCACAACTTCACCGCTACTGCACCTGGAACGTGGGATATACCCTTGGTCGTCCTAATCGACGGCGACAGTGCAAGTGCAAGCGAGATCTTTGCAGGAGCGATCCACGATCATGATCGCGGGACTGTCGTTGGTCAGACTTCCTATGGCAAAGGAAGCGTACAAGGCGTCTTTCACAACGAATACGGCAATGGCGGTTTAAGACTGACAGTTTCCAAGTTTTTTTCGCCCAAGGGAACTCCCATTAGTGCCCGTGGAGTTCAACCGCACATTGTGGTAGATGAATCCGATTCTAACGAAAAACTTGAGATCGCAGCCCTTAAACCTTCGTCCATCGATTCCAAGAGGTTTGTCTCGAAAAACAATGCGAAGCCGGATCTTGCGAAGGAACGAGCCATTTTGGAAGCTCGAAAGAAAGTTAATTTCGGCAGGTAGATTCGTCACAACCCGCAGTTCAAGCCATTACGGTATTTGTGCCTACCAAATCCGCTTGTAAGTGCGGTTGGTACGGTTTGGTCTTGAATAAAACCTGTCTCGGATCCGAATACCATCATTGACAGTAGTCTCGCGAATTTGATTCCACTATCGATCGTCATCCACAGATGAGCCAACGCGGTTGTTCAAAACGAACGGATTTGATCCAGTCTATTAGGTTGTGGTCGTTGTCGCTGGCCTTACCCACGATTGCCTGTGCACTCGGCGTCGTCGAACCGCAGGCATCTGCTCAAACGACAGGCTTTCCGAAACGAGGAACGGATCAGTTTCCGAGCGCGCCTGCGTCCGACGCCCCATCCAATCCGCGTCAGCGTGATGACCAATACGCTCAAATCTCGCAGGAAGTGGATTTGATTGAAAAACAACATTCCCTGCTTCGGCGCGTCGTTCGTCTGGTGGGGCCAACCGTCGTTCATATCGAAGCCGTTAAGGAAGAGCCGTTTGCAGAACGGGCCACCAATGGTTCCAAGTCAGACTTAAGATCTGCCAAATCCGAGAACCGAAAGATCGAAGAAGCTGGTTCGGGAGTAATTGTCCAAATTGGCAGCAAAAACTACGTGATCACCAACCGCCACGTGATCCATGCCGCTTCGCTGCAAAACATCAAAGTCGAAACGGATGCTGGAGCGTCGTTGAAACCCATTCGTGTTTGGGAGGATGCCTCAACCGATATCGCGGTCATCGACATCAATCGCAACAATTTGCCGATTGCAAAAATCGCAGACAGTCGTCAAATTGAAATGGGGGACTTTGTTTTCGCAGTCGGGAGCCCATTTGGCCTGAATCACTCCGTCAGCTACGGAATCATCAGCGCCAAAGGGCGACGCAATCTCGAGTTGGGTTCCAAGGCAATTGTTTATCAAGACTTTATTCAGACCGACGCAGCCATCAATCCAGGCAACAGCGGTGGCCCACTCATGAATTTGAGAGGTGAGGTGATCGGCATCAACACGGCCATCGCAAGCAATTCAGGCGGGAATGAGGGGATCGGATTCTCTATCCCAATCAACTTAGCCATGACGGTGGCTCGGCAATTGGTGGAAAACGGTGAGTTGCAGCGATCGTATTTGGGAGTTAGCGTCGAACGAGCTTTCAATTCGGAACATACTGTTGCACCCGGAACGGCACGGCCACGGGGCGCGTTTGTGAAAGTGATTAAACCGAATAGCCCAGCGGAGCTCGCCGGACTGCGTTATGGCGACGTGATTCTAGAATTTGATGGCTCGCAAGTCGAGAACGATGAACACTTGGTTCAAATGGTAGGGCTTACCGAAATGGGGAAACCCGTGGATGTCGTTCTCATTCGGGACGGTCGCCAAATGAGGGTTGCTGTTCAGTTGATTCCCGTGCCAACGGTGCATTAAACTGCGGATACGAAACTGGGAGGGCGAGGCTCCTGCCGAGCTGGTGCCGCATTGGTTCGGCAGGAGCCTCACCCTCCCGAGTAATGAATTGGTTGGACAAAGTCGATGAAGACATGTTTACAGGGGTGGCCTCACCGCCTCACCCTCCCGAATATGTAATTCCGGCACGCGAATTGCTAGCGTCAGGCCCGCGTTGCCGGAAGAACTGGCAAAACAGTTAAACTGCGCAGTTCGTGCAAGGCTGGTATTACAGGAATGAACAGAAAGATCGTCAACAGCCGAAAGAAGGGATAGATGAGGTCCCGGCTTACTCTTTTGGTTGTGGCGGTTCTGAAATGAGCGACAAAACTCGCAAACGGAATTGGTTGAAGCGCAGCTTGCAGCTTGCCTTCTTCTCAGTCGTGTCAAGCACTATTGTTGTACCATCAGGATGCAATCGCGCTCACTACCGCAACCGAGCGGATCAGGAAGTCACCAGCGTTATCAATGAAAAGATAGTCGACGCGTGTTCGCCTGCTATCCCGAGTATTCAAATGGATCGGGCATCCCGCATGTTCGACCCATTCAATCCCGACCGACCTCCCATGCCAGAGGATGACAGTACTGCACATCAGTACATGAAGATACTCAATGGTAAAAAAGGCTATCCACTTTGGGATGTGAATGGCAAAACCAACACAGCTGAAAATCCAATTTGGTGGCAGTACCTTCCATTGGATGAACGAGGAGTTTTGGTACTTGATGCAGATGCGGCGGTCCGAACTGCCGTCCTCCACAACACCGTTTATCAGTCCGAAATTGAAACGCTTTATCTTTCCGCACTCGATGTTAGTTCGGAACGCTTCTTTTTAGGCAACCAATTGTTTGCTGGCTACAGTGCTTCCTACACGGCGGACGGTTCGCTAAGACGAGGCAATGGCGGAACGAGTCGCTCGACGGTCAACGCATCGACCTTTTCCAGAGGCCCGCGCGGCATTGGATTGCAACGCCAATTCACCAACGGTGCCACCTTGATCGCCGGTTTTGCAAATTCGCTGACTTGGCAATTGGCTGGCCCTGACACCCAAAGTGCCACGACATTGCTTGACTTCAGTTTGATTCAACCTTTGCTTCGTGGGGGTGGTCGCGATTTGATCATGGAGCGATTGACCTTAGCTGAACGAACGTTGCTATACAATGTTCGAGCCTTTGAACGCTATCGAACAGGTTTCTATACGACTGTCACCGTCGGCCGAGCTGCCGAGCCTGGTCCTACTCGCCGGGGTGGATTGTTCGGAGGAGCAGGATTGCAGGGTTTTACCGGTTTGGGCGGCGGTTTCGGTACGGTTGGAACAGTCCAAAACAATACTGGCGGTGGCTTTGGTGGTGGCGGCGGTGCCGTGCCAACTGTCGGTGGCTTCCTAGGCTTAGTACAAAACCAACTTCAAATTGCCAACGCCGAAGAAAACGTAGCTAGGCAACGAGAGAATCTAGCCCGATTCGAAGATACGCTTAGAGAGCAACTGCTGATTATCCCGGCCAGCCAAGACGCTATCCCGAGCCAGCAACTTCAAGTAGCCCAAGCTCGTCAATCGCTGATTGGATCCCAGGCGAATCTGCTACAACTGCGATTCAATTTTGAACAATCGATGGATAACTTCAAAGTCACTCTAGGTTTACCACCCTATGTCTGCATTGAAATCAAAGATCCAATTTTGGACCAGTTCAATTTGATTAGTTCGGAACTTAAGGAGCGACGAGATCAAGTCGCGGAGTTGCGTAATTCGATTGGTGATAGCAATGGAAAATTGTTAGAGCTCAGCCCCATTCAAATCGAAAAAGAAACAGGCACAAAATACCGCTCCTTGAAGTGGAACGCCGAAACGGCTGCAGCCGTCAGCGAAATCCGAGGCCGAATAGACCGAATCGAATCGGTCCGTCGCCGGCTTTTGGATCGTGACTTTGGCCAGATCCGACAAGATATCGAAAAGCTCCGCAGTGTCTCCGGCGCTCGCGAGGCCGAACTGGCTCGGTTGAGAGACGTGTATCAAAAGGAACGCTCCACGGTTTGCAATTTATTGCCGACGGAGTCACTAGACATCGCGCTCCTCGATTCGGGCGAAATCAAAGTACTCCCGGATGTTTTGACCAAGGATGTTGAACGACTTGAGAAACGATTTCAAGATCGAGAAACCAAGATCAAGAAATTGGATTCCGATTTGGGGAAACTGCTCTCGAAGCGCGACGAAACCGACGGTCGAAAGCTCTTTGAAACGCTTCGCGATCAAGCACTACTCCCCAGTCAAAGTATCCTCGCGGAATTTGCAGAAGACGTCTTGGCCATGCAAGTCTTGCAGGCCCGAGCCAGAATTGAAAGCGTCGTTCTTCCGCCTGTTGACTTGATGCCGGAAGAAGCCGTCGAAATCGCGAGGGCCAATCGACTGGATTGGATGAATACGCGGGCTGGCCTTGTGGATTCTTGGCGGTCTATCGAAGTGGTGGCCGACAGTTTAGAAAGCACACTGGATGTAGTGTTTTCTGGCGATATGCAAAACGCAACCGATAACCCACTGTCCCTACGCGGGAAAACCGGACGATTGCGAGCTGGATTGCAATGGGACTCACCCTTGACTCGCCTGCAAGAGCGAAATCAGTACCGACAAGTGCTGATCGAATACCAACAAGCGAAACGAACGTACTACCGGTTTGAAGACACCGTTTGGCAAACACTCCGGTCTGAATTGCGAAATATTCGTTACAACCAATACAATTTTGAGCTGCAACGCTACGCCGTTCGTATCGCAGCCCAACAGATCACCATCAACGAAGACCTCCGACAAATCCGTGAGAGCTTGAGTCTCGCATCCGGTCCGACTGCCGCTCGAGACAGTGTCTCCGCATTGGCGGACTTGCTCACCGCGCAGAATACTTTTCTTGGGGTTTGGGTCTTTTATGAAGCACAGCGCAGAAATCTGGACCAAGACCTTGGGACCATTCGCGTCGACGATAGCAACATTTGGGTCGATCCAGGTTCCATTACTTCTCAAGCCTACGGTTTTGGTCGTGGGGAGGACGATAGCTCGCTCGGTTCGCAAATGCTTTGGAGTGACGGATCGCAACCAGCGGACGTTGCGCCACCTGTTATAATGGATACAACTGCGATCCCAAATCAAGCTAATCCGGGGGTGATTGCGAAAGCGGTTGCACCACCATAATTGTAGGTCGCCGATTGTCGCCGATTGTCGCCGATTGTCGCCGTTCGCTCCG
>JANMLD010000276.1:0-16610 GCA_031372345.1 Pirellula sp.
ATTTCAATTCTTAACTTTGATTCTCTCTGCCTTTTTTCGTGTGGTTCGTGTCTTTCGTGGTTTCAATCGTTCCTCAGTTTGCAGGAACAATCATCGGACAATTCGTTCCCATTCAACTTGTGGATAGTGTCCAAAGTTGACCAGAAGACCGAGCTTTAATCCGGTGGCTTTTAGGTAGTTGTGAACTTGCGCTCGGTGCTCGTCGGTAAGTGCAGAAACCGCTTTGAGCTCGAGAACGACTTTGTCGAAGCAAATAAAGTCAGGTATGTATTTCTGCTTCAACAAGTGCCCTTTGTAATAGAGCTCAAGTGCCCTCTGAGGCGTGAAAAGAATCTTCTGTATGCCCAATTCGATTTCCAAACACTCTTGATACACTGGCTCGACAAATCCACAGCCCATCTCTTTATAAACTTCAAAGCATCCACCAATGATCCGATAGCTTTCTTCTTTGTAAACGATTTCTGGCATAATTTCCCTTCCTCATTTTTATATGATGCGGTCACAACACAAAACACAACTAAGAAGGGAATAAAGTATACAAACAGTGTGCCGTTTTTTTTCGTGTCGTTCGTGGATCCATTCCTCGCCCTACCATCTTGTCCTGCTTCCAATGAACTGGCGAGGCGGACTAGCCGGGCCGCGGGACATCCGTTCGTTATGAGTTAACCACGAAATACACTAAATACACGAAAGAAGAAATCGGTTGCGAGTTCCTGATTTTAACCTGTTCTCTTTTCGTGTGGTTCGTGTCTTTCGTGGTTCCAATTCACGCCGTTCACTTTGGTTTTTTTAGACCACCAGGGACTATTCTTGTCACCGGTTCACCGAGTAGTAATGGAGTTCCAAAGACGGTCTGTTGATCGCCTTGTTCCAACATCCACGTGTCGAGTTCTTTGCGCATGTTGGCCAATCGATCCAACTGTTTCGGATCCGCAGCTAAGTTGTGCAGTTCGTGAGGATCGGCACTAAGGTCGTAGAGTTCTTCGGCAGGATGTTGGATATAGCGATTCACGATGGCCGCTGCCGCAGGGTTTTTTTCAGCAGCATCTAGCCATGACAGCCAGTACTCGCGACCACTGGGGCCCTCGGAACGCGAGATGTGAGTGTGTTGCTGGAATTCAGGATGAAGGTTTCGAATGTACTTCCAGTCGCGAGTCCGAACGCTCCGGATGGGATAGACATTGAAATCTCCGTCACCGCTGTGAGTGCTAAAGATGCGGTCTCGATGGGTTGTCGCTTTGCCTTGCAACAGACCGGCAAAGGATTTGCCGTCAATACCGGCGGGGACTTTGCCACCGCCGAGTTCAATCAGGGATGGCAGTAAGTCTGGCCAACAAACCATGGCATCGCTGACGGTGCCAGGCTTGACGTGTCCTGGCCACTCGACGATGAACGGAACGCGAATGCCTGAGTCATAGAGAGTCCATTTGCTGAATGGCCAGGCGGAGCCATGATCCGCAGTATAAATAAAAAGTTTATCACCGGGGATCTTCTCTCGCGCAAGAGCTCGGACCTCGCCGAGCAAAGTGTCGGCATTGGTCACATCCATGAGGTAGCGCGCTCGCATCTCGCGGGTTTCAAGGGTATCGACATGCGTAGGCGGCAACTGGACCAGCGACGGATCATAGGTGGTTGACTCGCTCCAGGGAGTGTGCGGGTGGCGCGTGCCGACAAACAGGCATAGCGGCTTCGAAGCGTCACGAGCAGACAGAAATTTCTTAACCAAGGACGTTTCGGACAAACCTTGGTTAGGGCCATCAATGACGTCAAAGCCATGGTCTTTGGCGAAGGCGTTGTGGGCAACTTTGCCGATCGCCGCAACCTCGTAGCCAAGTGCATGCAGCACGGGAGGCAACGATGCCACATCGGGACGCTTGGTTTTGTGGTTGGGTTCCGCTCCGTTTCGAGCCGACCACAAGCCTGTAAGCAGCGCAGTACGACTTGGGCCACAAGAGGGGGAGGCGACAAATGCATGCGTGAACTTCAGACCGCTGGAAGCAAGACTCTGCATGTTCGGCGTACGAATATCGCTTGCACCGTAAGCCGCCGAGTCCACCATGCTGTGGTCATCGGCTATGAAAACGACAATGTTTGGTTTTTTCGGGTCTTCTGAAGGCGCCGCAAGGACAGTGCTGCAAAGTTGCGAAAGAACGGATAATAGAATAAGAAAGCGTTTCATGGTGGTTACTAACGGTAGAAAAGATATTATTGCGATTTTAATAGCGTGAAAACGGCTGACGCGATTCTAGGGTTTTCCGTTTGTCCAAATGGCGAGCATCTCGTCGTCATTGAAAATGCGATTGGCAATTAGCACTTCATCGAAGGCTCCGAAAAATCGACGTTGGGCCAGACCTCCGGACGTTTTCAGCTCCAAATCGCTTACGCTAAAATTGCCCAGCGTCATGAAGTCGAGAAGCAACGGGTCTGAATGTTGCAAGTCCCAGTCGCCGATGCGTTCACCGTTATGATACTGAATTACCTTTCTATTGCGGACATCACAGGTGACCGCAATGCAGGTCCACTTCCCCCAGTTCGCCTGGTTGGGGAAATCGCTTTCCGCGGGGAATGTTTGCCATTTCCAGTTGTTTTCTTCTTCCGCATAGGCAACGGAGAATGACACCCTCGGAACAGGCTGAAACAGCTCCCAACGAACCGATTTTACATGAGAAGATTTTCTTCGAGCCATTGCGTCGGCAATGGAAAAACTGGCGGTGGGATTGAGGATTCGCCGTCGAGCAGGTTCCTCGGTCATCAACAACGATGTTTGTGTTTGAGTCAATGCGTCGATCCGAACCCAAACCATACACGTGAGTTGCTCGTGCTGACCAGAAACTTGAAACAACACGCGGTCCCCAGGATTGCGGTACTGCAAAGCTCGCTTGGATGCCCAGCGACCTTCGCTCCAATTGCATCCAATGATAACGCCATCCGTTGCGTGGGAGGAATCGGATGCTCGATTCGACAATTCAAGGGGACTGTAATCGAGATCTTCAAAGGTATAGTGCACCATAACGGCCGAGTCGCTGTTCAGGGTATCTGAGAAATTTTTCCACGCTTGGAATCGTTGCCGTTCGTAATTTTGATGTTCGATTAGCAAATCCGCCGGTTGTGGAAAACGACTAGGCGTAAATGTGGCATCGACAGGCCCAGACGGCGCCATTCGAATGGCTTGGTTTTTTTTCAACGTCACTGACGACAGTGTCTCCGACTTGATCTCGACCTCACCCTCCAGCACATGCACCTCGGTCTGTTTGCCGTTCTGAACATCCATGCTGAAGGCAGTCCCCAGGTCGATGACCTCCATGTCCTCGGTCAAAACGCGGAAGCCGCGTCCCAATTCAGAAACAAAACAACTCGCTGTTCCTTGTCTGAGTCGCATTTCATCGGGCGCTCGCAATTCAAAATCAGCTGGACCACGCAGCAACAATCGAACGCCGGCGAAGAACTCTATTTGAAGCGTTCCAGATTTAATTTTCAGATCGCCAACTTGCAGCGTCTCCCCAACGACTGGATGCTTTTCGTTCAACCACTCGACCCCGATCGATTGGCTCAAGATTGCGACTCCACGGACTTCGTCCGAATGGTCTGGGTTCCGAACCTCGTATTTGCGTGTGTCCCTGTTTTCAGTGATCGGTGAACGCGTCGGCACAGCCCAATCTCGTTTGATTCCAAAACCACTCCACAACAGAACACCCATAAGCGTCGCCGCTAAGGTCAACGGCCAAACCAGTTGCGGTGTCAACAGGGTTGAGGAAGACACCCATTTAACATTCCGCGATTGACTGGAAGAGACTTTCCCGCTCGCAATAGATTCCATGACCCTATTCTCAAGGTCCTTGATCGACATCGAGGTATTCGGCTGGCTTTCAAGTGCATCTTCAAGTTGCAACCAGCGAGGCTCACTTGACTGAACGGCTTTTAATTGCCCCAACAAAATTATTTCGGCAACGAAGGCGTCACGGAACGCGTCATCACGCTGGAGTCGTTCCACCAATGGACTGACTATGGTTTCGTCTGAGAAACCAGTCGTCCACGCAATCAATAGTTTTTGTAGATCGGCGTCCATCATTCCATTTCCGCCTTAACGCATTCTCGCAAAAGTTGATTGGCTCGATAGTGAAGATTGTATATCGCGCCAATTGAAGTGGACAATTCCTCTGCAAGCGAAACCGCTTTCGTTCCGTCCAATCCCGCCCGAACGACATACCGCATGCGCTGCGGCAATTGTCCAACGCATCGCAATAATGCCTCGATTGTTGCGTTTGTTTTGGAAGCTATCGACATATCCAAACTATGCTGAATGATACCAGTGACTTCTTCACGAAACTTGGCCGCAGAAGCATTACCCCGTCCTGTTGTCCGGAAGTATTGTAATAATTGCTTGCGAGCAATACCTCGCAACCACGCACGCAAGTCACCGTCCTGTTCAAACTGGTCTAGCTTGCGATATGCAACGATGAAGACCTCTTGCGCGAGATCGTCCACGTCGCTGGCATGATGCAGCTGGCTCCCCAAATAGGATCTCAGCATAAGACTATGCTCCCGCACAATCAAACGAAATGCATCTCGGTCTCCGGCCAAAACCCGCTGAATGGCGTCCTTCATGGTTTATTTGTTCCGCCCTTTTGCTGTCCTGGATGGCTTTATCGCCTCGTCCGTCGGCGGAGCGACCGACCTACGGCTTTTTGCTCTTCTTCACCAATTCACCAACCAAATCAAAATTGTGGACGTTCGAACCGGACTTCACGGCGACCTTCAATTTGGATTCTACATTGTACTCGGTGGGGACACGCTCCCCTCCACCAAACTCTCCTTCCGTACTTATTTTGACTGTGTGATCGTCAACTTTGGCACCAAATTCGTCAAGACTGTAAATGAGTTTGTAGTTCCCATTGTCGTCTAGGTCTGCTGTCGAAGTTCGACCACCCGAACTTGGAACAAAAGATATCTTGCCATTCGCTAGTGGCTTACCATTAAGTGTGACAACGCCAGTGACCCGTCCCAGCGGTGGGCTATCGCTCGAACTACATCCGGACAAACATAGAATAAAAAGCAAAGATTCGACGAGTCTGAATCGGTACGCAATTCTGAGCATTTAAAGCAACCATGGAGGAGTGGAGGAGTGGTGCAATGGAGATATAGAGGAATGGAGTTTGAGCCCCTGCTTTAGAAATCACTCGCGACAACGTTGCCGTCACTGATGCCGAGCAGATATTCATACAAACTATCTGGAGTCTTTGCACCAGCTGCTCCTGCAACACCTGTTGGCCGATTGTGGTTGATGCTATTGCTGATAAAGCGTACGGATCCGTCGCCTAGTCCAGCTTGAAAACCGCCTGTATGTCGACTGGACACACCCACTTGGCAAGCCGTGGTGGTCAAGTTTATCCCGCCAGAACCTCCTGCCAGAATATCCCCTAAGCCGAAGGGCCCTGTTCCCAATTGTTGTTCTCGAATGCCGAACACCAATGCAGCGCGGCAATTGACCTGAGCGGCTGCTCCGCTCAACGTACTTGCACGCTCTGCAATCATGATGATGTTCGATGAGCCGTCGGTAATCGATTTGAAACCTTGACCGAAGTTGCGAATGAAAATTCCGTTGGCCCGCGTACCAGCTGCCGTTCCGCCCGCATCGCCTACATCCCAAGAAACGTTTCCACTCGAATTGATTCCCACGTAGTTGGAACGTGTCGTACTGACCCGTCCAGTGCTGATAAGGTACCCTCGATCCGTATTGAGCATTTCGCCTGTATCGGACGGGCAACGAAACATGGGCAGCGCCGTCTGCAATGCAGCAAGATGCCCAGCGGGCAGATTTGCAGCGGAAACGTGCAATCTACCAGCCCCTGGAGTGAGGATGGAATAGAGTGCGTTTTGCTCGAACTGTGGAAAAATCATCGCAGGCCAACCCCAATTGGCTGCATTTGCATCTTCCGTTCCATTGTTATCGCCCGCAACCGCGATAAACCCAGGAGCGAATGTTTTGTGGGCACTTTCGTAATTATGGTGCGCAAGAACAATCTGCTTGACATTGTTTCCACACTGCATGCGTCGAGCTGCCTCGCGAGCGGCTTGAACCGCCGGTAGCAATAAACCGACCAAAATGCCTATAATCGCGATAACCACCAACAGTTCGACGAGGGTAAACCCCCTTCGTTTCGTTTGTGAGAAACGAGCCATCGAAAAACCCTCCAAGTAAACTTGCAACGGAAAAGAGCCAATTAAAAAGACCGTACGACGTATGTCTGCCGTCCGCCCCAGATCCTCACAGCAAAGGGGCACTTATTTTCCAAATAAGTCCGAAAGTGGCAAATTCCAGGACCTTGACAGCATTCGGGATCGTTTTTTTCGAATGCATGTGAAATAAGTAGCGTCAGCGGCAGATAAAAGCCTGAAAGCTGATTTCGTAACCTCTAATTCCAAGCAATTCAATGAAAACTCTCTTTACCCGAGTCGCCGCAACCGCACTCCTTTGGCTGACAATTGCGACTATCGCTCTCGCACATACAAGACCTCCCAACGTTGTCTTTATCCTGGCGGATGATTTGGGTTGGAACGATACCACTTTGTTTGGGTCCACGACGCTTTACCAGACTCCAAACATCGATCGGCTTGCGAAACGTAGCATGAGCTTTACGCGAGCTCATTCGGCTAGCCCACTTTGTTCGCCGACCCGAGCTAGTATTTTAACCGGCATGAGTCCCGCGCGAACCGGCATCACCTCGCCCAACTGCCACGTTCCAGAAGTGGTTTTGAAAGCGTCGCTCAAAGATAGGGCTCCCGCCGCCAAACCGTCGATTGGCCCAGACCCAGTGACGCGACTGGATACCCATTATCAAACGCTACCCAAGTCGCTTAAAGCGGCAGGATATGCCACAGGGCATTTCGGCAAGTGGCATCTCGGTGCTGAGCCTTATTCCGCTTTGGACCACGGTTTCGATGTCGATCTCCCACATTGGCCAGGACCGGGACCCGCGGGAAGCTTTGTCGCCCCCTGGAAATTCCCCGATTTCGATCCTAAGACACCCAATGAACACATCGAAGATCGAATGGCCTCGGAGGCGTCGGCGTTCATGGAAGCACATCGGAACGAACCGTTCTTCGTGAACTATTGGATGTTCAGTGTTCATGCCCCGTTCAATGCCAAAAAAGAACTGATCGAAAAGTACCGCGGTATCGTCGACAAGAAGAACCCTCAACACTGCCCCACCTATGCCGCGATGGTCGAGAGCATGGATGACGCCGTCGGTACGCTCCTCGATACTCTAGATCGACTCGGCGTTGCGGATAATACCATCATCATTTTTACGTCCGACAATGGTGGCAACATGTACGACACCGTCGATGGGACCACTGCTACTAGCAATGCACCCCTGCGAGGTGGCAAGGCTACCATGTACGAAGGTGGAACCCGCGTCCCGTTGCTCGTCTGCTGGCCCGGAAAGGTAGCAGGGGGATCGAAAAGCGATGTCTTGTTGAACTCCTGTGATTATTATCCTACCTTGCTGGAAATGTTGTCCTTAAAGCCGGCCAGTGGCCAACGTTTTGATGGAGCGAGTTTGGTTCCAGCGTTGCTAGGCAAGCCGCTGGATCGCGATTCCATCTACACCTTCTTTCCGCATGATCCGCCGGTGCCGGAATGGATGCCACCCTCGGTCTCCATCCATCGTGGCGATTGGAAACTGATTCGATTGTTTGCGTGTGGCGAAAAAGGGTCAGACCGGTGGAAGCTCTTTAATACGCGCGATGACATTGGCGAAACAACCGACTTGGTCGCAAAACACCCAGCGCTGGTAAAAGAACTGGACAAACGCATCGGAGAGTTTCTCCAAGATGCAAATGCAGTCGTGCCTATCGCCAACCCAGCGTTTGATGCTTCGAAATACGATGCTACTGAAGAGGGTAAGCCTGGCCCTCAGCACTTCGGTGGTTCTGGAAAGACGACTAAGCCAAGTGCAAGAGTGGGACTCGCGAAAGCGTAAGCTATTGTCGCCTTTCGCTCTGCGAAAGTGCGGCTCGCTAAAAACGCACTTTCGCGGAGCGAAAGTACTCGTGGACGAGCGAGGCCCTTCGCTCGTTGGGTTCCATCAAAAGTTGGGTTCCTTCAAAACCTGAGCGAGGGCCTCGCTCAGCCACAAAAGTCTTGCTTGCGGCACGCTCATAGTGCAGGCAAGCGAGTTGCAATTTCGTCGACGGCGACCGCGCGATGTTCGCGGGCCGATAAATACGCAGCATCGACCAGAGCCATGGTTCGAAGGTTGTCTCGGCCACTGATTTCGGGCTCAGTTCCATCTTCTAGTGAACATAACAATTGAGCCATGGTGCCGACAAACGCATCGGGGAACCAGACTTCGGGCCAGCGTGGTTGGAGCCAATGCGGCCCCTGGGCCACCGTTGTGTAGTCAAGCGTGCTTGGCGTTGGCTTGGGATATTCGGGCCAACCGATGGTGCCGCGGGCCATGCCTTCGGTTCCTTCCACTCGCCATCGAATGTAGGAATCCGAAGCGGCCCCTTCCAGAGCCGGACCTGCCCATACATCGTCCCAAGCAGTCGCCCGAAATCCGTTCTCGTATTCAAGGATATATAGACAGATGCCGTCTTGATGCTCGAAGCGTTTCCCGGTTCTAGGATCAGGCCGAATACTGGCAAAGATACGCACGGGATCGCCAAACCAGTAGCGAAACGTGTCGAGATGATGAATGCTCATGATCCGCATGGTTACCCAGCCTTGTCGCTCTTGCCAAGGCATCCAATGCGGAATAGCTCGCATATCGATGGTCGCTAAAACAGGTTCGCCCAACGCTCTTTGGTTCAACAAGCTCTTCAATCCACGAATCGATTGGTCGTACCGCATGTTTTGGTTGACGGCCAGTGTGATACCGGCTTTTTCGCACAGCTCAACCATTTGCAAGGCTTGCGCATGGTCGACTCCGAGCGGCTTCTGAGCCAGAATCCCTCGAACACCGTTGCGTCGGGTGGTGATCTCGCGAATGACTTCAAGCTGGATGTCGGGTGGAACGGCTATATCAATCACTTGAACTCGCGGATCGTCGAGCAACTCTCGGTAGTCCTCATACGCGTGTGGAATCGCATGTCGTTCGGCGACTTGCTTGGTTCGCTCCATCTTGCGGGCAGCGATTGCAACTGGATTGAAACCTGCCTTGCGATATGCCACAAGATGGCAGTCCGCCATGATAAAGCCCGAGCCAATGCAGCCGATGCCTAGCGATCTATTGCGCGGCATTCTAGGCAAATATTCGATTGAGAGAGGCGGCATCAGGTCATCGTCAATTCTGTTCAACCCCTTGGGTTCGGTCCCGTTTCGCTTCGAGGAATGCTTTGCCTGACTCGCTGCCACGCGCACCCATGGCTTTGATTGCGCTGTCATCTAGTTTCACAAGCGGCGTATAACTTGGATGATGCGAGTCTTTGTAAGGGTTATTGTGACGGGTGTTGTAACAGCAAATCAAGCCCCATCGAGGCTTGTCGCTCAAGTTCGCATCGGAACTATGCAGCGTGTTGCCATGAAAGAAAACGGCATCGCCGGGTGCCATCTCGCAGTAGACATGTTCGAGTCGTTGCATGGCCATTTCGACTCGTTCCGGATCAGCACCTGTTTGCGAACCAAATCGACCATGCTCGATCCGCCCCATTCGATGAGAGCCCTTCAGCAATTGCAAGCAACCGTTCTCTCGGGTCGCTGGATCGAGAGCAATGAATACGCTCGCGAGGTCGGGAAAAAGGCAGCCATTTTGATACCAATATCCGTAGTCCTGGTGCCATTCCCAGGCACCGCCTACCTTGGGCTCTTTGGCGCTGAGTTTGGAGTGGTAGTGATAGACTTCGTCGCCCAGCAATTGCTCCATCGAATCGACAATGCGTCGACTGCGGCAGATAGCGCCATAGATATCGTCTCCCGGATGATTCCACAGAGAGAGATTCGTAATCCGCCCATTGGTGTCGATGACGTCCATGGCGTTGATACGGAGCGCCTCGTCTTGCCGAGCGGCGGTGAGTGTTAGCTCGGTTTCTTCGGCATCCAGCAGTTTCCGAATGACCAAATAGCCATCTTTCGAAAACGAAGCGACTTGAAGGTCAGTAAGTGGACCAGTTGCCATTTTTTACTCGTTTTGGAAGGTAGGTCGACGAATCCCAATCAAAAGCAAAGTATACCAAGCATGGGCGACACTGCCATCGCGTCCAATTGTGTGTTGGTGAGGAACTCGGAACTCGCGTTAAACCAAGTGGATATTAGGAGTTACAGCCACCGCGTAAGGCTTGGAGGTAAACGAATGCCGCTAACTTAGGATTTGTTTTCCTAATCTTGCTATTCGGCGCCGATTGTCTTAACATTAGACGAGCGGCATCGCGAAAACTATCAGCCATAACCCGATGCATAAGTGAGGGATCTGCAAAATTGTCCCTCGCTTACGCTTCGGGTTGGGATACTTCAATCTGTCGCTCGCCGTAGAATATTCGTGGAATGTTAAACCATGCCCAAATACAAAGGACCGGACAATGCGTATCAGTCTCCTTTCTTCTTCAAAATGGATCTTGGCACTGACTCTTGTTTGGGGCGTTGCCTCACAAGGTACATATGTGTTGGGCGCCAAGAATGAGCCGACTCACAAGCAGGCTCGAAGCATCGCTCCGATGGTTGAGGGCAGACCAGTCAAACTGGAGACGTTCTGCGTCGGGCCTGACAATAACCTTTGGATGTGCTGTGCAGGAACAGCGGCTGACAAGGGTTTGATTATGGTCTACAGCGGCGAAGGCGAGATGCTGCACACGTTTCCGTTGAAGTTTGTTCCGCAGGCTTTGAACTTCTCGCCGGACGGAAGGTTGTTTGTGGCTGGGTCCGGCAAGATTGCTCGAATGACCGCCGAAGGAAAAATGGAGATTGAAGTTGACGCTCCAAATATCGGAAATCAAGAAGAAGCATTGGCTGCCCTGAAAAAGGAGAATGAAAAACGCGTCAAGGAAATGCAAAAGTCCTCGAAGGCACAACTGGATCGTTTAGAGGAGCAGATCGCGAAGCTTGAGATTGTACCAGAGGACGAAGACGAAAAGGCAAAGACTCGCCGAGAACGACGTTTGAAGCTACTGAATACTTCCAAGAAGCAATTTGAGGACATGGCCGCCAATACCTTACAATCGGCTGGGCTCGATCAATCCGGCTCCATGGCCCGTTGGGCAAATGCGACAGGCATTACAGCCACGGACGACGACGTCTTTGTTGCCTGCCCAATGGTTACAGGATTTGGCTACGGCATTTGGAGGTTGGACCATAATCTGGAAAATCCTAAAGTGATCATGGATGATGTTCATGGTTGCTGCGGGCAACTTGATATTCAAACCGATGGCGAGAATTTGTTGGTGGCTGAGAACACAAAATTTCAAGTCGGCTTCTACGATCGCGATGGAAAGCGTCTCAATGGTTGGGGCAAGCGTTCACGAAATGATGACGAAGGATTCGGTTCATGCTGCAATCCGATGAATGTTCGATGCTGCAGCAACGGTGAGATCTTGACCGCCGAATCGAGTATCGGGCACATCAAGCGATTTAGTCAAGCAGGTGAATATCTGGGGTTCGTTGGGACAGCCAAGGTCGCGGGTGGTTGCAAACACGTCGCCATCGGTTTCGACCCCAAGCGCAATTGGCACTACATGATGAACGAAGATAGGTCGCACGTTGCCGTTCTGGTGCCACGTGCAGATGCTCCCGCCGAGACGGACGACGAAAAGCTGTCTCGAGAAGCAATCACGTCCCTTGGCAAGTTCATCTATGGCACGTGGGAAATGACTTCCGAGAAAGTTGCAAGCAAGGCGGATCAAGATCCCGGTTCGATGGAAAACTACATTCAAAGCGGTTTTGCTCACATGGAATTTGCTCCAGACGGAACGCTATTTAAGGGCGCAAAGGGAATCAAGGCCAAGACGACTGAAAGTGCGCCTGCTACTAAGAGCCTGTTCGGGGCTTTACTTTCCGCAGTGACCGGCAGCCAGGAGCAAGCGGCACAGATGTTGGATAGTGGTTCTTCCAAGTGGATTGCGATTCAAGCACGCGATGGCAAGCTAGACCTGGTTACGGTCGACGAAGGGGTCCAAGGCTTTGGAGCCACCGTTGAATTTCAGAAAGACGATACCGCGAAGTTCAGCTTCTTTTATGGCGAGCCCAATTCACCAACCGGTGGGACCTATGTCTACAAACGGATTGCGTTGGAGGCGTGCGGGAAGGATTGCAAAGCAGCTTGTGACGGCGACTGCGAGAAGGATAAAGCGCCAGCGAAGTAGGATTGCGGTATATTGCATGATGCGCAATCGTGCGATTGGTGGCGCTGATTTTTGCCTTTCAGCCTTTCAGGGCTACGCTACGTTTTTTCTACGTAACCCAGGGCGGCGCTTCGCGACGTACCGTCGCTCCGCTCTGCCCTGGGCTATGTCGTTGCTGCCCCATTTGGGGCGAATTGCATTTTTGCTTCAGGACAAGCGTGGCTTCCTGGGCCATGATGTTCCTGCCCATTCGGGGCGAATTGCAGCAGTAGCTGAACGCCCCTAGGGTGATTACAATGCCCCTTCTTGATCCACCCTTCCTCTCTCGAATTCAGACCCGCCTGTGCTTTCATTCATGCAATCTCCGTGGTGGCCGTTTGTTGTCCTTTTTGTGAGCGTCTGCTTTATCATTGCGGCGATTAGTTTGTGGCGGATGCATGCCTTCGTTGCTCTGCTCTTGGCGTCCTTGGTAGCTGGAGCACTCACTTCGAAAGAGTCGTGGGCAGTCGTTGGAAAGGATGGCAAGGAAGTTGTTTACCCGCATCTAGTAGGTGTCATCGAGCAGATTTCTAAAGGTCTTGGCGACACGGCTAGGGATATCGCGGTTTCCATCGCATTGGCTTCCATCATAGGCATGAGTTTGATGGAGAGCGGGGCTGCAGACAAAGTCGTTCGCCGCTTTCTGGTTATCTTTGGGCAGAAGCGGGCAGGCTGGGCACTGCTTTGGTCGACCTACGTGCTTAGCATTCCCATTTTCTTTGACACCATGTTCATGTTGATGGTCCCGCTTGCCAAAGCGTTGCGGCTGAGGACCGGCAAGGATTATCTGCTTTACATTCTGTGCGTTTGCACGGGTGGAATGATCACGCACGGGTTGACGATACCTCACCCTGGACCGCTGGCCATGGTCGACAATTTGAAAATTGACACCGGCTTTTCACTCGCTGCGGGCTTGGTAGGTGGACTGATACCGGCTGTCATTGGATATTTCGTCTGTGTTTGGTTGAATGCGAGAATCGAAATCCCATTGCGAGACGTACATCTTTCAACGGAGGTAGAGGACAAACCAGAATCCAGTTTGCCGAGTTTCTTTTGGTCCATCCTGCCCGTTATTTTGCCGATCGTTTTGATAGGCATTTCTTCGCTCTTCAAAGTTATTAAGGATGGTGCGACGGCTCCCGATGGCCGCCAAATTGCGTGGTGTGTTTCCTTTTATCAGTCGATGGGTGAAGACAATTTCACGAACGTGCGAGGACTCATCGATTTTTTTGGCCATAAGAATATCGCTTTGCTAATCGGTGCAGGATTGTCACTTTGGGTGCTAGCACGGCAATGCGGCTTTGGACTTGAAAAACTGGAGCAGCTAGTCGGCCCGCCGCTAGAAACAGCCGGCATGATCATTCTAATTACTAGCGCCGGTGGTGCCTTTGGCGGAATGCTGCGCACGGCTGGAGTAGGCGACGCCGTCAAAGCAGCAGCTGCTGGGCAGGCCATCAATCTCATTTTGCTTTCGTTCATCGTGGCGGCGGTCATTCGGATTGCTCAAGGAAGCGCTACAGTTGCCATGTTGACAACCTCGGCGATGATTGCACCGATGTTGGGGACCGAGTCCCTCGGATACCATCACGTGTACATCTACCTTGCGATTGGATACGGCGCAATGACCTGTTCGTGGATGAACGACAGCGGGTTTTGGGTCGTGAGCCGACTCAGTGGTATGACGCAACGCGAGACGTTGAAAACTTGGTCGGTCCTTTCGATCTGTCTGGCGTTCAGCGGGCTGGTCGTGACCTTGATCGCTTCGAAATTGCTGCCGCTGGTTTAGTCGAGCATGTACATTCACAACGAATCGCTTCCAACACCAGAGGAAAATCTGGCGTATGACGAGGCGCTAGTGGAAGTCGCGGATCGGCAGTCAATGCGGGAACCATCCGAAGAGAATTCCGAACATGAATCGAGCACGTCGAACGAAGCATTGCGGCTTTGGGAATTTGCGTCACCCTGTGTTGTACTTGGCCGGGCCAGCCAATTGTCGCAAGAAGTCAACGCATTTGCATGTGAACGCGATCGTGTTCCCATCCTTCGACGAGCCAGCGGTGGCGCATCGATTGTGGCTGGTCCCGGATGCCTCATGTACTCGGTACTGATCTCTTACGAAGCTAGGCCAACATGGCGTGCATTGGACGTCGCTCACAACAAGGTAATGAGTCGGATTCGTGATTCGGTTCAACAAACGACCGACAGCTTTGAGTTGCCGTTGCGAATTGCGATCAACGGAACTTGTGACCTAACTATTGGAAACAGGAAGTTCTCTGGAAATGCCCTTAGATGCAAACGTTCCTGGATGCTTTATCATGGCACCATTATGGTCGCCATGCCGATCGAGTGGTTGGGTAATTATTTGTTGAAGCCAGCTCGCCAGCCGGAGTATCGAAGGGACCGAGAGCATGAGTCTTTTGTGACCAATCTGCTCGACCCATCCAATGGCGTTTCTCCCCAGGCATTCCGAACGGTACTGGAACGCAAGTTGGCCAGCACATGGAATGCAACCCAGCCATGGCTAGAAAGTCCATGGAAAAGCCATGTCGACTTGGAAGCGAGTCAATTGCTGAAAACTCGCTATACCAATCCAGAGTGGCATAGGTCTCGTTGAGTGATGTATTTCGGGCCAAAGGCCCAGCCATTTACCTAGCCCAGGCCAACGGCCTGGGTGAAACGCAAACATGAATCTAGGTAGGGCTGAAGGCCCGGCAATTAGACAAACGGACGGGCCTTCAGCCCTAGCGAACTTGCGCTTTTCCTAGCCCCAGGCCGTTTGCCTGGGCTAGGCAAACTACCGAACCTTCGGCCCTAAACACAATAGCGCAACTTCAGATCGAATGCGTCGGGCTAGTAAACGGCGTAAGAAAGTGCATGCTTCCAATAAATTCACAACCTCGGAGCGAAAGGCGACAATACGTATGCGTCGATCCCTACCTCGCATACCAAACGATAAGTCGTTCTAACTCGCTTTGGCTGGCCAACATCCTTAGTCGCAATCGCTGAAACGGGCCTGTTAGTGGAGCGTAACCTTGTCCGCGATCCAGGGCCACGACAATGGAAATCATGTCTTCTGCCGTTGGATCGCGACCATGTGAAGCCCAACGCAATAGCCAAAGTCCGATCGGAAAGGTGGCCACGAGTCCTCTTATGCTCTCAACAACCGACCAACCTCGTCGATCTGCCAATGCATAAATGTACGATGACGACGAGGCTTCGATGAGTCGCGCTAGTGGGTAGTCAATGGCGGGCGCGAGTTGACCCAATGGGTGTTCTAAGTCGTCGAACTGGGCCAATGGAAATGCCGGCCCGATTTTTGGCAATTTTCCTTTCCCGCGAACTAACCGAAACAAAGAGCGTGCCATTTCAGATCGTTGAGACCAACTTGGAAGTGCGCGAAACTGAGGATGAAGCCTTGCGTATTCGATTCCCATCGAACGGAATAGAATGCGTGCATAGGCACCTGGCGGTCGACGATCACTAAAAAAGGTCTTGGATTCCTCGGGTACGATTTGTGCGAGTGTCGTTATCAGTTCTGCAAGTTTGTTGTCATCCATTGACTTGGTCTTGGCTTTCCCAAGCAGGTTTGCAAACTGAAGCGCGTGAACGAGGCGTCGCACAGGCGGGAAACGTTCATCGCGCAAGAGTCCCGATGCGGTTTCGAGGGCGAGCCCAACGGTTTTCCAGTCACGGTTTTCGCCTGGTTTTAGAGCGGGTGGTGCAATTGACTTGGTCGAAAGTCGACCTTCGCGAACCATCTGCTGAACAAACGGTAAATGCTGTTTTAATGGGATGCCGTCATCGGCCGCCGAAGAGGGGCAAGCCCTACGAATCGTTAGAGCCGTGTTTCCGTTGCGCGGGACTAGTTGCAACGGAAAGACGCGGCAAATGGTCGGCTTGGCTTCATAACCAAGTTCCGAATGGATGCGACAAAGCCCATCTGCTTTTAGAAAAACACAGCTACTGTCGAGTCGCTGTGCCAAACGATACCTCTTTTTTGAAGACCAATAGCGGACCATAATAGGTGTGTCGCGGTAGTCCGGATGTTCGTCCCATTTTTGACTATTCAGTCGAGCGACGTCAGCGTCATCCAGTGGCACCAAACTTCCTCTGCAGCAGATGCCGCACTGGTGGCAGTCCCACTTTTCCTCGGTTGGCAATATGACAATTGGCAGGGACATCGAAACAAAACTATTGGCGAATGGTAAACGTAGTAATCATGCTGATTGCTTGAATGATCGTGTAAGGAAACAACGGGAGAGCGAGGCTCCTGCCGAGCTTGGCGCCGCAATGGTTCG
>JANMLD010000284.1:0-36317 GCA_031372345.1 Pirellula sp.
ACATTGATTATCTCGGGAGGGAGAGGCTCCTGCCGAACCAACGCCAAACTCGGCAGGAGCCTCGCTCTCCCATTGAAACGCTTGGCAGGTAGTTTTTAGTCTGCCGCTCGCCTTAATGCAAGAATGATCGTGTGGTAGATCGTTTAACCGCGTGGGCATCGCCCCGCGTACTACAGACCGCGGCCCGACGGTCACTTGATTCGCAGCTAGCAAGACGCGTCGTCAGCGTTTAACATAGCTCCAGTCTAACTTCTCCATTTGAGTGAACGGTTGCAAGGAGCCTAATGCAATGGTGCGATTCTGCATTTTTTTCTCGGTTTGTTTTTGCGGCGTTGCCAACTTTGGCGATTTCGTTTCGGCGTCCGAAAAGCAACCGCCTAACATCCTGTTCGTTTTCTCAGATGATTTGGCATTTCAAGCCATCAGCGCGTACGGCGAAAAACGGCAATTGCTCCAAACGCCGAACATGGACCGAATCGCGGCCGAGGGGATGCGATTCGATCGCTGCGTAGTCACCAACTCGATTTGTGGGCCAAGCCGCGCGACCATTTTGACGGGCAAATACTCCCACATGAATGGCTTCTACAATAATTCGAATTCCAAATTCGACAGCTCCCAAATGACCATGGCCAAGATTCTTCAGAAATCAGGCTATTCGACCGCCGTTATTGGCAAATGGCATCTAGGAAGCGATCCAGTCGGTTTCGATCATTGGCATATCCTGCCTGGTCAAGGTGTCTACTACAATCCGCCGATGATTCGGAACGGCGAGAAAGTTAAGGAGAGCGGTTACACCACCGATGTCATTACCGACCTCTCGCTGGACTGGCTGAAGAACCGAGACAAAACAAAGCCTTTCCTGTTGATGGCTCAACATAAAGCTCCGCATCGCGAGTGGTCGCCGGCGGTGAGGCACCTCGGTTGGGACAAAGATCGACAATACCCGGAACCGGAAACACTCTTCGATGATTTCGTGGGACGAAGCAAGGCCGTCGCCGATCATGACATGGGAATCGAAAAATCGTTCTCCAATTTGGACGTCAAATTGACAACTCCAGGGGGATTGACGCCAGAGCAGTTAAAGGACTGGAACGCTTATTACGAGCCTCGCAACGAGGCGTATCGCAAAGCGACACCGGAGGGCAAAGACCTCGTGCGATGGCGGTACAATCGCTACATGCACGACTATTTGGGTTGCGTCAAAGCGGTCGATGAAAGCGTTGGTCGATTCCTCGAGTTTTTGGATCAGGAAGGACTGGCCGACAATACGATCGTGGTTTGCACCTCCGACCAAGGGTTTTACCTGGGAGAGCATGGCTGGTTTGATAAGCGTTGGATATTCGAGGAATCCTTAAGGTCGCCGATGCTCATTCGTTGGCCGGGTAAGACCAAGCCAGGCAGTGTGAATAAGGACATCGTATCGCTACTGGACGTCGCCGAGACGTTTCTCGATGTCGCCGGACAGCCAATTCCTGCGGACATGCAAGGGCGAAGCCTAGTGCCATTGCTTAAAGGGGAAAGGCCGGCTTCGTGGCGAGATAGTTTCTACTACCACTACTACGAGTTTCCTGCCCCGCATCGGGTACGACCGCACTACGGCGTCGTGACGGATCGATTCAAATTGGTTCACTACTACAATACCGATATCGACGAGTGGGAATTGCTTGATCGGGAAAAGGACCCGCTGGAAGTCAAGAATTTTTATAACGACTCGGCGTACGCAGAGACCCGAAAACGCCTGCATCTGGAATTGGAACGCTTGCGGAAAGAGGTCAAGGAGCCTGAAAAAACACCGCGAGAAGCGTACGGTCGCGCCCCTTTTCCTAACGAGCCGAAGACGACAGCCGAGTCAAAGTAGCAGCAACTTTGGAGTGCTGGGATTCATCCCAGCTTTTAGATCATCCTGTCCATTCATTAAGCAAACGACACCGAGCCAATCTTGGATCGACTTTACATTAGAATGGCCTCGTTTCGGAATAGTGTAAGGAGCATTTTGTGTTGTCGTTAAGTCAAGCTCATTTTGATGGTGTTGCTTCCTTGATTGGTAATTGGGACTCAGGGAACGCGGAGAGGCTTCGTGTCGAAGCGCATCTGGATGGACTTCGAATCGAAGGGCGCGATTCTGTCGAGCTAGCCGCTGAGCGTCTTGCCGCAGCCGAGGATGAAGAGGAAGTCGCTACCGCAACCTTGGTGCTTTTGGAATGCGGCGATCGCAAGGACGCTCAACCCGTACTCGATCGACTGATGGGTGGCGAGCTTGATCTCTGCGATGCAATCCGGCGAGGATTGCGGTTGTCCCGCATCGGAAAAATTCTTGATGAGCTAAAAACACGCATGCATCCAGCCAACGCGATCACGCGTGCTGCAATCGCTGATGTGCTGGCTTTCCATCGCTGTGAGATCTCGATCGACTTGAACGAATTAGCTAGACTTGAAGAACCGATGATACGTCGCTGCGCAGCTGAGGCTGCAGGTCGTCGTCAGAAGCCGACGAATGCAGCATTGGTTCGCACTTTGATCGAGGACCAAAACCCTACCGTTCGTCGGTCAGCACTTCGTGGATCCGCACGATTGAGATTGCGAGGACTGGATGATCTTTGTCGTACCCGAGCCGTGGCTGACATTGCGTGCCTAGATTCGATTCGTTTTCTAGCGGTATGTGGCACGGAAGTGGATGCAAAACTTTTGATCCAGCTTTCGAAGAACGAAATGACGGCACGGGCTGCAGTCTATGCGATGGGCGGAATTGGCGTTCCCGTTTTGATTCCATACCTAATTGAGTTGCTCGCCAATCCTGAATTAGCGGATCCAGCCGCCATCGCACTCGAACGAATCGCATTGTTTTCTGTGCCTCGAGGTGATCCGCCAGTACCGCCACCCGATGCTACGGAGGATGTCTTAGATTTTTGGGATCCTCCAAGCCCTCCAATTCCTGGTACTGCCCAAAATTGGTGGACCGAGAAACGAAACCAATTTACCGATGGAAAACGATATCAAGCCGGAGTCTGCGTTTCAAAAAATCCGCTTGGAGAACGGTTCGATGAACTTCCGGACCAAGTCCGCTACGAATTGTATCTGCGCGAGCGGGCTGGCGATGGCGAATCCATACCCGATTGGGAATTGGAAACGTGGCCGCAATACCAGCGGAAACCCGATTGGAGCACGGAGTAACCCAACGGGCTAAAAGTGAATAACCCAGGGTGTCAAAGTAGTAGGCACATTCCATGTGCCGTTCACCAGTAATCATTTTAAAATCACTCCAGCGGACGGCACGAAGGAGCGTGCCTGCTACTTTTGTCGCCTGTGTCAAAAAAAGGCACCGCGACGAGACCAAGATCAACTGAAGGTCCTCTCCCTCCTCCAGCCAGCCTCGATCCCATCGCGATGCCATTGTATCGGTTGAATTAAATTAAACTCTTGCAAACACACGCCCAACATCAGCCATCCGATTAACTCACTCTAGTAGCAGCTAGCGTACCAATCTGGGGAACCGGTTTCGATAGCATGCATTCGCTTTCGCTTTTTGGACCGAAAACGGATCCTATTCAAGCTTCCTGCAGGCGGAAAGGTGCTTAAGTTTCCATTGTTTTTTTCGAAATGGATTCCAAACGATTCTGCAAAAAAATTAGCGACTATATTGGGTCGAGTTAATGCCCAGAAAGAAGGCATTTTCCATGCTCAAAAAGCAGCAATCTATTCCTCGTATAAAAATGACAGGGAATTGTGTGACCTTAAGGATTGGCGAATTGGGTTTGGTTCGGCGTTCTGGGCTAGTCGTTTGGTCCTTCACACTCCGCCGTGATCGAATTTGGTCGGAATGAGCCTATGCCTTCTTTACATCCGGCTCGAGACGTAGATACTTGCCACACAATCGACGTTTGTCCTTGATCGATTGGGATCGAGTTCGATTGCCCACACTCGCAGGAGTATTGATGCCAACTTCATGGATGTCGCGAATGGCAGTCTCGGAACTCTCAACGTATCGTTGGAGTTTCGAAGAAGATGTTCTGCGATACAAGGAACATGGCTTCCAAGCCATCGGTGTTTGGCGACCTAAACTTTCTGACTGTGGTGAAGCAAAAGGGCGCGAGTTACTGGTCGATCAACAGATGAAAGTGTCATCCCTAAACTGGGTGGGAGGCTTTACAGGCAGCGACGGGCGAACGTTTCGCGAGTCGATTCACGATGCACTGGATGCGATTGAGGTGGCTGCTCAGTTAGAAGCGGACTGCTTGGTCGTTTTGGCGGGGAGCCGATCCGGTCATACACGCAATCATGCCAAACGACTGCTTTCTCAAGCGTTGAAAGTACTAGCTGAGGCAGCCCAAGCTGTCGGAATTCAGTTGGCTGTAGAACCGATGCACGTGGGTTGCGCTCACGAATTTACGTTCTTGACCAGCATTCCAGACACGTTGGACGTGATTTCTGGAATTGGGAATAGCAATTGTGGGATCGTCTTTGATTGCTATCACATGGCTCAAGACGAGAACGCGATCGATTGGCTCCCATCCATCGTTCCATTTATTCGTTTGGTTCAGTTGGGTGATTCGAAACGAGCTCCGATGGGCGAACAAAACCGCTGTTTGCTCGGAGACGGAAAAGTCCCTTTGGCTGCCCTCGTTCAAACCATTGAACAATACGGCTTTGAAGGCTATTACGAAGTGGAGCTGCTCGGTGAGGATGTAGAGCACTACGACTACAGCGAGATTCTGAGTCAATCATTGCAAAAGGTCGTCAGCTACCGGTCGATTGATAGCTAAAAATCGCATGGTCGAGTGAAGCACACGACGAGCAGTGCCTGAGGTTGAGCGGAAGCTTATCTCCACTCTTCCAGCTCGGTGCGGACCCAGGCTGTGTCCGCCAGGGTGCATTTAACCCGCTTCTGTTCCACAATCGGAGTCTTAGGCAATCTGGGCCAAGTTGACGGCATAGGGCAAGTGTGAATAGGTCACTACTACCCGATCATGCCAATCGAACCGGATAACCGATGCTACCCCACGTCAGGCGTGTGGCGGCGTGCAAGCAATGCTTTGCAACCAACACATCGCGTGGGTACAACGTTTCTTCCGAGCAAAGACCCGGCCAAGAATGAAATCTCGCGTAAACAAGAATCTGCTATCGTTCGCACGAACAGGCACGTTGCTAACTGCAGTCGGCATCGCTGCACTCAACGCAACGGATTCTCTCGCCGAGTCCACCAGAAACACTCCGATTGTTCAAGCGATCCAAAAGGCGGAGCCTGCGGTCGTCAATATTCAAGGGAACAAAACCATCACGAATTCAAACTCTTCCGGGCAGTCGACCCGCCAAGAGGTCAACGGGATGGGGACGGGAGTCCTTATCGATCGTCGCGGTTACATTGTTACCAATTTCCACGTTGTGGATGAAGTGGCTCGAATCGAAGTGACGCTGGCGGACGGTACCACCGCTATAGCTAAATTGATTAATTACGATCCGGAAACCGATCTGGCTCTAATCAAGATCCCTACCAATCGAGATCTGCCGGTAATCCGCGTTGGCAAAAGCCACAACCTGCTACGCGGTGAGAGCGTCATTGCGATCGGCAATCCATACGGCTATCAAAACTCAGTCACGGTTGGAATCATCAGTGCACTTCATCGAGACATTCCGGTCAACGGATCGCAGCAGTACAACGACCTCATTCAAACCAATGCGGACATCAACCCAGGCAATTCCGGTGGGCCACTACTCAACATCGACGGCGAAGTCATCGGTATCAATGTGGCAGTCCGGGTTGGAGCACAAGGCATAGGCTTTGCCATCCCCATGGATACCGCGGTGGAAGTCATGGCTGACTTGGTGGCAGATCATCGTGAAGCAGCGCATGGCTTTACTTTTTCCAAAGCCTCCGAAGTCGTTCAAAACGAGAAGCAAGCCAATCAACTCATCATTCGAGAATATCGAGGATCGGATTCCAATTCGAGTCGGGAGATTCGCAATGGTGATCGAATTGCCACCGTGGAAGGTCATCCTGTTTCCAATCGATTGGAGTTGGAACTTGCGATGTTAGACCTTCGTTCCGGGCAATCCGTTGAACTCGGCTTGGAAAGGAACGGAACGAAACTGACCCATTCCATCACGTTGAACCCGTCGACGGGCAAGTCGGAGTCGGATGTGGCCAAGACGTTTTGGGACCAACTTGGCATTCGCTTATCAGCCGTTTCCGCTTCCTTTGTGGCTGGTGTTGGGGAAGACTATAAAGGTGGATTGCGAATCATGGAAGTACGGCCAGGTAGCCCCGCTCAACGAGCCAATCTAATTCAAGGAGACATCATCGTGGGCGTGATGGATTGGCAGACACCGAAAATGGAATCGCTCGCCTGGATCCTATCGAATTCAAGCTTCCGAAGTGCTGGCGCGTCAAAATACTATCTTGTGAGAAAGCGATCTCGGATGACGGTTGCGATGACACCCGAGTCACCATCTCAATCTCAATCGCAATCGACGGTTTCGCGGAATGCTTCTAGAGACATCCGATAGACCATTTGTCATCCCTCGCGGACGCGTTTTGAAGTTGCGCGATTGTGTTTAGGGCCGAAGGCCGGGTAGTTTGCCTAGCCCAGGCCAACGGCCTGGGACTAGGCAAAACGCAATGATGTTAGGGCTAAAGGCCCGTCCGTTTGTCAAATTGCCGGGCCTTCAGCCCTAACTACTCTCGTGTTTGCATGTCACCCAGGCCGTTGGCCTGGGCTAGGTAAATGATTGGGCCTTTGGCCCGAAATACATCTAAGCGTGCAACTTCAAAACTGACGCGTCGGGGCATTGAATCCACGGCACGGAGTGCCGTGCAACACTAAGCTCACGGCACGGAGTGCCGTGCTACACTAATGCCGTGCACAACTAATGGTTAAACAGAAATTCTTTGCAATTGAGAATGGCCCAAATCAAATCCTGATAGGCCTCGAGCTTGTCCGTCTTGCCCTCAACGTACGCGATCGCGGGCCCCAACTCGGAGTCGCTCGGCTTGCGAGAAAACGCACGCATATAAAGCTCTTGAAGCTTCTCGTTATTCGGACTGGTCCGACTTGCAAGACTTGCCGGTAAGGCACTGGCTTCGGCCAGCTTAGCGATTAGCTCTTTGGAATTCGCAAAATGAAGGCTCTGCGCCAAAGTCGATTCATTAGCCCGTTCGCATTCGCAGGCCGTCGTGGCTTCCGGACGTCCAAAGACGGTTAAGAAGTAGGATCGAAAGGAAGAGTCGGGAAGTGAGGTGGCATGAGTGCGGTCTGGCATTGCATCGAAGGCTGTGGCCGTCATGGTGACTTGATCGACTGCGTCCAAAATTTGTTCGGCGGAAAGCCTCTTCGGGTAGTTTCTCGAATAGCATTTGCGATCGCGAAGGTTCTCACCGTTTGGCTCACTGTCCAACTGGTAAATACGTGAGTTGCAAATGGAACGCACCAAGGCTTTCACATCGTATTTGGACTCAATCAACTGCTTCGCCAAGACGTCCAATAGTTCTGAGTTGGATGGGGGATTGGTAACTCGCATGTCGTCTTCTGGCTCGACGAGTCCCCTGGCAAACAGATGTTTCCAATAGCGATTGGCAATCGATTTTGCAAAGAAAGGATTGTTGGGAGCCACCATCCAGTCAACCAGGTACTCACGCGGGTCACGCAGGTCGGTATCCTCACGCAATGGACCATCTAGGCCTGCAGGCTTCAGGGATTCGCCGGACTTAGGATGCGACGAGCGGGCTTGTCCTAATGCCGCATAAATGATGGCCTCGTCGGGTGACTGCCCCGCTTTCGTTTTTACTTGCGAGAAAAAAGCGGCCATTTGAAAATAGTCTTTTTGGGCCCATTTTTCAAATGGATGATGGTGGCAACGAGCGCACTGAATTCTTTGGCCCAAGAACAGCTGGGCGGTGTCCTCCAATCGACTGAAAGTATCTGGAACTTGGCGATACCAAGCCACAGGTGGATGAACATCCATGGAGCCCGATGCAGCCACGATGTCGCGGACAAATTGATCGAAAGGTCGATTGGTTGCGATCTGATCGCGAATCCAGCGATGGAACGCAAATGTACCTGCCTTTTGACCTGGGTTTTCGCGGCGATTGCGAAGAATCAACATCCACTTGTTGGCAAAGTTGTCGGCATAATCATCGCTATCCAACAACCGATCGATGAGTCGTTCGCGTTTGTTGGCTGCGGAGTCCTGAAGGAATTGCTCCGCTTCGGCGAGCGTTGGTAGCCTGCCCGCGAGATCCAGCGTCGACCTGCGTAGGAAAGTTGGATCATCGCAAACCCGCGATATCGGGATGTTAAGCGAACGCAACTGAGCGATCACGGCACGTTCGATTGCGTTGGTCGGTTCGGGCCATTCGTTGACGCCTTCGACGATCGGAACGCTTGCACGAAAGACAGCGACTTGACCCTGAAAGCGAGCCATCACGGCCACTTCTCCGGCCAGCGATTTCATCGACACCAAACCTCGCTTGTCAACTTCCGCCATCTCCGTGTCATTGCTCTCAAATTGAACCGCCGATGTAACGTCCTCGACAGATCCATCGGAATAGCGAGCGGCAACGGATATTTGTTGTTCTTGTTTAGGGAGCATGCGTCTAAGTTCAGGCGAAACCGCAATGGACACCACCCGCCGATCATCCGCTTTACCGGGCTTCATCCCTTGTGAAATCCAACGCCGCAAGACTCGATACTCTTGAGAATCCGCCTCAAGTCGCTGGCCACCACCATGCGGCACCGCATTGATCGCCTTGGTTAACAACAGGCTTGCGTCAGGCAACGCTGTAGACAACCTCCGGCCTCGCGATTCCTTAACAAGGTGCTCAAAATCTTCGCTTGGTTCAAACCCGAGCAACGAAAGCTTAAAGCCATTTTGCCCGGCGGCCTTTCCATGACAACCGCCGCCATTGCATCCCAATTTCGTAAATATCGGCACAACCTGATTGGGGAAATTGACTTCCGGATTGTCATCCCAATTCGTGACTTCAATTTGAAGCATTGCGGAAGGCACCCCTGCGAGACTAACGGATAATAGCGTTGTTCCGTTCATGAGCGGAGCGATCTGGCCAAAGCGATCGATCGATGCGACCCCATCCGGCGCGAAGCTGTAGGTTGCGCTTCGCGTCAGGTCCAGCTCAAGTCCGTTCGTATCCGTCCCAGTGATGAGACACTGATGGCGAGCGTCACTTCCACGAAAGACAACCTTAGGAATGTCGCCAGCTTCCGAAACGGATTGTCCCCTATCGATTCGAATGGTCCGTATGCCGGTTGGAAGCACGTCCATTGCCAATGCGATCGACAGATCCATTGGCCAAACGGCTTGCAATAGGAGTAGTAAGGCGAGCGGCAGACTGAAATTTACACGCCGATTCTTCATTTGGGAGAGCGAGGCTCCTGCCGAGCTTGGCTTCGGCTCGGCAGGAGCCTCTCCCTCCCGGTAAAAACCAATCCTCCGTTTGCCTAAAAACGCGAGACGACTGCTAAGCCGTAGGATTGTCATCGCAATGGATCTCATATCAACTCAGTCACGGGTGCATGGTCAACCAAGAATTGAGGTCGCCCAGTTGGATCGGCGATGGTCGTATTCGTCACGTCAATTCCCAAGTTGTGGTATAGCGTTGCAATCACCTCTTGAACGTGAACGGGTCTCAATGTTGCATACTCTCCCAATCGGTTGGTGGCCCCAATCACTTGCCCCGTCCTAATACCTCCGCCAGCCAAATACGCACAGCTGACCTGTGACCAGTGGTCTCGACCAGCATCCTTGTTGATTTTCGGAGTCCTTCCAAACTCGCCCCAGACAACGATGCTGACATCGTTGAGCATCCCACGCATTTCTAAGTCCTCGATCAACGCGCTCAAACATTGATCGAGCTTTCCGCCGTGGTCTCGCACCAGATCGAAGTTCTTGCCGTGGCTATCCCATCGACCGAAACTCAGACTAACCACTCGGACCCCGGCTTCAATGAGTCGCCGTGCGATCAGGAGATGGTCGTTTCGAGTTGCGCAACCATCGTATTGGTATTTATAAGGCTTGCCGTCACCGTACTTGGCAACGACCTCTGGATCTTCCTTGGACAAGTCAAGCGCATCGACTAGCTTGCTACTGGTGAGGACATCCAAGGCGCGTTGACCGAATGTGTCCATACCTTCCATAACGCCCGTCGTATCGATGTCGCGCCGAAGCGTATCTAGGCTCGTCAGCAGTTGCTTACGATGCTGAAGTCGTTCGAGTGAGATCCCATTGAGCTTCATGTTCTCAATGCCCGGGCCGTCCGGTTTGAATGCCGAATTTGCCGCACCTAAGAATCCAGCGCTACCGCAATCCGACCACTGAACATGGCTCGATCGCTCTGCCAGTCCAACAAAGGGTGGAACCGCTGGATCCAAAGCGCCCTTCAGTTTCGCAACCGCCGAGCCTATCGATGGACGACCGCCAAGAGCTTTTAAGTCATCGGGTATCCAGCCACTCAAACATTGATACGATTCGTGTCTGTCTTTGCAACCAACCACGGAACGAATAATGGCTGCTTTGTCCATCAGCCTTGCGAGTTTTGGAAACACTTCGCAAATCTGGATGCCGGGAACGTTGGTTGGTATGGCTCGGAACTCACCTCGGATTTCAGAGGGGGCGTCGGTCTTGATGTCCCACATGTCTTGATGCGGTGGCCCCCCACCCAGGAAGATCTGAATGAGAGCTTTGTTTGGATTGCTTTTTTGCTGAGTCGACTCGGCTCGCAAGACATCCGCCAAGCCAATGGCGGTAGCTCCAAAACTCATCCCGCCGATTTTTAAAAACGAACGACGGGACTCTCTATCACAATAGCTGTGTGAAGACCCATGCTGACCAAAGATCGACAACATCATGGACGCCGAACGGTTAAGGGTGAGGTGGGACCGCGCACCCTGTTACGGAAAACGCGGAATTGGAGGGCAATCGCCAAGTTGAACATTCGGCGACTTACTATTAGCCTGAACAAATTCAGGCAATTTGTCAATATGGCTACAACTTCTTCTTGGCAGGTCGAAGCAGCAAAAGAGCGTACGAGATCTCGTCCCGAGCAGGATTGGCAAGGACCACGCCACCTTTGAACTTCTCCCGGCTTGCGTTGTCCATCGGTTTGCCTCGCAGCGCCGAAGAGGCAAACGGTGAATTCCGACCAGGGGCTTTCGCAAGTAAAAGTCGGCTTGCGGTGTCGTTGACCCCCTCAGCCACTCGAATCGAGCCAAGTTGACTCACGAGCAATAAAGCAGATCGGTCGGTCGTCACATCCATCGCGAATTCGGGAAAATCCTCAAACTGGTTGATGATGTCTACCATGGCCAAATCCAGTTTCTTGGCGGTCGAACGCAGAAACATTACCCCCATTTTCTCATCGGAATTGGCGGTAATTCCTACTAATTTCGACTCCTCAAGTTGCTTTAGCTGTTCGTCGTTCACAATCAAATCATCGGTAGAAACGATATCGTACTTCTCTAGTATTCGTTCCAAAGTACGATTCTCAACCGCCTGTGGATCGATTGAAACGTCTAGAACCAATGTGAAGTACAGCTTCGGATTCGGGACGGATTTGTCGCTTACTTCCAGGGACAATTCTACGGCATTGCCATTTCCGGGGCCACGGATATCGCTGGGCCGCTGACTGAGGTTCGCCACGGTAGTCGAAGGTGCTGACGGATCTAAAACGCTATCTCTGTTTGCGTCTAATTTCGGGGAGTTTTCCACTAGCAATCGACTGGCAACCGAATCTGTCGGTGCAGGTTCCGGAGTCGATGTAACCGGATTTGTTGCAACCGGATTTGTTGCAACCGGAGTGGATGCAACCGGAGTGGATGCGATCTGAGTAGTTGTTGATGGTTTGGCTGTTTGTTCTTCGGGAACTTTTCCGGGATCGCTGGTCTCCATCGAATCGACCTTAGGAACAACATCAGGAACGCTCACCATTCCTTGACGATCGGCTCTTGGAAGGGCCAAAAAGGCGATCAAAAGCGAGGCAGCCAGGGCTAGTCCGGCGAAAACCCATTGACGCGAGGGAATGGAATCCAGAGCTCTTGGAGAACGGGCTTTCTGAACTTGGGCAGAAGTTTTTGAAGGAACGAGCCATTCGGGCGCATCGTTCTCCATTTCTGAGGCTCTTTTTTTTGCCGCGAGCGTAACCGAACTGGCAAAATCGGGCCTGAGCAATTGAGTGGAACGACCGCTTACCAATGCCCGGCGATTCAATGAAAGATCATCAAGGCGCCCCTGAAGGGATGGATTATTCGCCATCTCTCGCTTTAGATCGATCCATTCTGCCTCAGACAGCACGCCGTCAAGCATGCCACTCAGCAATTCGTCGAGGTTTTTGATTGGGGATTCCATGAATATTAAATCTCGGCAGTAGGTTTTCACTTCATCGGATGATCCGTTTGATGAAAAGTTCCTTATCTAAGCCGAGATAGTGAGTACCAAATCGGTTTTGGGGGTAGCCGCACACATCAAAACACGCGTATTGTAGTCTTTTTGATTGCGTTCAACTACATGTCCAGCGTAGCAGCGGAACTCCGGACACAGCCGACAAAAGTCAAAGCCGACAAAAGTCAAAGTAGTAGGCACATTCCATGTGCCGTTCACCAGGAATCATTTTAAATTCACTCCAGCGGACGGCACGACGGAGCGTGCCTGCTACTTTTGTCGGCTGTGTCGGACTGCAAGAGAATTGCCGGACCTACGTGATGCCGACTTACGTGTTACCACCTGGCTTCCATTTGATCGACGATGTGGTTGGCCAAGCGTTCGACAACTCTCATGTTTGCGGTTGAGATGGATTGACCTGCTTCAGGAATAAAGTCGACATTTTCTGCAAAATAGAAAGTGGACTCACCGGGCGGTAAGAATCTTGTTTCAATCAGCGGCAATCCCCGGCGGTCGGTCCATTTGACCTCGACCGTCATCACGGACTGAAGCAGTCGCGGTTCGTCGAGGTTGGTTTCGCTGACCACACGCTTGGAGTCCGATGTTAACGTACACGCCATCACAGAATCAGCTGACTCAACATTGGCCAGTTTGAACGGGGTCCGACGCTCAATTTCCTTTTGAACCGACTCGGTAAGCATCACACCCAGCTCGGGTCGAAACGAATCGCTTTTGATAATCGGAACATGAATGGTTCTGACATCGGTTCGATAGAGGGTTCGAGTTCCGATTTGGTAACCGGCACACCCATTCAACGACGCGAAAACGATCGCGAGCATCAGAACTCGCCCGATCATCGTTGACTCGTTCCGTCCGGAACAAAGGCGGCGGCACCTGATTTTCCTGCCGTACGCTCGTAGCGCTCCTGGGCGGCCTTGTCCTGTTCGTCCAAGTTAGGTGTCGGCTTCAACAGGGGGGTAATCTTGTCTCGGTTAGGGAACAGATCGGCCAACCAACTAAGTTGTTGGATAGGTTCCGCCGGCATACCACCGGTCTTTTCCATCATGACTTTTGCTTTGTCGGCAAACGGCGTATCGCCGAAATCCGTCAATATCTTCATGCAGTGAATGCGGGCAGCCCTGGCTTCCTGCTTATTCATGCGAAAAGTGGCGAGCGAGTATTCTCGCTCGGCTCGGTTGTACCGCACTTCCTTCATCGCATCTTCGATCTGTTTCTTTTCGCCTTCCGCCTTCTCGCGGAATTGACGCGTCATCTGCTTGATCATCTTCTCCGCTTTTTCAAGTGGCTCCTGGGAGTAGTCAGCGCCTTGATAGGACATCATGGCTGCCTTCACCCCTAAGAGATGCGCATCGAATTGGTGTGGGCTATCTGGATAAGTCGAAATCAAATCGCTATAGGTATCCAGGGCATCATTCCAATTACCCTTTTTAAAGGCTGTGTTGGCCAGCTCCATCGTCACATCATCTGCCAATCGACCGACCGGATTGTCCAGCCGCATTTTTTCCAAAACGCGAACGCCGTGCTTTCGCGTATCGTTCCAAGGTTTTCGATTGTCCGAAACATTGAGATGATAGAATTCGTCATTGAATTTCAGCCAAAACTGGGCTATTTCCATCCGACGTTTGTCGACCATGTCTTGGTAGCGAGTTCGAGGGTATTCCTTGATCAGCTTGACGAAATAATCCTCCGCTTTGGGATAGTCCTCCGCAAAGAAATAGCTCTCGCCTGTCATGAAGAGTGCGTCCTGTTCAAGTGCGCTACTGGCCCAATGCTTGCCCGCTTCTTTGTATTTTTTAGCGGACGCTCGGAACTTGGACCGTCGTCCATCTTGCTCGGAGGATTTTGCTGCGTTTTTAAAGAGTTCGTCCGCTTCGAGGTAGGTCGATCGCGCTAGATCTTTGTTGACCGGCGCAGGTCCTAAGCCTGGAATGAACTGGAAGGCTTTGGGGATATTGCTGTCCCTGGATTTGTCGGCGCGAATACCCTCGGGACGAATCCAATTTCCTTCTTTATCTTCGTAACCTTCGATGGCATTGCGAGCTCGGCGGTACTCGTCGTCTTCTTTCTTGAAAAGATTGAACGAAGCGCAGCCGGACTGAACCAAGAACATCATTAGCAATGCAAAACGAACAGTATTGGCCGCAACGAAATAGACGACGCGTCGGTTGGGCTGACGATTTTCTATCGTGCGGCGATGCATTCCAGTTCCTTCGGATTTGCTTTGCAGGTCGTTTTTCAGGTTGCCCATCGTGGTCAACGCTTCAATTCCTCTAAATACTCCGTAAGCCGTAAGCGGCGATCTGCCAAATTGGAAACAAATCGTTCCATCACGAATCGCACCTCACCACGCAGCTCAGCCCGAATCGGCAATGGATTGCCGCTCCACTCCTCGGACGCATAGGTCATCAAGCAATCGAGCGCAGGGTATCGGATGCGAATTACGTGCTGTTGGCCAGGCACACAATCGGCGCATAAAATTCCGCCCGCAGCAATGCCAAGCAATGCTCCAGGACCATTTAAGTCGGACTGTACAGGATTCCCGCAACTCGCGCATAGATGAAAAGTTGGCAAATGTCCCAATAGCTTTAATACCTGCATTTCAAACCTAAGGATAATTTCAGCGGCACTCAGACCACGATCGAGATCGACCAACGTTCGATCGCTAACATCATAGAGTTCCCTGGCTTTTTCATTGTCCTCGGTCAATCCCAGCAGCAATTCCGCCACGTAATATCCGCAATAAAGCGGCAACAACGCAATTTGCCCAGACCGAAACCGACGAACCAGCTTGGATTCCGTCAGCAGATCGAGAGCATCCGAGCTCTTTTGAATGAAGACGATCTGCGATTTTGCTAGCAAGTCCAGCGAGGACTCAAATGGACTTCGAAGACGCCTTGCACCTTTTGCGATGGCCGAGACTTTGCCAAATTCCCGAGTGAACAAAGTGACAACCATGCTGGTCTCACTCCACGGAACCACCCTCAAGACGATGGCTTCGCATTTCTCCAATGACATGCGGCGAAGAACCTACTTTGGGAGTTTTCCAGCGATGATCTTGGGCTTGTATACCGTGTCTCTTTTCCGAAGGACTTTGGCGGAGTAAATAAGGTCAGGTTGCTTGCCTTCTTTCCTCTGAGCTTCTTCCCCAAGGTTCATCACGCGGAAGAAACTCAATGTCTCCTGCCCCTCGACAACTCTACCGAAAACAGTGTGCTTGCCATCCATCCGAGGCGTAGGCAAGAACGTGAAGTAGAATTGCGAACTACCGGTGTCAGGAAGGACCTGGCCGGATTTTGAATCGGAGCCAAGCGCCATTCCCATCGATCCACGGAAGTGATCGCGTCGATCCACGTGATCGACTTCGCTTGGAATGGTGTAACCAGCATCGCCGGTACCATCCCCTTTTTCACAACCCGTTTGAGCACAAAAGTGTTTCTCTACGCGAAAAAAGGACTTGCGATCGTAAAACCCTTTTTCCACCAAGTAGATAAAGCTCTTTACCGTCTCAGGCGCTGAGTCTTCATACAACTCCAAAACCATCCTGCCCTTGGTCGTTAGAAATTCAACGCGAGGATTGTCGTTCTTTTGGGCTTCTCGTTGTCGAATTTCAAGTTCTCGTTGCCACTTCTCGCGAACGATCTTGATTTCAGTCAAAAAATCGGGCTTCGCATCCAGGCTACTATCCAAAGCAATGGTTCGTGCTAAACACTCCTCGGTAAAATCGAAATCGGAATTGGCATAGCCGAATAGTCCAGCCGCGCGAAGGAGTTCCTGTGTCTCGATCTTCTTTGCACGAACAACTGCTTGGGCAGCCTCCAACCAGCCATCGAATCGGTCCAGTTCCACGTCGTGTAACATCATTTCAGCTAGAGACTCCCCAATAAAAGTGTATTTATCGGGATCACCTTCATACGTTTCGCCTGCGACTCTCAACCAATTGGCCTTTGCGAGAAACCCTTGGTGGATTCCTTCCTGCCATTCCAGATAGACATTATCCCGAAATGACGCAGTTGGGTTGTCGGCCAAATGATAATTCAATTTCACATGATTCAGTCCAACAGCCGCTTCTCGAAATCGATTGAAGGCAGTTTGGTACTTTTTGCCGACTTCGGAATCGTCGTCAGCGGGTACCATCCCAAAACTCTGAATCCGCTTCGTCGCCATCTGGTTTTTGAACTCAAGGGCTCTTTGCTTTTCCGCAGCCCGCTCCTCAGGTGTCAGGCTCTTCTTGGCTGATAGACCGCCAGGATTCTTCCCCGCCGAAGTAGCGCCTTGGCCCATCAAACGGTCGACTGGCAATGTACCCAGCCCCAAAACGAAGGATAGAATGACGAAAAAGGACTTTATACGGTTTGTTTTGATTGGCATATTGGCATACTCTAGTAACAAGCAGGGCTTCTCCGAACGGAGAATTCAGCGTGATTCACGACTCTACAGGACAAAACCCACATTGGAAACGACCACTCTAAGGATCATCGCTGGCAACTTGCGAACTCGCAAGATTCAATTTGCGGTTGACCCGAGGACCAGACCCATGAAGGATCGAACCCGAGAAGCTGTCATGAGCCTGCTCGGTGGTACGTTTCCCAACGCAATTGCGTTCGATTTATTTGGTGGCACAGGGGTTTTGGCCTTCGAAACTGTGTCGCGCGGTGCTGCCAAAGGCGTTGTCTTCGAGATTTTGAAGTCCGCCGTAAAAGAAATACAAGCCAACGCAAAATCCCTTGGTATCGCCAATTCCGTCGAAGTCATCCAAACCGACGTCCTCGATTGGTCGAAAGGACTGCCCGCCAATTGCTCCAGATTTAGCCAAAAACCGGATGAAATCTGGGTGGTATTCTGCTGTCCACCATACTCGATGTGGGAGTCCAACGGCAAACAGTTGCTGGCGATGCTAGAACGCTGGTGGTTGGCCGCTCCTCCCGGTTCCCTCTTTGCCGTGGAACTCGAGGAAGCCACCCCCACCGAGTTTCTGCCAACCCAAGCGGACTGGGATCTCCGCGTCTACAAACCAGCTCGCATGGCCGTCGCAGAAAAGGAATCTGAGACTAGTCCCGAACCACAGACCGAAGAAAAAGGCAGGTAGCTGAGCGAGGCTCTCGCTCAGGAATGTGCTCGTTGTGGCTGAGCGAGGCTCTCGCTCAGGAATGGCTCTCGCTCAGGAATGGTAAGGCTCCAACGAGCGAAGGGCCTCGCTCGTCCACATTAGGACTCAACCTACCTACAACGTAGGGACGTTGATTTCAAACCCAGTTCGATACTGACGGCGAAGCAACGCATTGGCGCCAGCATGATTTGGTATGTTCATCGCTTCGGCATTCCATTGCATCTCTTGCTGTGGGAAACGATTGGCCAATACGCCCAACAAGACGGCTTCGGTGAGCGGACCTGCATAGCCAAAGTGGGCGCTCGTAGGAGCGCCTCCCAAACATGCCTCCACGAACAAATGGTAATGATTGCCGTTCGGCTGACGCTCAATCGCGGTCGATGCAAAGCTGGACTCAGGCAACAAAATCGGTTGCGCGATATGCGGCAACAGAACATATCCCTTTTCACCAACGAACATCGACCCTTGATCCGGCAACGATTGAACCTTGCCCTCTTTACCCGTTCTTTGAGGCCACGAAGAAGTGTCCGGCATCATGCCCCCATCGCTCCACGTAAGTACAAAGCCATCTGTCGTGTACTTCGAGGGACCGAACGTGTATCGAGTTTGGTTCTTCATTCCGTAAGACTTCTTCGGCGGTTCGGGGCTGCTAGAAACGACCTTCAAAGGAGCACCCAATTGCAACGCCGTGAACACCGGGTCCAAAATATGAATCGCCATGTCCCCCATCGTTCCGCATCCAAAGTCATACCAGCGTCGCCAATCGGCTGGATGGTATTGCGACTCGGAATAGGGCCGCTCAGGTGCCGTACCCAACCACAAATCCCAATCCAAGTGTGCCGGTGGTTGGTTAGGCATGGGATCTGGGCCGACGTACCCCCACGTCTTGCTACTCCAGGAATGCACTTCCTTGACTTGCCCAATCACACCGCTTTGGATCAAGGCAACCGCGGTTCGATAGTCGGTGTGGGAATGGATCTGTGTGCCCATCTGCGTGACCACTTTTTTTTGTTGGGCCATCCGTCGCATCTGCCTCGACTCGAATACATCGTGCGTTAGTGGTTTCTGGCAGTACACATGCTTGCCGCGATTCATGGCCGACAGCGCAGCGGGTGCATGCGTATGATCGGGCGTGGAAACTTGGACAGCGTCAATCTCATCGTGCATTTCGTCCAGCATTTTGCGAAAGTCGCTAAAGCGTTTTGCCTTAGGATGCTTTTCACCTGCGGACGCCAATCGCATGGCATCCACATCACAAAGGGCCACAATATCGACTTGCTTGTGCGAACTGAGAGAACCCAAATCCGAGGCCCCCATCCCACCTACGCCTACACTAGCAAGCCGCAAGCGCCCGGCGTTGGGCTCATTAGAACTATGAGCCGCGCGTGCCCAAAAAGGCAACGATAAAGTAAGCGTGGATGTGCGAACGAGGAAGTCACGACGCGGTGTTATCAATCGATTGGGCTGGTTGGACATGGAAGAACTCCAAAGGGTGGGAAGGGAGACGTGAAATGCGATGGTACGCAAAGTTAGGAACAAATGCAAGAAAAACGACCACTCAACCAAACGTTATTATCGCCTTTCGCTCTGCGAAAGTGCGTTACTGGATCGTCGGGATCAATACATATGGCACGCCCACAGAGAAGCGATGGGCGTTGTCTTGCTACGTATCGAAACGCCTGAGCGGGTGAAGGAAGAACGCAACAGACGTCGAGTCAAGCATGGCCATGACAACGCCGAAGTCGATGAGCCCGCTCCGATCTTTGGGTCGGCAATTTGGACGTTTTGCCAATGATTTTTAGCGATTCTGGACGCAGGATGTTCTAAAAGCTTCGATGAATCGAAGCACTCCAAAGGTTGACATCGGCCATATTCATTTATTTGCCACGCTTGATCGCCTCGACGACCGCTACGCCCATGTCGGCTGGGGATTGTGCGACCACGATCCCGGCGGCTTCTAAGGCTGAGACTTTTTCGGCGGCAGTCCCTTTGCCACCCGTGATGATCGCACCCGCGTGTCCCATGCGTTTTCCTGGCGGAGCGGTGCGACCGGCGATGAAGGCTGCCACCGGCTTGGTCACATGGCTCTTTACATAGGCAGCCGCTTGTTCCTCGGCATCCCCTCCGATTTCCCCAATCATGAGGATCACTTCGGTCTGATCGTCCTTTTGGAATCGTTCGAAAAGATCGATATAAGAGGTCCCGACAATTGGATCGCCGCCAAGTCCAACGCAAGTGGACTGACCCAGATTGAGGCTGCTTGTTTGCCAAACTGCCTCGTAGGTCAACGTGCCGCTGCGGGACATGATGCCAACTTTGCCTACGTTATGAATGTAACCTGGCATGATTCCGATTTTGCATTCACCCGGAGTGATAACGCCAGGGCAATTGGGTCCGATCAAGATCGACTTGCTCCGACGCACTCGATCGTAGACATGGACCATGTCGATGACAGGCACCCCTTCGGTGATCGCGCAAATAACGCCGATGCCCGCATCAATGGCTTCGAGAATCGCGTCGGCGGTAAACGCTGGGGGGACGAAGATCATCGATGCATTCGCGCCGGTTTGCATGACCGCTTCCTCGACAGTGTCAAAGACAGGCAGTCCCTCAACGGTTTCGCCTGACTTTCCAGGCGTCACGCCGCCGACCATCTTGGTGCCGTACTCTTTACAGCCTTTGGTGTGGAATGCTCCGGCTTTGCCCGTGATGCCTTGGCAGATGACTCGCGTATCGCGATTTACAAGAATACTCATAGTTTATTGGTTCTGGGATCTTTGGAGTTAAGTTGGTTGCGATTGGGATTTTGGATCGAAGCACTAAGCGATCGATGCAACTACTTTTTTCGCGGCGTCCGTCAAGTCATCGGCGGAGATGATGGCTAGCCCGCTGTCTTTGAGCATCTTCTTGCCCTCGTTGACTTCAGTCCCTTCAAGCCTTACGACCAGTGGCACGGTGAAACCCACTTCTTTGGATGCTTCGATGATCGCTTGGGCTATGGTCGTGCAACGGGCAATACCACCGAAAATATTGACAAGGATGGCTTTCACGTTCGGGTCCGACAAGATGATTCGGAATGCTTCGGTGACTTGTTGCGTGTTGGCTCCACCCCCAACGTCGAGAAAGTTCGCCGGTGCACCGCCATGATGCTTGATGATGTCCATGGTCGCCATCGCGAGCCCTGCGCCATTGACGAGGCAGCCGATGTTGCCTTCGAGTTTGACGTAACTGAGGCCGGTGTTTCCAGCGCGGATTTCAGCCGGCTCCTCTTCGTTGATATCTCGTAATTCTTTCAAATCTGGATGCCGAAACAATGCGTTGTCGTCAAAGGTGATCTTGGCGTCGAGCGCGATCATCTTGTTGTCTTCGGTGATGACCAGCGGATTGATCTCAGCCATTGAGCAATCGAGATCGACGAAGAGTTTGCAAATCTTTTTCATGAAAAAGTCGGCGCTTTTGGCTGCATCACCTGAGATGCCGAGTTTTTTGCAAAGTTTGCGCACTTGAAAGCCTTGCAAGCCATAGGCTGGATCAAAAGATTCTTTTAGGATCTTTTCCGGCGTATCATGCGCTACTTTCTCAATCTCAACTCCACCTTCGCTGCTAACCATTAAGAGTGGCATTTGACTACCACGATCGACAACAACGGCCAAATACAACTCACGAGCGATCTTGCAACCCTGTTCGACGAAAACTTGATTGACTTTGCTGCCCGCAGGTCCGGTTTGCACGGTAACCAAGCGATTGTGAAGGAGATTTTTGGCAACGGCAGCTGCTTCGTCTCCACTTTTGACCAATTGAACGCCGCGTTGAGTGGGCACTTCAATAACGGTCCCCTTGCCGCGTCCACCAGCGTGCAATTGAGCTTTGACAACCGCGATCGGGCCGCCAAGCTTTTCGAAGGCCGCTTTGGCTTCTTCTGGGGTTTTTGCAACAAAACCCTGCAACACAGGCACTTGAGCTTTGCGGAAGAGTTCTTTTGCTTGGTATTCGTGGATTTTCATCAGTGATTTCTCGTGGGTGACAGCACCGGAGGGATTCAACTCGGCCGGCGAAAAATGGCAAGCGAAATGATTGGCTATTCTGTGTTTCTGTCAAGGACCAACATCTTGGGCAAGCGGCCGATTGAAATCGACCTGCTAACCATGATCGTTTGAAAATCAAAGGGAGAGCGAGGCTCCTGCCGAGCTGGCACCTTCACGGTTCGGCAGGAGCCTCACCCTCCCGAGCTGGCGCCGCCAAAGTTCGGCAGGAGCCCCACCGCCTCACCCTCCCGAGTAATGAATTTATATTGTGAAATCACAAGCCGAGTTACGTTAGGATGCAGATGAGCTACAATGCTGGCCGCAATGCATGTTTGTGAATTCCACAATTTAACCTTGCTCGTTTCGCTCCTTTCTTTAAGCCAGCACCATGACGCCGTGGAAGAATAACCCGCAATGGGAACTTCTCGTTGAAGATACTTACGCAGAGGCCTTCAAAAGCATTTACGCATCGGTCCTGGTCACGGCTCGCGATCAAAAATGGTTGATGGCTGCTTGCCAAGCTGCAACCGGGCATGCAAGCAGCACGATCTTGTGCGACTGCGAAGCAGGCCTTGAGCAGGTTTTGGACGGCAAATTACCGGGCCAAGAAACCCCAGATGGTCGCATCGGCGCGATACTCCAGTTTCATGTCCCTCGTTTTCGCAAAGATCGAGTGGTTCACCTAGAGAAAGTTCTTCTGGCTCGATTAAGCCAGAACGTACTAACTTGTCCAACCACTCGATGTTTCAACCTGCTCGATACGGATCCCTATTTCAAACTTGGCCGCAAGATCGCCTTTTTTGGAGATGGATATCAAACACGAACCGAGATGTTTGGCCACAAAGGTTGGACCATCCCGACTTTGGGAGGTGAGTTTTTTCTAACGCGACGTTTCGGTTATGCGGATGGCATCATGGGTGGCAACCTATGGTTTCTAGCTTACTCCGAGGACGCCGCCATCGAGGCTGCCGAACGAGCAGCCATAGCTGCCGACGCCATGCCAGGTGTTATTACTACATTTCCAGGTGGGGTGGCAGCCAGCGCCAGCAAAGCTGGCAGCAGTTACAAATTTCTAATCGCTAGCACGTATGCAGAATATTGCCCTACACTTAAGGCGAAGCTAGGGGACAAATCGTTGGTACCCGAAGGCGTGGTCTCCATTATGGAGATCATCATCAACGGTTCGGACCTGGAGAATGTAGCTCAGGCTACCTACGCAGCTATCGACGCCGCCTTGCCGGTAAAGGGTCTTCAAAGGATTCGAGCTGGAAATTACGGCGGTAGGTTGGGAAAGTCTTTTGTCTATCTTCACCCTGACAAACATCCATTGACTTGAAGGATTGAATTTCGACGATGCCCATTGATTCTCTATGCTCTGGCTGTGGCAAGACCCTACGAGTTAACGACGAGTTCGTTGGCCGTAAAGCTCGTTGTCCGATGTGCGGCTTGGTCTACGTGGTGGGTGGCGGCGTTGACGGTACCACCGCCGAATCAACATCCCCATCCAATCCGTTCACAACCGAAACGACTTACGCTCCCCAAATACAGGAGGCAAACTCGCCGACGTTGGAGCCGCTATCCGATTCATGGTCTTCACTGGCGGCTGAAAAACCGCCAGCCAACGAACCGAGCCAACAGCCAGTTCAAACCGCGCCTCAAACTGCACTCTCACCCTTTAGTGACAACGCAACCCCTCTAACATCGCCAATTGCGAGCCCGATCCCAGCTCCTGTAACCAAGTTCCTTGTACGCACTCCCAACACCATGGTTTACGGCCCTTCGGATACCGAAACGGTTCTCGATTGGATCAAGCAAGGGCGACTCGACGAGACGTGTCATATTCGAGAAGAAAACTCGGAACAATGGTTGGGGTTGGCTGCTTGGCGATTCCAACTTCGCAAAATGCAGAATCCTTTGGTCAGTCCGGAGAATCCAGGGGCAAATCAATTTGGAGCTGCGCCCATTTCTACCGTTCAGTCTGCTGGCTATCAGAAATCTGGCAACGGCATGGTTGTGCTTATTTTTGGATTGGTTAGTTGGATCCTATGCCCAACTGTAGTCGGCGCCTTGGTTTGCGCAATCCTAGCGATCGTGTTTGCCTCGACGGAATTGAGCAAAATCCGCAACGGTCAAAGTCCTAGCAAAGAGAAAGTGCTCGTTTTGATTGGGCTATGGCTTGGTATTGCCAACTTGGTTGCGTGGGCAATGTTGATTGTAGGTATCGTCATCGTGGCTGCGACCACCAACTAAATCTCTCCCATCGCCAGCCACGCTGTCGGAATGCAAGGGACACCAAGAACGTCGTAACAAACGCAGAGATTGCAACGTGGAACGACACATCCCACAAATTCCAAAAACGGCAGAACCAATCTCCACTGACAAAGTAGTACAGCACGTCGAACAGGAGGCAAGAGAACATCGCCAATGACAGGCAAAAACCGCCCCCGAAAAGATTTCGGTTGCTCGCCATTGCCAAAAACCAAGCGAATGCTGGTGATAGCGAGACTAGCACTATTTGGATCCAGGGAAGTAAGGCCTTTTCGATCTTCATTAGGTCCGGAACGATCAATCGAAGCGGTGCAAACAGCAACGCAAAGACGGCCACCAGAATGAACAACTCCCTCAATGAGTTCTTGAACTCTCTTGCACTCGATAAATCCGAACTCTGGCGCAATCGATAACCGCAGATTCTTAACAAAACGCAAATCGTAAAAACAGGTATGAGGATTACTAAAGCGGAAAGCAATCCGCTTGACGCAGTTGCTAAATGATTGGAAAACACCGCGACAAGCACGGCAGCTAGGGTCGCTAGGCTCAACAGCAAAGGCAACACGCGGCGTACTACGCTCTGTTGACTGCTCCATAACCAAACGCAAGAAACAAACATCAACCCCAGAAATATGCCTTGATTGAGATGGCATGGATATCGCTCGATGTCGAGGGGATCGCCCATGAGAGAAAACCGAAGTGAAAGAGCGACCATCGGCAAACCGCTAATCCATGCAATGTCCCCCCAGACCCAACCGCTCGATGCATTGGCCTTTCGCAACCAAAGGATGCTCCAGGCTAGGTAACCCAGCACTGCAAACAACAGCAACGGGAGAACCCACCAATAGGGCCGGTGGATCATGATGGTCTTTCCAGTTCGGGCTGAGACGGTACGGAACGTATATCCCCATCGAGGCGAACAAAAGATAATCGTTTCATTGTCGAGGAAATTGACGTACGAGAATTCTGGTCCCCATCCAAACCTCGACAGTTCTTTTCCCGAGTCGCTTTCCGTTACCACCCATTCACTCCCATGCCATAGAAAAAGGCTTTTGTCTGGCGATTCCAAATAGACACCATTGGCTCCCTTTGGGTTGTTCAACCAGCGAAGCTCTCGCAAAGCATAGGTAAGGCTCTTTTTGGGAATCGTTAACCGTCCTTGGTAGATATAAAATACATCGGTGGCTGGGTCGAGTTCGCTGGGCAGTGGCGGATTCGAATTCAAGCTACCATCCACCGCGGATCGGAATTCGAAGCGACGTGTTGCCGGATTTACGTTCACCAATTGGTCCCCCACCAGGTCGAAGCCGTCATTCCCAAATGGGGCTGCAATCCAAGAGTTGACGAGACTAGGCACGCCCTCATCATTGATCCCAAAGAGCTCAATCTCTACTTGTGGCAGCAGAGTTATCGGATCGGGCTGAATCTTCTTGTTCACATAAATAAAGTTGTTCGTGTTCCCGATCGTCGGCAATTTCAAGGTGTTGCTATCAACGCCATCAGTTGGGTATTCGATGGGAGTCGTGTCGGATGAATGCAAGTCCGAAACGTGCAAGGTGTCTTTGGTTGCATACACCGCAAATCGCTTGCTAACGACGCTGGGATATTTTCCATTTGGAAAATCGAATTCAAGTTGACTATCGATGTTACCGGTTGCTGGATTCAAGATCGACAACTTCCATCGTCGGAACAGCTCCCCGTCCTTGCTCTTGGTTGCGTTCAAGTATCGCAGCAAAAAATCATCGTCCGGCCGCGAAAATGGTTTTGGATCGGCGAAGAGCCGACCCGTACTTGGGTCAAAAGTAAGGGTCTGATGCCAGTCACTTCGATTACCATCAAGCTGAATGGTAAGCGTTCTATTCTGTAGCGAGGCAGCCACATTCCGAAAACAAGACAAACCGAAATTCGCAATCGGAACATAGAAAATTAAGAAGCACCAAATTGCGAGGATCGGGAGCAGCCAGAAAGCGAGCAGCCAGCGCCGCTTCAAAAACTGCGATTCTGATTCTGACGCAGTTCGACTGTTCATGGCCTTTGCAAACCGCAACCGGCTACGGTTGTCCATTCTCGGACGGACCACTTGAGAACAAGACCATGGTGTACGTAGGGGTCGTTCAATGCAAACGATTCGGCCACCTCGCGGCTCTTGCCGCGGAAGAGCAAGATGGCTTTGTCAACTGGGTCCGCCAACGCACCGCCCAGAACCAGTTCACCCCGTTCCGCCGCTTGTTCTGCAAGCGCAAGATGTTCTTGTCTAAAGGGCGCTCGCCTCGCGACATAGTCGTCGACTACTTCGTAGATGAGCAAGAAATGTTTGTCCATCTCCCTGTTGTTCTTTCGTGTGGTTCGTGGTTCTGCTCAAACTTTGTCGCCTTTTGCTCCGCAAAAGTGCGTTAACGAGCCCTCTTTCGCGGAGCGAAAGGCGACAATTTCTAGCGACTCACCACGCCCTTCGTAAACTCAGGGACGTGCCACTCTAATGATTTCGAACTTCGCCCAGACCGCCGAATCGTCGGTCCCGTTGATTGTAGTCCGCGATGGCTTGAACGAGATCGTCTTTGTCAAACTCAGGCCATGCTTTATCGGTAATCCAAAGTTCACTGTAACTGATTTGCCAGAGCAAATAGTTGCTGATTCGCATCTCGCCACTGGTCCGTATCAATAAATCCGGGTCTGGCATTCCAGCCGTGTAGAGTTGGCTGGCGATCAACGTCTCGTCGATAGCTGCTGGCTCGAGCGCCCCAGCTTGCACCTGGCGCGCAATACTGCGAACGGCATCGACAATTTCCTGCCTTGAACCGTAGTTAATGGCCAAGCACAATGTTAGAGACCTTCCGTTTTTGCTAAGCTCTACCGACCGATCCATTTCCGTTTGGACTTCGTCCGGGATCCCTTCGCGTCGCCCGATGATGGTCAGTCGAATATCGTTCTTGATGAGGGTTGGTCGCTCTTGAATGAGGTAGGTTTTCAAAAGGCTCATTAAAAAACTGAGCTCTTCTTTTGGGCGTTTCCAATTCTCGTTGGAAAAACAATAGAGCGTTAAATAAGAAACGCCAAGCTCTCGACAGGCTTCGGAGATGCGACGAACAGTGTTGGCACCCCTTCGATGGCCTTCGACGCGAGGCATGCCGCGGGCTTGAGCCCAGCGTCCATTGCCGTCCATGATCACGGCAATGTGCTTGGGCATCCGAAGAGCCTCGACGCTTGGCGACGGGCTAGCAGGATCGGATTTGGGTTTGCCGCGAAACAAGGCCATTGAAGAGGGGTGTGGGGTGAGGGGTGAGGGGTGAGGGTCTCAAATCAAGAAAATGGTTTGCTCTCGGTCTGGCCCGACGGAAAGGACTCCGATTGGAACCGAAATCAGTTCGGAAATGCGGTCAATGTAGCGGCGGGCGTTGGACGGAAAATCCTCTAACTTTCGCACGTTGGAGACGTCGATATTCCAGCCTGGCAACGTTTCGTACACCGGTTTGCATTCGCGAAGATCTTCGGCTCGGCATGGGAATCGGGTGATACGCTGGCCGTTGAGTTCGTAAGCCACGCAGACTTGAATCGTGTCAAAGTGACTCAACACATCCATCATCATCAGCGATAAGTAATGAATGCCGCTAAGTCTGGCTGTGTAGCGAACCGCAACTGCGTCGAACCAACCACATCGTCTTGGTCGACCGGTGGTAGTCCCGTATTCGCGACCTATCTTACGAATCTTCTCGCCGGTTTCATCCAACAATTCGGTAGGGAACGGTCCACCCCCAACGCGCGTTGAGTAAGCTTTCGCAACACCTATGACATTGGTAATCCACTTGGCTGGAACGCCGGACCCAGACGAGACGCCGACCCCCGATGCGTTGCTGCTAGTTACGAACGGATAGGTTCCATGGTCGATGTCCAGCAAGGAGCCTTGAGCTCCCTCCATGAGGAGCTTTTTTCCCGCATCCAACTCATCCAAAAGATAGTTGGTGGTATCTGCGGCCAAAGGGCCGAGGTTGGCGGCCCACCGACAACACTGATCGTAAATCTTGTCTGCATCAAGCGATTCCAGATCGGCCGCATCCGCGAGATGGGAGAGATTGTGCCGCTTGGCTGCGACGGTTTCCGAAATCTTGCTCTTTAGTTGAGCACTGAACAGGTCTGTGATCCGCATGGCATGCGTCCGGCCGACTTTATCGCGATAACAAGGCCCGATGCCACGGTTAGTCGTACCAATGCTTTCACCAGCGACCACCGCTCGATTGGTTGCCTTGTCCTCAACAAAATGCCATGGCATCACTACGTGAGCCCGTTCGCTGATCATCAGGTTTTTCCTCGGCTCGATCCCACGAGCCTCCAACCCCTCGATCTCCTTGATGAGCATGTTGGGCTCTATTACTACGCCAGGCGCAATGACATTGTTGATTTGGCTGGAAAGGATGCCTGATGGTATATGGTGGAGCTTATAGACCTCGGTTCCACAAACAACCGTATGGCCGGCGTTTGCGCCCCCTTGGTAGCGTACGACGATATCATTCCGCGGTGCGAGTAGATCAACAAGTTTGCCTTTCGCTTCGTCCCCCCATTGAAGTCCGATTACACAGGTCGCTGCCACAAATATCTCTTTCAAAGCCTAAAAATCAGGGCACAGCGAACCGCAACCATGCGATGACAGTGTCCCGGACATGCAAAACCCTAGAGTTTAGAAGGTAATCGCGTGTTTGGTCAAGTCACAGTTTCGGTTTTAGAAGGCAGTGAAAACCGAAGCAAACTTCGTCATCGACGCGCTCCTGCTGGGCTTCCTCGAGTATTTCGTTGACTTGGGACATGCGTTCAGGGTTGATCGCAGCCGAAACGATGTGCTGGTCGCCGCTGGGGCCGACAACCACCGTCGTCAAAACTGCGACGGTATCCGGGTGCTGAAGTGCCGCCAACACATGCTCACCGATTTGCTGTTCCAAGTTTTTAATCTTACTAACAAATCTGGCGACTTGTTGCGGATTACAATTCTTGGCGGTCTGGGCTGGCAATTTGTTGTCGGGGTCGCTGTCGGGTGTATTTGCCATCGTTCTATTTGACCCGAATCAGTTTCATGATGCGTCCTGAGATATTCCAATCTTGCACGTACAAGTTCCCCTCTTTGTCCCAATACGAACCGTGCGTGCCGCTGAATTCCCCTTCGATCCATTGATCCTGTGGAATGTTGTAGCTGCCCCCTTTGGCCTTGTCAGGGTTGTGCCCGAGGACCGCCATGATCGTATTGCTCTTGTCCAGAATCACAACTCTCCCATGCAAGTCGGGCACTGAGACATAGTCACCTTGAACGGCGGCTGATGTTGGCATTCCCAAACCCGTAATGATTTCGTCGATGAACTGGCCATTGAGGTCGTAGTGCAGCAATCGCCCTTTGGGTTGATGATTTCGGTCGCAGATCAACAAGCGGGGCGGCTCGTAGCGAGTATCGAGCGTCATCCCATGCGCGGTATTGAATTGCTCGAGTTTATTCCCCTGCGTGCCAAAGTGCATCAGGTACTTACCGGTCTTGTCGAACTTGAAGATATGGTTGCTAGCGTAGCCATCCGAAAGAAAGATATCGCCGTTGGGAGCCACGGTGATTGCGGTTGGATTGAACTTGTCGAGGTTGAGACCTGACTCCTTGGGGAATGGAAGCTTCAAAACGATCTCACCACTTTTAATATTGAATTTGATCCCTTCCGCATTCGCGTTGCGGGCACCATAAATGAATTCGCCATCCGCTTCGTCTCGAATCTCCATGTCATGAATTTTGGAATATTCCTTACCCAAATAGGATTGGATAACTTTCCCGTCGGGCGAGAAGACAAACACTCCGGCGTCTGCACTGGTGTAAATGTTTCCGGCTTTGTCGACCACCACGGCGCCGTGGGTCGGCCCGATTGCAGACTTGCCATCCGGGCGAAGCCCCCATCCCGGAACGGTATCGAAGGTCATGATCCCACAGCCCATTCGTACCGGTTTGGTTTTCTCTTGCGTTTTTTCTTGGGCAGAAGCTGGGATCGCAAGGCTTGCGGTCAATAGAATTGCGGTACAAATCAAGCTGAATTTCATAGACTGGAGTTTAGGATGTTTCTTCATAGGTAATTGGGTAGGAGAATGGAGGGGAAAAACTTTGCAATTGGCCCAACAAGAAATGAAAGCGACCTTTGCGAACGTGGCTTAACAGCTAGACTCAATTGTAGCAACAAAACACATCGACGTGTGCCATTCGGGTCGACGATCTTGAGTAAAGTCGATATTGTCTAATGCCTCTTGCCCTGGAATCGCAAAGGTTATAGTTAACGTTTTTTCAATGCATTATCTGAAACGTACATACCAATCTCTTTCCCGAGTTTCGCCCCTTGATTGTTGTCGAAGCTGAAATGGATACCGCCGAAGATTCGACTCATTCCGGCCTCATTGGCAGCTTGCTCGAAACTGCCAAACGTTCTTTCTGTTGAGGATGGATCGGAGGTGGAGACCGGCCACCAGCCGCTCGCGGAATCCGATTGGCTTACGAAGTTTGTGGATGAACCAAATAATTGAGTTAGCACTGCACTCGCAGCGCTGCTAAACGTACTATGGCCGGACACATAGGAAGGAAACGGAGGCGTAACGATCAACGGGGACCAATTGGTGTTGGGTGAAGTCGCCTCGTTTGAGTCGAGGTCGGCATGTCGGATGGCGTCGACGGGGCGCCAAAGTTCAAATTCGTATTTGGCTTTCCAACTTGCTATGCCCGCGTCTGCCATTGCAAAATTGACTAGTGCCATTGCCCGAATTTGCTCAATGACACTGACTTGATTGGATGCACCAACATCTGCGGCTATTTGATTCCAGTGGCCTGGGGGACTTGCGGTTCCGCTTCCATCTGCCCAAAATTTTGCCATCGCCGTCTGTTCGTCCGTTCGTTCGGTACTATTGCTGCCCCCGAGTCGCATCACTTCGTCCACAGCCTCAGCATAAGTCGCTGAGCTTAGCGATGGAGGTGGCTCTATTTGAAAAAGCGCAGTGGGTACAACAAACGGAGTTACATCGGGCCACTGTGGCAAAACAGCTTCAAAACTTGGGGCCGAGGGATGCCAATCGCCGGGAGCCGTTCCGAATTGAATGCTCCTTGTCCATTGGGAACCGTCATTCGTTCGATTTGCAAGAATTAAATTCGCGACGGATTCACCAAGCTCAATTCCGCGACGTCGTTCTTCATCGTTTGGAGTCGATTGAAGCGTTTCATTGAAGGTAGCGTCCCATGCGACAACGTCCTCTGGGTCGGAATATAGGATCGATGCGACTCGATGCGCGGCAGCGGTTGCCGCAGCGATCAGGTTTGCGCCAGTTTGCAAAGGTAGCGAAACCAAAAACGGCTCGTAGCGTCCTTGAACTGAGTTCGCCGCATCAAACATTGCTCCATAAATCATCGCAAGATTCCTCGCGATGCCAGGTGGCTTTGTCTGTACGGCTTGTGAGGGGGTCCAGGCTGTGGCGGTTGCTTTACTCAGCTTACGAAGCTGGTTCAGTAGGGAAGCGTTCCATTCCGACACAAGTGAGCCACGCCTCAGTTGTCCTGTTACTTCAGCCGAGGCACCTAACTCATCAACCGCTCCAAGGGTTACACGATTTAGGCCAGCACCAAGAGGAACCACTGCGTTGTAAACGCCAGCTGAATCGGCCTTCGATGTTGTCGAAAGGATGCTGCCATCAAGAAGAACGTTTCGAATAGTAACGGTAGAGTTTGGACCGGTTTCTCCGCGTAGATTAACTGATTCTCCGTTTATCACTCCGTTCAGGTCCAGATCTTGATTTTCATCGAGCGAACCGGACACAGTCAAAACTGGCATTGCTCGGTTAATTGCATTGATAACAACCAAGACGTCAAGAAGGCTAACGCTGTCGTCGCCGTTTACATCATAGAAAGGAGACCTTGCGTTCGCGTTTCTATCCGCAAGCGGCCTAGCTCCGTTTTGGTTGATAGTATTGATCACTACTAGCGCATCGATCGGTGCCACGATGCCGCTATTGTCAACGTCACATGGCAACATTGCGTTCTGCCAATCTGCGGCCGCCAAAATACGCTTCTCCAACTGTTCAAAACTTGGCAAATGTCGTTTGTGCAGCGATCGACGCTTGAAAACGGTATCAGACACGATTCTAAAGGGATACGTGAGCAAATTTTATGAGTACGATTTTTGGGCCGACTTCGATTGGGGTTGGAATACGTACGGGACGAACGTTTATTACAACAACTACCACTATGGGACGCGATATCGCGTCACTCGCGAGCTCTCTCAGGATTCCGGGTCATCCGCTTTGAACCAGGGCCAAGGTACGTATGAGTTCGACGTGCACGTAAATCCCTCCGGTAATGGAATACAAAACGGTGGCTACGATCCAAACGTTTGGCGAATGCGAAACACCGAGTTCCTTCCGGACGACACCCCATCTCCAGGCGACAATGATCGTATTTACGTGTACATGAATGAACTTGGGCAGACATTGCTTCGGAACACCGTGGACGTCAGCGATGACGTCCGTACCGTTTCGGCAGTCTCTACCTCGAGCCTGTATCTTCCGTATGCAGATGTTACGATCACCTCAACGGCTCATGGTTTGGTCACGGGCGACTTTATTGCGATGCGAGGAGCCACGGCAATCGATGGGTTCAAGCGCCCAACATTTGACGGTCTATACAAAGTGACCGTTGTCGATGCCAACAACTTCTTCTACACGAGTTATGGAATCCGGGGGGATGCAGGGACCTCCCCGCTGCCAACAGCGGCAAGCTTGCTTTGGGCCAAGGTCCTCAATCAGTCTACCGACTACTACCGCTATCGAGAACCAACCAGCACATTTGAAGGAACGCCCGATACGGGATATGGCCAGCTCGTGCTACATGCATACCCATCGGCGATTTCAGGTTACGACGAATCGTATTCGAATTTGGTAACCGACAATAACAATCGCGAAGCCATCAATAATCATCAGTATGTTAACGATTTCGTGGGCCGCATCGATGTTTTCACCTACTATGATACGACCACTGCAACGGCTACGACCTCTGGAAGTGTCGATAAGTATCGCGCTCAAACTCGCATGAAACGAGGAGAATTGGACAATGGAACTCTTCTCGTTGGTGGCACCCTAATCGATAGTCGCGACTACTACACACGAACAGTAGGTAGCGACACGATCTATCCGTTGGCCTCGATGACCAACTATCGAAACTACGATGGAACGGGAGCAGAAACGACTACGTACACCTATGACTGGTTCACTGGCACGACTCGCAAAAAGTCGCTAGCAATTTCGTTGCCAATCGCAACCACTGCACAAAACGGTTCGAATACTGCCGCCGTTTCGACGATCGTTTACGATCTCTATGATCGCCCTGTCTGGACCAAGGACGCTGATGGCTTCATTCGTTACACCGAGTACGACATGAAAACGGGGGCCGTGACCAAAAACATCTCCGACGTCAACACAACATTGACAATAACTTTTGTAGGTTTACCCGCTGGCTGGATAACGCCTGCTGGAGCAGGTCTGCACCTGACGTCGAGCTACGTGGTGGATACGTTAGGCCGCACGACCAAGGCGACCGATCCGAATGGAAACCTCACCTACGTAATCTACAATGATCCTAACTTTGATACGCGAACTTACCGAGGTTGGAATCCAACCTCAGGCACAACCGTCACTCCCGTCGAAGTCGACCGAGAATATCGACCCGTGTCAGGTGCTCCAGCCGGACAACGCACCGCTTATACCGAGTATTTGTCTACTTCTGCGGCTCCGACTTCAACTGGTACCGCTGGCGCCTTGGTTCCAACCGGCTCGGAAGTGATCACCGCAGCAAACATCACGTCTCTCACACGAGAAATCACGAACAACGGCGGCCAAACGATTAGCACGCTTGCCTATTTTTCCATGACCGGCGTCACATACGCCACCGCAACGGCTGTGCTCGGGGTTGCTTCAAACGACAGCAGCACTGGGAACTACCACGAAGTAAAAACGGATTATGACGCGCGTGGGAGACTGAATCGCGTTCAAGACGCAACCGGTACAATCACCCGATCTCTCTATGACTTCCGAAGCTTGACGCTTTCGAGTTGGGTTGGAACTGACGACACACCGACGACGGGAAACTGGTCTCCGTCGAATAACGTCGGCGCCAACATGTATTTAGTGAGCGAAAACCAATATGACTTTGGATTGCAGCGTGGCAATGGTCTCTTGACTCAGTCGGTTGCCTACCCGGGCGGTTCCGACCCAACTCGCATCAGGAAGGTCCTGTACGATTGGCGAGATCGTCCTATATTGGCTAAGTTGGCGAACGAAGGTACCGAGACGACGACCAGCAATGCACATCCAATTAGCTATAGCCAATACGATAATCTCGACCGAGTCATCTCACAACTTTCCTTCGATGGCGACAACGTAACTTCGTTTACCGACAGTAATGGAGATGGCGTTCCTGACGCGCCTGCGGCAGCGCTCTTGCGATCGCGTACCGACTTTTCGTACGACAATCAGGGGCGTGTTTTCAGAACAGCAGACTTCTCAGTCGATCAAGTGACTGGTGCGGTATCAGCAAACAGCCTCAAAACGGACAAGTGGTTTAACCTACGCGGCCAATTGATTAAACTTCAATCGCCCGAATCCGCAATTACCAGCTCACTTATGACGGTGCGGGTCGACTGACATTTCAATACCATAGTGACGCCGGTGGCGACGCAACATGGGCCGATGCGACAAATGTAACTGGCGATTTGGTCCTGGACCAAACGCAATGGAATTATGACTCCAACAGCAATGTTGTCTTGGTAGAGCAGCGTGACCGATTCCACAATATGACGGGAACCGGCGCGCTTGGGCTTCGTACGAGCACGACGGTCGGAGCCCGTGCATCCTTCGAAGCAATGTACTATGATGCAATTGATCGACCGGCTGCGATCGTCAATGTCGGGACCAATGCAGGAACCAGCTACATTCGTCCTCCGGCAGCGCCAGCGCGTTCAGATACAGTGCTCGTCACGAGCTTCGCATACGGAACCGATGGCAGATTATTAAGTACGACCGATCCCAAGGCAATTGTAGCGAGAGATACGTTTGACCTGCTCGGTCGCAAAACAAAGTCGGTGGAAAACTACATTGATGGCGTACCGGCTGCTGCGGACGATCAAACCATTCTGTGTACCTACAATGGTATCGGCCAGAAATTGACCTACACCGCTAGCCTTCCGGCCAGCGCCGTTCAAACAACGGCATATGTGTACGGAACGTCGCCTGCAAGAGGTGATGCCATCAGCGACAATCGAATCGCAGTTGCAACACGCTATCCAGACCCAGCAACGGGTGCGGCAAGTGCTGCTCAGCAAGACTCAGCCACTTTCAACGGATTGGGGGAACAGTGGACTACCTTGGATCGAAATGGAAACGTTCATGCTTTTTCACGCGATGCGTTGGGACGGCTAACGAGTGATACGGTAACGACTCTCGGTGCGGGTGTTTCCGCAGGGGTCCGCCGCATCGGATTTACCTTCAATACGCAAGGACTTCCGGAGAAACTGACCAGTTACTCGGACACGGCTGGAACGACGGTGGTCAACGAAGTGCTTCGTCAATACAATGGTTTGGGGCAACTCACGACGGAATTCCAAGCTTCCGCAGGGGCCGTTAATGTCCTGACAACCCCCAAGGTTCAATATGCGTACACGGAAATGGCCGGTGGTGCAAATCATAGCCGATTGGTTTCGATGACCTACCCGAATGGTCGCGTGCTAACCTCCAACTATGCAGCAGGCATTGATACCACCATCAGTCGCCTCAGTTCGCTCTCGGACTCGACTGGCACGCTTGAGGGTTATACCTATCTCGGACTTGGCACGATCGTCAATCGATCGATGACGTTGCCTGGGATCGATCAAACACAGATCAAACTTGCGGCAGAAGCGGTCAGCGACAGCCAGGACGCTTACACGGGCCTGGATCGATTTGGTCGTGTGATCAACCAGCGTGCTCTAAAGACGTCGACCTCAACCAACCTCGACCGATTTGCTTACGGCTACGATCGCAATAGCAATCGCACTTATCGAGAAAACTTAGTTAGCACCACCAACAGCGAACTCTACGCTTACGACAATCTAAATCGGATCACCAGCTTCCAGCGTGGCACACTCAACGCGGCCAAGACGGCCCTCGCGGGTGCAGCGACCCGTTCGCAATCGTGGGTTCTCGATGCGGTGGGCAATAGCACTTCGGTGACGACCAACGGCGTGGTGCAGAATCGAACGACCAACAGACAAAACGAACTGACGCAAGTCGGGACGACCAATCTATCGTTCGACAACAATGGCGATTTGACGACCGATCAGAACGGCAAGACGCTCATCTACGACGCTTGGAATCGGGTGGTCGAGCAAAAGACAGGAGAAATGTCGAACATCACGTTTGCTTACGACGCGATTGGTAGGCGGATCAAGGAAGGTTCGACAGTCGTGTATTTTAGTAGTGCTTGGCAAGCGATC
>JANMLD010000328.1:0-2283 GCA_031372345.1 Pirellula sp.
GCCGGCCAATGCTCCGAAGGATCCGAAGTTCGATGACGATATGATGGATCTAGTTCGGGTCTTGTGTTTGTCCACCACCGCCCATGCACATTTTCGACATTGCCGATTCACCGAAGCGGGATTGTCGTTGCTGGAAGGAACCAGAGTGCAGCGTCTTGAACTAACGGGCTCCAATATTTCCGACAACCATCTAGAATCTTTGCCGAAAATGACGTCGCTGCGAGAGCTAGATCTTTTGAGCACTTCAGCAACCGACGCCGGATTCGATGCGCTCTCCAAGTGCACGCAGTTGGAATCGCTCGATATTGGACGCCATCCCAACATCAGTCAACCGGTGTCCTCTCTGCTATTACGATTACCCAAGCTCAAAAGCATAACTCTCAACTTCACTCCGGATGACGTAGAGCATCTGAACAAGTTTGAGCAGCTCGAATCACTTTCGGTAGTACTCAACGATGCCGCTGCAGCAACTGCATTCGGCGAGCTAACGTCACTCGGTCCATTGCGTGAGCTGACCATCCAAGGAAAATGGACCCATTCCGAGTTGATCGTTCGGGCGGCAAAGCAATCACCAAAACTTGAGAAATGGTACCTGCGAGCTTGCCATGACATAACGCCCGAGGCAACTGCGGCAATCTCAAGCCTTTTTAACTTAAAGGTCCTTGCACTTGATAATGTGAACTTCGGGGACCAAGAACTAAAACGGATGTTGCCTCTAAACAATCTGACCTGGTTGGACCTTTCCGGTACGGCAATCACCGACAAGAGTCTTGAGTCCATTGGCAAACTCTCGGGCTTGCGTTACTTGGGATTAACTGACACCAATGTCTCCGACGCGGGCCTTGAGAACCTAAAAGAACTGGCCAACCTCTTTCATTTGGACCTTCGAAGAACGTATGTAAAATCCGTACCGGAGTGGACGCGAACTCGAGAGAAGTTACAAATAAGCCTCGACTCCAAAAGCCCCCTCAATGGTCCAGAAAAAGCGGCCGCAACGGAACCGTCTGCATTGGATCGGGCCGTAGACGATTTTAATAGCCGGGCAGGGAAGGACCAGGTTGGGAAGTTCGAGCCACCGCTAACCGCCGATGAAGTCGTGGCTGCCATCAGGAGCTGGGACCGCGCAAGCATTCCTATCGAGGATGAAAAGTTCGCTCTTTTTGAGCAGATTGCTAGGACTGGAGACCTGCCCATCGGAACCACGATTAGTCATACGACGGGGTGGGTAACCAAAGAATTCAATTACCGAGTTTGGTGGATCGATTTGAATGTGATGACAAATGTAAAGGAGGGTTACACCTTCCGAATACGTGCCCGAACACTATCGAGTCGAAAAAATGGCTTGTAGTTCCTCAGCGAAAAATCGTTCTGGAGCCACGAATTTTGACTCATTGGGAAAAGAAGTTATCGCAAGGTGGCTTGCCGAGCGAATGGTACGACGTGCCTGCCCCGTCAAAACATCGGCACAAGCATCGGCATAGGAACTACTCTGTATTGGGGCCGGGGCACGAATCGGAAAATGGAATATCAAAATGTCCCGTACTCACTTGACGTGCATCGGCTTGGGCGAGACGATGGTGACCCCTCGCGAAAGGGAACCTAAGGTTCTTTTCGTTGGGGAAATTGATCTTTGACAAAATGGTTGGATTGGTAGATGGCATCTTAAAGTTCATCAGCTCGATGTTGCACAAGCGATTGCTGCTTTGTTAAGTGGCTTGTTGCTTTGGCGGTATTGGGAGTGGATGGACAATGCAATTTAGTTTGAAACCGGTTCTGTGTTCATCCGCTGATTGGTTTGGGTGGTGCTCTTCGGAGTGTTGTCTGGATTGGTTGGCAGGAGATCAAAACTGTTTTCGAACGAGCGCGATAAGATATAGGCGAAAGTGGATCGCGTTGGGGTTCGGTTCTGGTTCACGCTAGGATTGGATGCTGATGTGAGAAGCTTAATAGCGGAGGTCAGATGAGATCTCGATGCGATTCTAGGTGGTTTGCAGTTTGGTTTTAGCTTACAGCTTAAGCCTCACAGCTCACTGCTCTGAAAGAGATTGGGTTCGAGTGTGAGATTCCGATGGTCAAGTTACTAAGGGCGCACGGGGGATGTCTTGGTATTGAGAGGCGACGAAAGGCGTGGAAGTCTGCGAAAAGCTTGGGGGAGCCGACAAACAGGTGATGAGCCCAAGATACCTGAATTAGCATGCAATGAATACATAGTTGCATCGCGGCCAACCCAGGGAACTGAAACATCTAAGTACCTGGTGGAAAAGAAAGAAAAATCGATTCCGT
>JANMLD010000338.1:0-2677 GCA_031372345.1 Pirellula sp.
CGTCTCGCATAGACTCCGCATTTTGCGCAAGGTATCTTCCTTGGAGCGAATTTAATGTTTATGCTGGGTGTGGGTGTTTCGGCATCCATGCCTGCGTCCTTTCAAGTGAGTCGTTAGAAACCCAATTAGGAAGGCGCAGGCTCTTTCATGTCTAGATCAATTTGCTATCTTGCCCATTTAGTGGTGGCGTTCGCCGAGAAGTGTCGACAAAGGAGGGACAATAAAGGAAAGGAGGGACAATAAAGGAAAGGAGGGACAATAAAGGACACGCAGAGCATTTGAGGGACAATAAAGGACACGCAGAGCATTTTACTTCGCAAAGCAGGTGCTCGCTGGTAATTTCGTCTTCTATGGAGCCCAAAGCAACAAAAGCCCACTCAATACCAAAATGCAATTGGGCAGAACACTAAACGACCATCATTCTTATGACGTCAAGGCGCACCGAAACGTTAGAGCGTTTTCGCACTCGATGCTGAACTTGATGTCCCCGGTCACAATTTCTATTTAGCCAACATTGGCCAAGTGACGCACTTGTAGCTTGCTCGCCAATTGCCGCAACCGTTCCCGACTAGCCGCCAGAAACCGACCAAGCAACCGACCACCGGTGAGTTTCGCCATCCGAACTCCCCACGTATCGGGCGTGCTTCCCAACCGAGCAAAGATATCCGCAACCTCCGATGAAATCGCTGCTTTCCCGTCTCGCAGCATTCGCCCCGTATACTCTACCAACATCAGATACTGACCTAATGTAAAGCCGCTTCGCATCCCTTCGCGCACAGCCCCTCGGCCACGTTGATCTTCGATCGGAACCAGCCACAAATCTTCCTCAAGCCCACCGCTGACTTGCACCGCGGCCACACTACCAAGCTCTGCGGCTTGCAAATCCTTGATCCGACCACTCGCTTGAACGTGCTCCACGCGAGCCTTGATCGAAGTGTGATCACTTGCCTCCGGCGTCGGTGCAATCCCGGCTGCAACAGGATTCAAATCGATGTAAGCACAAACCGAAAGAAGCGATTCTTCATCGAGAATGGCGATCGACTTGAACCTGCCCTCGAAAAAAGCACCGGTACACTCATCTTGCTTATTGGCCAGACGAGCAAGCGGCTCTTTGAGGCACTTCATAAACCATCCAAGCGATGACAGCCTCTTTCGAGTCTCGGCGACCCATGTCACGTTCGCAACATGAGCATCCATGATCTCCTTGGAAACCTTCATCGGCTTTCGATCGGCACCACGAGGCGGAAAGAGCCTAAACCAACGCTCAACCACTTCGGTATCCGACCAATTTTTAGCGACTTCAGGATCGATGCGTAAGAGCAGGTGCAGATGGTTATCCATCAGACTGAAACCACCGACAGAAACCGCAAAGATCTGATCAAGTTCCTTGAGCCGATTCTCGATCCAATCTTTACGCCCAGGCGCGGCCTCAGATTCCATCAAATGAGCTTTGCGAACACAGCGGGAAATACAGTGGTACCAACGGCTTACGGTCGTATCGACGAGTCGGGAACGGGAGATAGTCATGGGGCTGCCCTTGAGTGAAAAACTGGATTAATCGCCATAGCTTACCAAAATCATTCCCGACTGTCTATTGCTGTGCCTGTCCTTTATTGCCTACGATTGGCTGCCTCTGGCTGCTTACGAGTCATTCGAACAACTTGACGAGCAACTCTGCAACGTCCTTGCAAATGTTGGAAAGAGCTACCGAGTCTGCTTTCAATGATTATGCACGAAAACTTGTGTACAGGTGCTTACGTTATTCGAGAAATGTGTGGCGGATCGATTCAACCCGTCATAACTTTCGAATCAGATACTGGCAAAGAAACACTCCCCGGCTTTGCCAAGGATGCGTTTTATGGATTGCAGTGCACCGCAATGTATCCCTTTTTGTCACGCGGCATCTTTGTTCCTGAGCCTGAGTTTAAGATCGCGTCAGGCAAACATTCATTCCTAGAGCTTGCTGACTTTATTGCGTTTGTCGTTTCCCGTTCTGCTGAGGCAAGGATTCGTGGTCAGGCTTCAGACCTATCCGATACGCAGCTTGGAAATGTTCGTTACATTTGCTATGACAGGCAAGGGAGCCTTTTTCACACGCATCGCTCCGGCGTGCCATTTGACGAACTGTATGGTCTTTGACGCGGGACGAACGGTGCCACCCACTCTTTGGGCTCATTCCTTTAAACTTCCTTGGGAAATCGAAATTCGCGGCCCAGTTTCTCTTGTTCCGCAATCCAGTCCTTCCAACGTTCCGAGTCCATTCCAAAATCTTCGCCAGTCATCCTTTTTAATCTCTCGTATGCATCTTCGGGCGCAAGATACTCTCGTCGCATTCGGGGCGGGATATCTCCAGCCAAGTTCTTTAGCAGTCGCTCGATCGGGGTTAATCTCATCATGGCCTCCAACTTTCTATGTACTTAGTACCAACCGCCCACTGTTGCGAAGACATTCCGCACGAGTATTGACGAACTCTGAGTCGAGACAAATGCTCCGCGACCCGTTCCTGCCGTGCATAGATGCGATCACTTACGGAGAAGAATGCATTGGCCGCGTCGTCAATGGAACTATAGCCTCCACGAATCATAAATCTCTCGAACTGCTGTGCGTGAACTAATTCGACCTGTACGATTGAAATTGCGAAAAGTTGAAATGCTAGCGTGGTTCGCTTGTGATATCG
>JANMLD010000376.1:0-5473 GCA_031372345.1 Pirellula sp.
GTATCACATCCCCGGCGCACCCAAGTTCACAATGCCCTACCGTTCCTAAGTCGTTTCGGGACCCTTCTATCAAAGCCTTGTCTATGACTAGTCTACCAGACGGCCCAAGCGTGGTAGGAGTGGATTCGATACTTTTGCCAATACTTTCGTTTCAGCGCACACTGTTCAAGTTGTTTAACAGTCAGCCGAAGGCGTACACGACATCATTCACGTACGCTACGGCTAACGGTTAAACGAGATTTCTTGGAAACGGAGCGTCATTGACGCGGCTTGACCTTCAGATCTGCAGGCTCATAAGGATTCTTCGTTTCCATCGCTGGCAAGCTACGACTTTCCCCCATCGCCTTGCTGCCGCGTACGGTGGAGCTCTTGTTAACACCAAGAGCTACCGCTTGCAGTCGACCAAGGTCAAGCCACGCGCGCCCCTAGAACAACGACGCAGAATCTAATCATTTGTATGTTATCCGTGTATTGGTCTTCAGTCCTAATCGAAGCCGATTAGCGCGCGATCACCAAATGTGCACGAATCCAGTCAGCCAGTTGGCCAATATCGAACTGGCCGTTGGCCAACGTCATCATCGTCTGGTGTTTCGCGTCCTGCGATGCAACCAAGTTGTAACCGTTGCGCAACAAAAATGTTCGACAAACGACCAGTGCGGTTCGTTTGTTTCCGTCGAGAAACACTTGATTGCACGCGATGGCGAACGCATATTGCGCCGCCATCGCAGCAATGTCTGGCGTCGGTTTTCCATACGCGAACAGATTCTGCGGGCTAGCAATTGCCGATTCAAGTCCGTTGCGATCCCGCAGGCCGTCTAAGCCTCCATGCTCGGCCAGTTGAGCAGCATGGATCGCCAGAACGACGTCTAGTCTGATCCACTTCGGTTCCATCACTTGGAGAGAGCCCGGAGGGCATCACGATCTTCACGCATCACCATTTTGGCGATTTCCATTTGCTGCTGGAACTCAGGATCGTAGGGTGTCAACCGAATGCCATCGACCGTTTCTTGGACAAAGAGGCTGTCGCCCTTAGCCACTCGCAACCTCGCAATCATTTCCTTCGGAAGAACCACCCCCAAGGAATTGCCGATACTTCGGATCTTGATCGTAGTCATTGTGTTATTCCAGTGTTGCAACAGAAATTATAACGTATGTTGACACTACAGTATACACGCATGATCGGCCTGGGAACTGCAAAACTACAGCATTTCAACAAGTCTTTCGATCGCAATCCCCCTGAAAGTATGGCTTTTCTCGGGTAAGAGGTCCTAATGCACCTTTCGCCCGCAGATCCGAGCACCTCCCTCTTGCCTCGACCGACGGCGCGGTCGAGGCAGGAGGGAGGTGCGTCAGTTAGCCTGCAGTTAGGTAGTACGCCAAAGAAAGGTTGAGGGGAAGCAAGCTCCCGCTCAACCTGGACAATCTTTGTACGAAATGCTTCAAAGCGTTGGCTTTCAGGGGCATTACAGGCCTCATCTAAAAGCTGGGATGAATCCCAGCACTCCAAATAGAAATGCCTTAAGCCTTAAGCCTTAATAATCTCCTTGCCAATCGTGAGCATCTCTTCGCAGTCCAAGAATCGCTCATTCGATTCGAACAAAGCTGCAACACACGCTTTGTGGATTTTCATCTTGAGACCACCCACTCCTAGGGCTCCGTAATCGAATCGGTTCCCGCGTTGCACCCCTTTGTCGGTCAATTCAATTCCCTCGATTCCCATCGGTGGAACGGCATTCAAATCGATTACGACTCGAAGCTCGGTGGCTGACTGCAATTGGGCTGCGTCCAGTAGGCGAGCACCAGCAGCTCCGCAGCCAAAAACCAACTGACTTTCCGCCAACGCACACTTTAGCGTTGCCAAATCCGTGGAACATGCGGCTGTCAATCGACTGGCGGAAACGCCGCTTGCGACGAGCCGATCAATGCACTCTCGCGAACGCTCCAACGACCTGGATGCAACCGTTACGTGCGACTGTGCATTGGCCAGGATGCGACAAACACGTTGCCCTACCGCTCCAGTCGCAGCCAATACTAGCGACGTCGAGTTTTCTAGGGAAATATGTTTGGATGCACTGAGAACGGCCGCTGCGGCCGTGCTATTGGCCCCGTTGCTATCGAGCATGATCGAGACTCGGAACGGATCGAAAAGCGTGTCTCGCGCGATGGCAGCAATGGCCTCACCCTCGGTGACATTGCTGCCACCAATAAAAATTGCAGTATTCTTTAAATCGCTTGGTCCTCGCGTGTACATGGCGCCGTGCACCAGTCCACGCACATCCTCCGGACGGATTCCAGAGTACTGCAGAAGTTGCTCCACGCCGCTGTCGATGGCGACAACGGCATCGAAAACACTGGCTTTTGAGTCGGTATCCAACTGTATTAAAATTTTTGGTTTGCTCATTCAATCATTGAAACTTGTCGACGCGTTTCCGTCAACGACAGGGTGAATTCGACGAGAGGCATGGTATACTTGCAAACCGTCCAAATGGTTGCTTCTCCCGAGAGTGTTTTACGGATTCGTTTATGGCCAAGAAAGGAACTGCAGTGGGTGCACCGGATTCTCGTCCAGAACCGGAAACGACCCCAGCAAACCCAGGTAAACCCGATTCCGTAACCGGAACAGCTACCGGGGACGGTAAATACACGGTGGTTGCACGTCGTTATCGCCCCAAGACGTTCGCGGAATTGGTGGGGCAATCCACGGTTTCACAAGCTTTATTGAGCGCCATCGAAAGCAATCGCGTCGGCCACGCTTATCTGTTCACCGGTGCGCGCGGGGTAGGCAAGACGAGTACGGCCCGCATCTTTGCCAAAGCCCTAAACGCAGCCGCCGAAACGAACGGGAAATTCGATCCAAACTCGGACATCTCCCAAGCTATCGATGCGGGCGAGGATATGGACGTTTTGGAAATCGACGGCGCTAGTAATCGAGGGATCGACGAAATTCGTCAGTTGCGATCGAACGCGGCGGTCCGGCCAAGCCGTTCCCGTTACAAGATTTACATTATCGACGAAGTGCATATGCTGACCACCCAGGCCTTCAACGCGCTCTTGAAAACGCTTGAGGAACCGCCCGGCCACGTGAAATTCATCTTTTGCACAACCGATCCCGAAAAGATTCCGATCACGGTCCTTTCGAGATGCCAGCGCTTTGATTTTCCGCCAGTGAAAACGGAGGAGATCTTCGAACGGCTCAAGTTCATTTGCGAAAACGAAGGGACTCAAGCCGACGAAGCGGCTCTTCGCTTAATCGCCCGCCGCGCAGCCGGATCGATGCGAGATAGCCAGTCTTTGCTTGAGCAATTGCTCAGCTTCAGCGGCAACCGAATCACCGTCGAAGTTGTTCACGCCATGTTGGGAACTGCGGACGAGACGAGACTCGCATCGTTCGCATCACGGTTGATCGAGCGAGATGCGGCCGGGGCCATGCGAGAACTTAATACGGCGGCCGATGAAGGGGTAGATGTGGGGCAACTGGCCGAACAATTGCTCGGTTATTTGCGAGACATGATGACGGTGACGGTGGGTGGCAGTGCGGATTTGGTTCGAACGGCCAATCCCAACAGCGTGGAGCAACTCAAGGAATGGGGCAAAACCTGGGGAACCATGACGCTGCTGTCCGCTCTGCAAATGCTCGACGAGACCATCGTCAAAATGCGTCACAGCGTCCAAAGTCGAATCTTGCTCGAAATCGCCTTGGTTCAGATATGCAACTTGCAGGATCTACAGGCTCTTTCCGATCTAGTGAAAGCGTTTTCGACCCAGTCCGCCCCGCCTCCTCGCATCGTTGCAGCCAAGGTGGCGACACCGGTTTCGCCTGTCGTTGAAGCAAAAAAAAAAGTTGAACTAAGTCCTTCGCAAGAAGACTCTCAGTCGAACGAAAGCAGCCAGGCAGCAAGTGAGGAGACGGTACTGGCCGAAATCCCGATCCAACAGGATGCACCAAATGATGCACCAATAGCTTCCCTAGTCGCCGTTGCGTGTGCGATCCCTGCAACTTCCGAACCCGACCGCAGCCAATGCGAACCGGCGGACCAGGCCGTGATTCTCCATGAGCCATCGACTGAAATAGCCGTTGCAACTGCAAATCAACCCGAGGCAAAGTACGATATCGATCGCGTGCTCCTGGTTCGAGAGGAAGCTGTAAAACTGGGTGGACTTGCCGGCCAATGCGCTTCGATGACAGTACGGGTGGATTGTCCAGCCGATCGGCCATGGAAAATTTGTTTGTCTCGCGATGGTGCTTTTGCGATAAACTATTTCCAAACGGGCGAAAATGGTCGGAAACTAGCCCAGTCCATTTCCAGCCGCCTTGGACGGGATATCCATGTCGAGTTTGTGTTGACACAGGAACCCACGCCGGTCGTAGAGGCGTCCGGTGTGGCTGAGGCGGCTGAACCTCAAGTCGTCGTTCCATCCCAAAGGCCAACGGCTCCACAGGCCCAACTCATTCGCAATGCGATGGTCCATCCCCTTATCAAACAATTTATGGATGTCTTTGAGGGGCAAGTTGTTCGAGTGGATCCAGCTCAAAATCAGATTCCAGCACCTCACCTCAATCTGCAGCCGACAAGCATACCTGAACCACAGGATATCTCATTGCGAGAAAAACTTCGAAATGAAGTCCGATTCGAAACATCTGCTGTCGAGTAATTCAAAGTAGAGATCACAACCCCCTACCCGCTACGGTAAACCATGTTCAAGAACCTCACCAACTTAGCCAGCGCGATGAAAAACATGACCCAAATCGGGTCGCAACTCCAAGGCATGAACTCAAGGCTAGAAGCTGCACGTGTTTACGGTACTGCAAGCTTTGAATCGCTTACCGTGAATGTCGAATTGAGCGGACTGGGTGTGGTCCAGTCGATTAGCATTTCCCACGAATTGACAATAAGCGATCAGAAGTCACTCTTACAAGAGTTGACGAAAGACGCCATGAATAAAGCGGTCAAGGCTGCAAAAGAAATGCATATCACCGAAGTGAAAGTACTCACCGGTGGAGCTGAGTTCTTTCCGGGTATGAATGACATGATGCAGAACATGATCAAGTAGACGTCGCGTCGAAAGGGGAACTTTCGATCGGTTTTGGCATCGTCGCGGCCGGTGCTGGTTTTGGATCGGCAACCGGTACTCCATGCGGTTTTGCCTTAGGGGCAAACACCAGTACGGTCACTGCACCTGCAATACCGAGCACTAAGGAGCCAAGGAAGTAGGTCGTGATCTTGTCGAGCGAGCCCCCTACGACCATCGATGTCAACGTATTGATTACGGGCGCGAAGCCGAAAACTAGTGGCATGACGAAAATCGGTTTGCCGCCGTAATTGAACGCAAGAATGATCCCCAAGGCCCCCATCGCGCCAGCCCCACCGGCAAGAATGGACCACATCATACCGCCGCTGATCTCGCTCCACTCTAACGATACGTTGTCCGGCTTCGCCATCAAAATCATGACCGGCAAGGCTACTGCAATGAC
>JANMLD010000439.1:0-14370 GCA_031372345.1 Pirellula sp.
CAACAAACAGAGACGTATCGGATCCAAAAGCCAAGTCGTCCGCCAAACGCCGAGCGACCATTTCGAAATCGGCGTGAACAAGCTCATTCGGCGGTCGTAGACTTTGTTGTTTTTCTTTTGGCATAGCAGAACCCATCAGACTTCGGCGCACCCAACTTACGTCATCGATTCGAGAAGGTCCTTGAGAACATCGGTCGGACGAAGTCCATCTGCAAGTGCCTCGTAGGTGAGTCGAATGCGATGAAGAACGACGTCTTCCGCCAGGGCAAAGAGATCCTCAGGAACCGCGTAGGTTCGGCCATACAAAAAGGCCCTCGCTCGAGACGCTTGAACCAGCGCCAGAGCGGCCCGCGGACTGCAGCCCAATTCAATATGCGAATGTTGGCGTGTCCGATGAACCAGTTCAACGCAGTCTCGAATAAAGACTTCGCTGACGTGGACCTCCTGGACTTTGCTCATCGCCGCGGTCAAATCATGAACGTGGAGCATTCCCGATTCCGTAATAGCATCGAAGGCCGACATCGGCACCGCCCCCTCCCCTTGCCGCAATAGCTTTAGCTTCAAGCTTCGTCGAACGACCTCCGTCTCATCTTCGAGATCTGGATAGGTCAATCGATGACAGAGCATGAACCGATCCAACTGGGCTTCGGGAAGTTCAAACGTTCCGGCCTGTTCCACCGGGTTCTGTGTGGCGATCACCAAAAAAGGAGCGGGCAATACATAAGTCTGATCGCCGATCGAAACCTTGCGCTCTTGCATGGCTTCGAGAAGCGCCGACTGCACCTTGGGACTCGCCCGATTGATTTCGTCCGCCAATAGCAAATTGGTAAAAACAGGTCCCTTGTGGATCCGAAACTCACCCGACTTCTGATCGAGAATCTCCGAACCGACAATATCGGACGGCAGCAAATCGATGGTGAACTGGACGCGTTTGAACTGCAAATCGATGGCTTTGCCGACCGTCTGAACCAGCAGTGTTTTCGCAATGCCGGGGACACCTTCCAACAATAAATGACCACCGGTTAGCAGGGCAATCATAACGCGTTCGACAACGACCTGTTGACCGACCACCGTCTTGGCCACGTGCTCGCGCACGATACGAGAGAATTCGGACTGCTTGGCTTCGGTGGTTTGAATCATCGTGTCTTTCTTTGGTTGTCAATCATTTGTTGTCTGGCTTAACAGCTTTGTCGCCTTTTGCTCCGCAAAAGTGCGTTAACGCGGCGCACTTTCGCGGAGCGAAAGGCGACAATAAACGTTTACTTATCGCTCGGCTTAGCAGCTTCTTCTTTGTCTTCTGTCTTTCGATCCGCTGCATCGACTTTGGGTCGTTCGACAATTTCATCGATCTCAGAATCTTTAACAGGTTCCTGAATCGGTATGGCTTCCGCCAAAAGCTGATTCAAGACTTTGTCTAAAAAATCCGTCTTCAGCCCGGATGCCCTAAGGACACCAGCACGATCTATCACAATTGTAGCTGGGGCGAATTTGATTCCCATCGAATTACTGGTGGTTCCTGGCCCAGCAGAATCGTTCTCCGACGGACGATCCATCGCGATCGGAATTTCAATCCGCTTTTCCTCAGCAATCGACTTCATGCGATCTTTGCCCGCCCGAGCGTCGCAGACGGCCATGAACACCACTCCTTGCGTAGCGAATCGCTCGGCAACGGTCTGCAATTTGGACAACTGATCAACCGAGGCTGCCAGCTCAGGCCGCACGAACTGGATAACCCGGACGCGTTGCTCCCAATTGTCAGCCTCGATGGAGTTGCCAAGCCAATCGGAAATCGCGAGTTTTGGAGCAGGTTTCCCCTCGACGTTTACTGCCGACTTGGATCGTTTGATTCCGCCTAAAAACCACTTTTCCGGAAAGGTTGCGATCTTGATCGGTGCATTCCCAGTGGCCGTGCCCGACTTCCCGCCAAGAAGCTGATCCACAGCCTCTTCGATCTTATTGGGTTTGATGCCTGCCGCGCGAACGATTCCGTCACGGTCGATGATGACGTACGTTGGCCAAAACTTTAATGCGTATGCTTTCGTTGTTTCGCCTTGCGTCTCCTTTGATGAATCCAGTGCAACTGGGTAATTGATTCCCTTTTCGCTGATGACTTTGTCGACGTTGTCCCAACCTGATTTTGCATCATGGATGCCGATCAGAGCGACCCCTTTGTCCTTGTACTCGTCGATGAACTTGACATTCTTAGGAATAACGGCCATGCAGGGTCCGCACCAAGTAGCCCAAAAATCGAGAACGACGATCTTGCCTTTGAGCTGCTCCAGAGTGGTCGAATCACCTTTCCATTCGGCAACCGATAACTCTTTCGCGGGCTTCCCTTCTAGATTGCGCAACTCCTCGAGGCCTTCTCCGTCTCGCACATACCAATCATTCGGGAACGGAGAATCCGCAATCGAGCCCAACGACTCGACCAACTGAGACTGGACAGGTGCGGCGAACCCAAAGGTAAGCAGCGACCAAGCCGCAATCGCACCAAGATTCCAAAGCGGCAAAAATCGTCGAGTTGTCTCTTTGAATTGCATCGCACTAGGTTCCTACTGTAGTTCCATCGTCACTGGGTCAGGTGAGAAGTATCTTAGTCTATATCGATGGCCTTTGTCGCCTTTTGCTCCGCAAAAGTGCGCGAGTCTCACCTTATCGCTCGATCAAGCACGTTCTTGGTAATTTTTTGCACGCGTACGTCGGGCCCATGGGGTCGGCTCCAATGGGACCATGGTAGAGTGTGACCAGGTGGCGAAGAAAGTCCTTGTACCCAAAAAATGCTCGACGCGTTGAACACAACGTTGCCTTTCGGGCCCTCGTAAACGGTCGCTGTCCATTGTTGCGGCGTTTCGCCGCCCACCCAAGCAGTACCGGCACCAACTATCTCGAGTCCTGGAATGTCAGCCGCATCGCCGTGATATTCCCAACCTACGAGTCCTGGGATCTTGTCACCATTCTTCATTTCGGTCCCATCGAAAATCCAGTGTTTCGAGTTGGTGCAAATCCAATCCCCGCCTCCATTGACCGGTTCCACATTTCTAGCACCCATCAAGTAACCTTCGTCAGGTCCATTTTCTGGGAAGGGACCATGGTCCTTGATTCTGTCTCGCACCACTTGCCGGTCCCCTCCGTAAGGTCCGCCTCGAAACAGGATTCGATTTGGGCGATTATCAAAGCCAGGCCGCATCGGAGTGACCCAGCACACGCTATTCCCAGACAGGAACATCAGATTGACACCGTTGTCTCGCATCTTTTCGACACTGCGAAACTGACGAATGTCCCAATACTCGTCGTGCCCGACGCTGATGAACATCCGACTCTTCAGTCCACGATCCGGCGTGAGCATGTCGCTGTTGCACACATACGATACATCGTAGCCTTGTTGTTCCAGCCAATAGGCCAACGGGAATTCAAGTGGCAAATACTCTCCCGCTCCGACGGTCAACGGGTCGTTCACCACACTGTCGAATTGCGATTCGCGGCCGTAAGGTCGATCGAAACTCACATCTGCCCATGGGCCTTGATTGCCCTTGGGGTGCGTGTAAACCGAGTAGTGATTTGGCCAACGATTGTAAGCCTGCCACGTATTGTCGGAACACTGAAACAGAACATCACACGGGCGATCATCCGTCACCACAAAGATAACATAGCTCTGCCAATAGGCCTCCGCATCGGATTTTGGAATCGTAGTCATCCTGCCAAGGTAGACTCCACTCAACCAATCCTTGGGAATGGTCAAACTGTGGGTCGTGGACCATTGGCATTCGTGTAAGTCTTTCTGGCCAGGGGTAGGAGTCACTTGTGTCGTGCCGTCAAGTGGCCCGATCGTCTTCATCAATCGCGCACCGGCGCCGTTATAGTATCCAGTGCGGAAAACTTCCAATTGGAATGAACGTGGCGGATTCGTGGACACTTTGATGTCGATGGTCTCTCCTGCTTGAACACTCTGACGCGAACAATATCCCTCGATCCAGGGCGATCGATACTTGCCTCCATCCACTCGAACTCGGGTAAGCTGCCAATCGGTTGACCCAGGCAACGCATTTTCAGCTACGACGGGATTGGCGTTCGGCGTCGCATCGAAGGCCGTGAGCGACTGGGAGGTAAAACCCACGACCGCCAAAAATAGGGCTAAAAAAACACGCATCGGATCATTTCCTACTTTGGAACGACAAACATCACAGGTTCTCTCATTGTTATTCTAGCCATAGCCAGGGACAATTTGGAGTGCTGGGATTCATCCCAGCATTAAGACCACACAGCCATCGGTAGGGCCTGTATTATTGCAGTAAAGAAGCGGTCGCCAACCGACAAGGGCTCATCCTTGCGCAGGGCGATCTAAAAGCTCCGATGAATCTGAGCACTCCAAATTTTGGAGTGCTGGGATTCATCCCAGCTTTAAGACCACACAGCGATCGGTAGGGCCTGTATCATTGCAGTAAAGAAGCGGTCGCCAATCGACAAGGTCTTGTCCTTACGCAGGGCGATCTAAAAGCTCCGATGAATCGGAGCACTCCAAATTTTGGAGTGCTGGGATTCATCCCAGCTTTAAGACCACACTTAATCACCTCGAGGGAAAGTCGATGTCTAAACCTTTACTTATTGCAACTACGGCGCGCCTAGTCGTATCGATCTTTGCGGTACTTTTCGCAACCTCGAGTTTGATTGCACAAGCACCCCCCCACACCACGTCCGATCGCCTAAAAGAAATCGTTGGGCATCTCAGCCAGACAATTGGCGAGCGGAATTTGACGAAGCCAAAGAAACTAAACGAAACGGCTGATTACATTCAAAAGTTATTGGAATTGCAAGGTTATTCATGCGAGCGACAACCATTTCAAGTATCTGGCTACGAATGCAATAACTTGATAGCCGAGGTTGTTGGCAACGACAAACCCAAAGAAATAGTCCTGGTCGGTGCTCATTATGATAGTGCCAGGGGGACTCCGGGGGCCAACGACAACGGAACCGGCTTGGCAGCACTCATGGTGATCGCGCAGCAATTGAAGGGCCAGCAATTTCCGCGAACGATTCGATTTGTCGCTTTCTCCAACGAAGAACCCCCTTACTTCCAACGCGACGGGCAAATGGGATCGTTGGTTTATGCCAAAGCTTGTCGGCAACGCCGTGATGATCTCAAATTGGTCTTGAGTCTGGAAACCATGGGTTACTTCACGGATGCACCGGACAGCCAAAAATATCCACCTTTATTGGCAGCCATGTATCCAAGTACCGGGAATTTCATCGGATTCGTTTCCGATATCAAATCGCGGCCGCAATTGACTGCTGCAGTGAAGTGTTTTCGAAAGCACTGCGCGGTGGATGCACAGAGTGCGTCGTTGCCAGGCGAACTGCAAGGGGTTGGTTGGTCGGACCATTGGTCGTTCTGGCAGGAGGGATACATGGGCCTCATGGTTACGGATACCGCTCTTTTTCGCTATCCGCACTATCATGAACCAACCGACACCCTCGACAAGATTGAGTTTGTGCGCTACGCTCAAGTCGTGGACGGGCTAGCAAAAATGATTACGGATTTCGCGAACGTCCAGGAGTGAAAACCAACGTCCATTGTCGCCTTTCGCTCCGCGAAAGTGCGTCTCACCACGCACTTTTGCGGAGCAAAAAGCGACACCGGTAGACGAGCGAGGCCCTTCGCTCGTTGGGTTCAACAACTGAAGCCCTGCATCTATTTCTTCGCCTTCATCAATTTCAGATGAATCTTTGCGACGTCGGCCATGTAGCTATCGACTTCCTGCTCAAGGCATTTTTCTAACCATTGCTTTGACTTCTCCGTATCCTTGAGGGCATCGTAATAGAGTCCAATATAGAGATAGCCATAAAATCGAGCTAGTTTTTGGCTGTTGGCACCCGTCCCCCCTTTTTCGCACGCGGCAATGACTTCGTCTGGGGTTAGTTTGCCTTGGATTAATTTCTGGACCTGCATCAAAGGTACGCGGCTATCGAATCCAGCCAGAAGAACATCTTTCTGCGCCGCTTCGAGTCCGTTTAACCGCACGTTGCAGAGGAAATGCCAGAATGCATTTTCGACGTCGTTCGGATTCACCTCGCGATGGACCGCAAATTGCTCAAGCCCCTCCTTGTACTTTTCTGCATAATAAAGTGCTATGCCACGTTGCCATAGATAGGGCTTGCCTTCCGGGCTCAACTCGATGCACTTATCAAAGTCGACGATGGACTCAGCAATCTTGCCACTTCGGAAATTCAAGGAACCACGGATGCTAAGCAGCTGAGAATTGTCTGGATGGCTCTTGATCGCAACGTCCATTTCCCGTAGTGCTTCGTCGGCTTTGCCCGCCTGCAGTGCCTTTTCGACGCGTTGACGCCATCCCTCCAGCGTCTTCGGAGTTGCAGTATCCTGAGCTTGACATCCGCCACCGAAAGACGTCAGAAAGAACGTCAAACTCAACACATTCACGATTGCCGGGAAGCAACATTTAGGATCGTGAGGGAATAAGCGGTTTTCGCACTTAAAGTTGGACACGGGTCGGCCCCATCTGTTGCATAAACGAAATCACGGTAAATTGGAATGAGAACCAGTATACGTCTTTGCTCACTGACTTGCATCGTCAATCATGCCACAATCCATTCTCATTAAAAACGTCACTGCAATCTTGCCAAGCGGACGTGCTTTGACGAATCTGCTCATCGAGGGGGGGCTCATTGTCAGTGTGGATGCTGCCCCGACCACCACGGCCGAGGAAGTAATCGATGCAACCGGACTTGTCCTCTTTCCCGGCCTAATCGACGACCAAGTGCATTTTCGCGAACCCGGACTAACTCATAAAGAAGATCTGCAATCCGCATCTCGCGCTTGTGCTGCTGGCGGCGTTACTTCATTTTTAGAAATGCCCAACACCAAACCTGCAGCTATCGACCAGTCCCTTATTGAGGACAAGTACCGCTTGGCCGCTTCCAAATCGATCGTCAACTTTGGATTCTATATCGGAGCCACGACAACGAATTTGGAATCGCTGGTTCACGCCACGGGCGTGCCAGGTATCAAGATCTTTATCGGCTCGAGCACCGGTGATCTGCTGGTGGACGATCAACAAGCCCTGGAGAGAATCTTTGCCGAAACAAAACTTCCAATCTGCGCCCACTGCGAGGATGAAACCACCGTTCGCCAAAATCAAGCTAGGTTAGGTAGCGAGCTCAATATTTCAGACCATTCGAGAATACGCGATGAGGCCGCCGCGGTGATTGCGACTCGCCGAACCCTTGATCTTGCAAAACGCCACCAGCATCGCTTCCACGTCCTGCATGTCAGCACTGCCGCTGAGATTCCGTTGATCACCGACCATGCAGATCTTATTACCGCGGAGCTATGCCCCCACCACTGGCATTTCAACGTGGACGACTACGCCAGACTCGGAACGCTTATTCAAATGAATCCGTCGATCAAAACCCGAGACGACAATACCAAACTCTGGCAAGCCTTATTGGATGGGCACATTCAAGTCGTAGCGACAGATCATGCACCGCACACCCTAGAAGAAAAGAGTCAGCCTTACCCCAAGTCACCCAGCGGTTTACCGGCAGTGGAAAACTACTTTTCGTTGCTCTTGGATCGGGCAGCCCGGGGCGAGTGCACTTGGGAGCAGATTGCAAGTTGGACAAGTGACGCGCCAGCTCGTGTTTGGAGTATAGTAGGGAAGGGACGTATTGAGGTTGGTTACGATGCCGACTTGGTGTTGGTCGATCCCAATCAATTGCGCACGATCGAAAACTCAGAGCAATTCACCAAAAGCAAATGGTCTCCCTGGGCAGGCGAAACATTTCGAGGCTGGCCAATACGAGTTTTCGTGGCTGGTCGGACGGTCTATTACGATGGAAAAATCGTAACGGAGCAGCCGGCAGTTCGATTGCAGTTCGATCACGCCCTCGGTGGATATTGGAAAACACCAAACGGAGTTGGCCCACGGACCACGTAGATCCGTCGCTCCGCCGACGGATGACCTGTTTCTCAACGCCAATTGCATGATTCACTCAAGTGGACGATTCGAAGCAGCGAAAGCGAGCAAGTGTGCAATAACAATCTCAATTTCCTCTTCCTCGCACAAAAGTCTTTGTAGCCATTCGCGTAGAGAACCAGCATGAAAATCATCACTGAATTTGATGTCCAGGATTGGTACACTGCTGGCAACGACCTGGCTGCTAGCCTAAAGACAATCGGCTTGCAGAGCGATGATTTATCCTTGCCGGAGATGCCTTATCACCTGCAAGTTGCAATCGCCGCGTTAGCCAAAGAAAATCCAACGGCTGCCATTCCAATCGAACGCTTTGCATCCATCTCCTTCTTCTCGCTTTGCAAAGGTTTGTTCCTGCCTTTGAGCGGATTGGCGGACCAGCGTGCCACGGAGATATTCGGCTTTGCATGCCAATCGAAGTCGATCGCGTCTACGGAAGCCTCCATCCAACTCGTTGAAACATTGTTGAACACCGAGATTGGTTTGAGTTTTTGCCAAAAGATTGCCTGCCTGTTGGGAGACCCCTTCGAAGGGCGACGCAGTATGTTTCGTCGCGATTCACTTCTGAGACTGCTCCAATCGGTGTCATTGCAAGCACGCTACGATCTCCTCGATGAGTTAACGCGTGTCGGTGATATCGCTATCGTCTTCGCCAAACATGCCGACGTGGTGAAACAAGAGGATCCGCTCACGGCAGCTGAGGTGCTTGCGGCATTGCGAACGATGCCCGATTTGTCGGCGACCAATCGGTATGAATTGCTCCGTTCGTTGCTATCGCGTTGTGGCCGGATGGAAGCTTACTATTTGGTCAAGCTCGTACTGAGATCTGCGGGCTTTGGCTTTGAATACCAAGGCCAATTGCTGGCAGCCGCCATTGCCAAGCAGTTCCATGTCACGACCGAATCGGTCGAGCATGCGATCGCATTGACCGATCCGATCAACGTGGCCAATGTATTGAGCGAACATGGCCCAGACGGCTTGCGTGCGATCCAACTCAAGCCGCTTTCACCTGTCCGGCCAGCTCTCGCATCGGTGGGTGGCGAGCAAATCACCAAATACCCAGTTTGGGTCGAGCGAAAATACGATGGAATTCGACTGCTATTGCACAAGGCCTCGGATATCACCGGCGCAACTCTTTGCGGCGCGTACACTCGCAATCGAAAGGATTGGCTTGAACTGGTTCCAGGTTTGGACCGAACGATAGCCATGTTCCCGGCTGCCAACGCTATTGTAGACGGGGAACTCTTTGGGACGATTTTGGATATGGAGGGCCCTCGGCCCGCCTCGGTGTACGAAGTCTTTGCTATGTTACAGGGAGAGCCAGTCCGTCCGGTGACGTTGAAGTTCGCGGCCTTCGATTTGCTCTACATGAACAATGTCGATCTCACGCGGCAACCGTTGCACCAACGCCGCGCAGCTTTGGCATCGCTCTTGAGTCCGTTGCTACAACAAGCGACCCCATTGCCGCTATTGTTTGCGGAAGGCCAACTGGCTAATAACAAAGAGGACATCAACAGGTTTTTTCATCACTTCCGGGCCCAAGGCTACGAGGGGATCATTGCCAAGGACTTGCTTGGGGCCTATCACGTTGCGACGCGAGATCCGAGCTGGATCAAACGCAAGCCTGAGATCACGTTGGACCTGGTGATTACTGGAGGTACGATGGCGGTAACGAGCAAAGAATCGGCGGGCATGTTTGGCTCGTACGTACTCTCGGCTAGAAGTCTTGCCGCTGGGGGCACAGCCTTTGAAATGGTTGGCGACGTAGCTGGCTTGGACGTCGTACGGGACCGGCAGATTCAGAACGATGTGATGCAGCGCGGATTGTTGACAGGTCGCAAGTTTGAACGGCAGAGTGCGAGCGGTACGCGACCAGGTTGGGAATTCTTGCCGCAGATCGTGGTGACGGTCAAATTCGAAGGAATCATCCGCGAGAATGGGACAGGCAAGCTCAGTCTGCGCGATCCCAAAATCGCTATGATCCGAGCAGACAAAACAGCCAGCGAGGCGGACACCACTCAAGCGATCGAAGAGCTGTATCTGAACCAGAGCTTATCGTAGGGTCTTCCCTCAACTTTGTTTTGGAGTACTATCATGCGCTATCTAGTGACACGGGATCCGCTTGGATTCTACTTTGCGATGATAAAACTTGACTGTGCACTGACCGCGAGTCGCGGAGCGACGTCGCCCACGTGGATCCGACGCTCCGCGGCGGATGTCCGGCTTGCTGGGACCTGCTCGCATCTATCGATTGTTCGCGGCGTACCTTTCCTTTCAACTTGGTTTGATAGGAAGGATAGATTCTTGAAAAGAGTCGGGGCGTCGGGTCTGAGAGTGCACTGACTGCGAGTAGCGGAGCGACGTCGCCAACGTGGATCCGACGCTCCGCAGCGGATGTCCGGCTTGCTGGGACCTGCTCGCATCTATCGATTGCTCGCGGCGTACGCTTCCATTCAGAATGGTTTGATAGGAAGGAGAGATTCTCGAGAAGGGTAGGGGCGTCGGGTCCGAGAGTGCACTGACCGCGAGTCGCGGAGCGACGTCGCCTACGCGTTACAAAGCATAAGCGATTCCAACCAGTCTCTCCACCGTTTCGTCGATACGATATCCATCAAGGGTTCTGTCAGCGACGGAATCGACAACTGTTTGTTGCCAGCTAGCCACGTCAACGTTCCACTCCAAATGCCGCTGTTGTCGATATCGATCCTCAACTGCAAAGGATCCGAACCAAGTCGACCTGGGAAACAGGTTTTTAAGTCGATCAAGCCTAGTCGGCTCCATGTGCTTGCCCCCAATCTTGAACCTTCGACGAATTGTAGCTGCGGTTGATCTTTTCCCTCGTGGGTGAATCGCAAGGTGCGGCTGCTGGAGGCCGGCGCCAAAGTATCCTTGCCAATCAACACTTTGGGTTGACTAATTCGGCTAGCATCTTCTTGAATGATGACGCCAAGATCGTAGCTGGTTGCGGCGTGCGCCCTAGGCGCTTTTGGATCCATGGGTGGCATGATGTTTCTAGCTTGAATCGCGGCGCCTCGAGCCAAATCGTTGGACTTCAGCATTTTCAGTTTCGCTTGAGGGCCGACCAATCGGACCAATTGCTGCTGGATGACGGGCATCCATCGGACGTCGCCGACGAGCAGAATAGAATCGATAGTGGCAGGATCAACTTTAGCCCGTTCGATGGCTTCCCTCGCAAAGGACTCGCAATCGTTTTCAAGGTCACCAACAAACTCCCTCAATCGTTCCCGTTCTAGCTGACCTTCAATTTTGCCCCCTTGCGCTTCAAAAACAAACGGAACGGTAGCGCTATTTCGAAGCCGGTCAAATGCCTTTTCCATGGTTCGTTGCAGACGCGATGCGGTGTTCAAGTCGTCACGTGCGCTATTGCCAAGTTTCTTTTCGACCTCCGTTGCTAACCGCTTGGTTGCCCGATCATGCCAACGTGTCGTACCGCGTTTCCAGTCACCAACCGAACTCAGCATACGCACAACCAGTCCGTCGACGGAAACGATCGATGCTTCACAAGCTGTTCCGTTGAGCATCGCGACCAAGAATGTTTTGCGATACGAGTTATCGGCGCCGGAAGCTTGTGCCAAGCGAGATTCAATCTCTACGTGAGCCAGCGTTGCGGCCAACGGCTTGTCAAGCAATTGGAGCACCTCCACACCTGCAATCGAGCAGGAGGTCTTGGTGCTCAATCGATGCATTTGATCGTAACAAGCAGGTACGGTTACAACCGCATGCGATGCGTTGGGCAGTTTGTGCCGGGCAGCAACCGCCAGTTGTCGGATAACGCAAGCCACCAATACTTCTGGTGGTACTTGTCGACCTCCAAAAGGGCGTTCGAGAAGTGGCAAGCCGTACCAGCGTTGCATGCCATAGAAAATGTGGTTAGGTTTCGCAGCGCGTTGGTCAACTGCGCCTGCCCCGATTGCAATACACTCACCGTCGCTAAAGAGCATATTTCGAAGTTCTGTGGATTCACCATCTACCAAAACTTCTTCCACGTTGTGTTCCGAATCAATATAGCTAACGCGAGATTGAATCATGCCAAGCTCAATGCCGATGGCGGCGAATTTGCGTTGCGACGTCGACTTGCCCAGCCCAACGCTGGTTGGATGTTCGAATCCGATCTTTGGCAATCGGCTATCGGTTCCTCGCACTCGCGACTGCACTAAGGGCCGCTCAATTAAGTTCAATGCAATCATTTTTTCGAGAAGATCGCTGGCAGACTGGCATCGTGCTGCCGGGTTCTTGGCGACGAGAGATTGAAAAACAGAGTCAAGCCGAATGTCGACATCGCTTCGGACTTCGTAAAGGGCTTGAGGCTTGGTGTTGATTTGAGCCATTGCCGTCTGAACCATTTCGCCATGAAACATTGGGCGACCGGTAAGCAAGTAAAAAACGGTAGCACCCAATGAATACAAATCGCTACGGTGATCGACCGATTCTGGCGCATTGATTTGTTCCGGTGACATGAACTCGACCGTTCCTACCAAGTGCGTTTCTTTGGTGGCTTTTTTATCTAAATGCCCCCTCAGGACCGCCAATCCAAAATCCAGGATTTTCAATACTCCGGCTGGTGTAACCATCATATTGTTGGGTTTGATGTCACGGTGCACGATACCCTGTGCATGTGCATACTCCAACGCGGATGCAGCTTGCTTAAGTATTTCGATAACCTCCGGTGCATTCATCGGTCCGGACTGACTGATTCGTTGCGAAAGCAACTCACCTTGAATCAGTTCCATCACCAAGTAATGGACCGGCTTTTCGCCCGCTCGATGGCAACCCGCATCGAACGCAGTGACGATGTTTGGGTGCATAAGTCGGGCAGTGGCGCGCACCTCAGTATAGAATCGCTCGACCGCGATTCCGTCGTCGGAGAGCGAACGTGGCAAGATCTTGATTGCGACTTGGCGGTCCATCGTTCGATGTTTAGCGCGAAAAACCTGCCCCATTCCACCTGCGCCAATTAGCTCTTCAATCTGGTATTCGCCGAGAATCGGCAGCGGCGATCGCGTGTCAATTTTGAACCCTTCGCCCGTTAAATCGAAGTCTCCTTCCGCCTGATGGATGTTTGAACCCGGGGCAATGTTTGGACTATCTAACGAAAAAGCCCGCGTCGCGATTGGGCGAAGTTTGTTTTGCTCGTTTGGGTTGGTAGGCATTGCGAAAGACCGTCGGCGCGAATTCTATTTGACAGCAGGGTTTTGCGGTGGCCCAGCTGCCGCGTTCTGTTGCCTTAAGGCATCTACCTCTGCCTGCAACGGCCCCAAATCTAGAACGGGTTCAACATTGGGGTCCAATCCTTGTGGCCTTGAAGGTCGCTGCTTGCAGGTGAAAAAATGAGATACATATCTTAGCGGAGCTGTTTCCTCTGGGACCTTGAATCTATCCCCTTTTTGAAGGATCGGGCGATAATCATGCATTTGACCGAATTGGCGGTCACCCGCAACTTGGCACGGGAACCAATGTCCTTCTCCCTGTGGGTCCTCAAGGTAGAACTCTGGGTAACAGTGCTCGGGAATCCAAACACAACGGGCGGGGATGTTGCTGGCTCTGCAAAGTGCAACAAAGAGCCCTGTCATTTCCTCACAGTCCCCCTTCTTGTCCTTGAGCGTGTCTTTCATATGCCGAATGGGACCATTGCGGTACTCGACATTCTCACGTACCCAATCGTAAATACGTTCGACATGAGTCCAAGCATTCTCGGGATTGTCGGCCGCGATTTGTTTGGCAACGCGTTTCACTTCCCCCAATTCGTGGTCGATATAGGGACTCCCTCTGCCGACGAAGAACCTCAGTTCGCTACCGGTCTTTTTTGGGATAACAAAGACGCTTGGATCAGCGGGTGCATTGATAAATGACTTCTCAATTGCGACGTTGACCAGCAGATCGAGTTGATTGTTCGGTCCAAGCCCTGCAATGTCCATAACAAGCTGTCTGGCCAACGCATTCTGCTTCGCACCCACGGGCAAATCGCGGAAAGCCCAAACGACTCCCTGTGGAATCTGAGAGCTTGTCACCGTTACCTTTTGTTCTGGCCAATTGAGTGGAAATGGAATCGTCGCATGCATGTTTGTGCAGTAGTTATCGTTCGAAAAAAAACGCATACCAAACTGCATTTCCATTTTTCGGGGCGCGAACATCTCGATCCCCTGCGTCGTTGCCGCTTCATCTGGCTGTAGGCCGTTATCCTCTTTCGACGTTTTGGATTTGCCGGATGTTGACTTGCCGCCCGAAGTTGATTTGGTGGAAGCTTTGGTTGAAGTTGGCTTATTGGATGTGGCTGTTTCCTGTTCATTTTGCCGTGCCGTCGCAACCGCGCCACTCAAAAGCAAGATGATGCTAAATCGAAAAGCGTGCATCGAAACCGTTG
>JANMLD010000442.1:0-1220 GCA_031372345.1 Pirellula sp.
CAACGGTTGATCTACGCTATGTTTTTGAAATTCCAAATCCTCCCCGTTTGCCTAGTCCCTGTTTTATGTTTTGCCCTCCTCGCATCCACTTCAACGCCAGCGTTTTCAGATGAGAACTACTCAGAAAAGCCTGGTACCTTAGGCAACGGCAACTTCGTCATCGGGCCAGAATACGCGATCGATCCGGATCTCACGGACCGAGGAAATCCCAAAGGAAAGTTCTTTCAGTTCAGCATGCCATTGGCCGACAGCAAGATCTTCCGCGGAGACGATTCCACGCTTGAACCCAAGAAGACCGTCCGCAAAGAGCGAAAGATTTCGGTCTACATCCCTGCTGCTTACCAAGACGGCGCGAAAGCGCCGATTTTAGTCATGCATGACGGACCGAGTAACCTCAACCTCGTACGCAATGCGCTGGACAACCTGACTATAGCCAAGGACTTGGATCGCAAGTTGCCTGCGTTCATCGCAATCGCCGTGGAAAACGGTGGTGACGACAGCAAAGGAAGCCAACGCGGTCTGGAATACGATACGATGTCCGATCGTCTAGCCCGGTTCATCCACGATGAAGTGTTGCCAGCAGTCTTGAATAACACGGAGATCAAAGCTGCTTACCCAAAGATTGCGTTTACTGCGAATCCTTGGGGCAGGGCCGCGATGGGTTGCAGTTCCGGTGGTGCAGCGGCCCTCACCATGGGCTGGTTTCGCCCCGACCTATTTCGAAGACTGATTACTTACTCGGGGACCTTTGTCGATCAGCAAGACGATGACGCGCCAGAGGAAGCCAAGTACCCTCTCGGTGCGTGGGAATACCATTCCAGCATGAAGCTGATTGAAACCGGTGATAGGAAACCACTGCGTATCTTCACCCACGTTTCGGAGAACGACAACCGAGCGAAGGATCCAGAAGAAACCTATCACAATTGGGTGATGGCCAACGAACGTACGGCTGCGGCTCTCAAGGCCAAGGGCTATGACTACCGTTACGTGTTCAGTAAAGCCACCAAGCATTGCGACCAAAAAGTATTTCAGCAAACCCTAGCGGACACGCTTGTTTGGACATGGCGAGGCTACCACGCAGAGTGAGCTGTGTCACTGTCGCCTTTATTGTCGCCTTTATTGTCGCCTTTCGCTCCGCGCAAGTGCGATTTGCGCACGCCCTTTCGCGGGGGGAAAGGCGGCAATGGGGGTGCCCCCCGCGTTCAATCCCAAGAAGCCCA
>JANMLD010000378.1:0-7280 GCA_031372345.1 Pirellula sp.
GTGGTTATTAAAGGTATTTGGATTCAACTGCAATTCGCATCAACTGGCTTGGAAGGTGGCTGGCGAGAGCTTGTCTAATTTATGCGCAGTCTGCGTAACCAACTGAAGGCTATGCTCCATCACTCGTGAACGCCAGCTCAAAGACGAAGGGCAGAACAACTCCTTAAGGCGACGTTTTGCTCGCTTTGTTGAAGCGGCAGATGGTGCTCCCCAATGGTGTGATTGGTTCTCTGCGCGAAGCCCACCCACAATTTTGATCGGACTATAGGTCCCGTATTCTGCACAGCCAAATAGATAGTTCGGAACAAACGATTGGCTTACACACCAACGGCCAAACCCGCCGCGGACGTCGTATGAGACTCCCGCACTGCCGCAATCCTCATATGAGTTCAGCCCGAACAGATCGGTCAGCTGGTTACGTTGCCGCTCACTCAGCGGATAGTCAATCAGTAATTTAAATGCACCCATTGATCCAAGACCGGTATGGAAGTCAAGGTGAACTACTCGTTGAATTCCATTCAACACTCGTTTAAGGCTCTCGCTTAACACCGTTTGCATTTTCGACGGAACGAAACCACCAAAGAATAGTCCTTGCGGATACTCGTATTGGCCTGACGCAATTGCTTGCTTTAGCGCGGGCATTCCATGTCTTGAAATTTCCCACAAGGCCTTTAAGACAAAAGGCTCCCAGCGCGAAGGAGGCCGTTTGGGGTTTAACAATGAGTCAAGCTCCGAATATCCGACAGGAGAATTCGCATACTGCTCATTCCGTAGAAGGAAGTTTCGATTTAGATCGGCGTTGTTTTCATCGAAGCGACGAATCCATGCAAATCCATACGGATTCAATGCGTGAAGAAAAACATACCTCATTTCTGGAAGCGAATGTGAAGACCATTCGTTAAGCAATGCAAGCTGCACCGCTGAACCAAAGAAACCTTCTACACCATGAACTCCGCTCGAAAGTACTATCGCGTTTTCACATCCATCACCCGGACTACAAATTGCATCGAATGTCAGTTCCTCGCCATTGGGACCGGCAATGCCTATAGAATGCGATTCAATCGACCAATCAAGGCCAGATGCAGCTTGAAGCAATCTCTGTCTCGCAGTGGCATAGTCCTCGGAGAATGCAGATACTTCGCCCATTTAAGATACTCGCTATCACTATTGCTGAATTCAAAGTCAGCCATGTTTGGGATTTTGCTTATCCGGATTCTCAGTAGTTTTCTCCGGTTTGTCAAAGGAATTGTCCCAGAGTCAAACGAGGCCAACTCAAATGTTCACAGTTGTGCCGTCAGACTTGTGGAATCGTCAGTCGCTGTCTACGGCTACTTGCAAATTGTGAATGGGAAACTTGCGGATAGGGAAAGACGCTGGTTGCTGGTCAGGCCGATCCTGCAGGAGTACGACGCTTTCACAGTTGAGCTAGCCTCGCATCATGCCGAATTCGGGAAGCTAGCAGCTAGGCACAATTTTGTGGAAATCGCAGAAGCTTGTCGGAGGGAAGCGGCAGGTATCACACCCGCATGTATTCAATTCATTTCCAGTACGCTCGTGCATTTTTGTTATACGGCATTTGGGACCGCGCCTCCATGGCCGATAAACGAATCAATGTTCTGACGCTTGCCATTCAGCGACAGTCGCCACACACGAACGTCCGCCTGGACAATTTCTTGAGCGGCATCAACGTCCATGAACTGATCGGCAACGAAGAATGAAGGATGCCAATTGGCCAAGCATTCTTCCATTCCATGATTGGGCTGGCAATAAAGCATGTGATCGAATTGCTCGCTAGGATGGATCTCCCCATCGTGGATGTGGAGCGTTGGAAAGTAGAGTAGATCGTTGCGTCGCTGGAATTCGAATGCCATCGGATGAACCTCTTTTGGGTCCGCTGCGGGTTTGAGTTTGAACACCGCGAATCCGAAATCGTGATAAGCGGGCATTTTGGCCCAGATGTGTTGCGGAATCTGAAAACGGAGATCGAGGCGAGAGAAATCGGCGATGTTTGGTACGAATGACGCCTCGTACATGCCAACGTCATGCACCTCAAGCTCCGATTCTGAAAGATCAAACGCATCGACATAGACCGCCCAACGGCTAGGGAAGCCGAGTTGCATGTGTTCAAAGAACAGCGGATAAGCTTCCAGGTTGATGAATCGAACAGCATCTTCACGTGGCCGAGGAGGGACAGGCAGCGGTAGGACCATCGCAAGATCATGTGGCGCGGCATACGTCATTTGGTAGACGAGGAATTGTGATCCCTTGTTGCCGCGAGCAAAGATGTTTGTGTTGGAAACAAGTTCAACGTCTTGTGAAAAACAGCACATCGTGTTTTTGCCTTATCACTTGTTTTTATCCGAGTTTGGAAACGCCACAACTGGAGTTTGGGGAATCATCCCGGTTTTGTCAACTTGGCTGTCACTGATTCAGGCAAGTCATGTTCACAGTTGATGAGCTAGCAGTGGCTAAGGAAGAAGCCTGTCGGAGGGAAGCGGACGCTTTCACAAGTAACAAGAGCTCACAGATTGCTGGCGGATAGCGGCCCTCCATTTGTGGCGAATATGCGCATTTTACTTGTCACCATTTTGTGTCTCCCCGTCCGAAAACCATTCCTGCTTAATTCCGTTCGCATCCATGAGGTTGAATCCTGCCGAGTCATATTTCAGGCGAATCAGTTCATAGTCAATGGATTGATTAATGTAGAGCGTCCCCGGCTTAATCTTCGTAGCGCGTGAAATGGCCGTTCCCCCCATTACCGATCTTGAAAAGAATGCTGTCGGAAAGTGAAAACTCGCCCCGTCTACTTTAACATGCTTAAAGTCGGTGAAAATCCATTCTGCCCCAATCCGACTCTCGTCGCCAACCAGTCGACGAACGCGAACCGGTAAGTACTCCACTTCTTCGCCAAATGCAACTTCATATCTCCAGCCGTCAACTACACGGCGAGACGTCAAAACGGAGCATGACAACCCCTCAACTTGTTGTTTTGAAACGCATCCTTCACAGGAATTCGCAAAATCTTCCCACTTCGATTTCTCTAGTATTTCCGATCGTCTGTTTGGAGCCTCCAGCCAACAAAAGCACAGATAAAATGGTTCGACCACCCCCGCGTTGGCAATAGCCGAAATACCGGTTTTGTCCGCCTTGTTCCGCTCATCGCCTTCATAATAGTTTTCTCCATCGAAACCCAATCTAAAATTCTTCGAATACCAGAACCAGAGCCAATTTCGATTCAATTTATCCGGATACAAGTCTGCAAAACTTATTTTTCCTTGATTGGTCAGTTCGAATTTTTGGTCATATCGAAATGCCTCTCCATCTCTCGCAAAAAAGAATCTGCGATTTTCGCCTTGATTGCTTGTGCTAATCGCAGAGTATTCATACGACGAAATACGATCCAAAGAAGCTCTGCACTTGCCAAGTATTTCTTCAATGGTCTGTGTGCTTCCGACCTTGCAACCGGCGCACAATAACACAAATGTCGTCAACTTTATTAAGCGAACAACGGCGATTAAACTTTGCTGCGTCATTTTGGTGCTCAATAAAAATGGTTGGGAATCTTGCTTCCATTATTTCTATTCCACACGCCTCCCCGCCACAAGCCACTCCAGTCTATCCGATCCATCGGTCGCCGTGCTATCGAGCCAGTTCCAATGTCCACAGCGGGTGGGCTAGTTTGGAAATCGGTACTACCGGCTACGCAACAACCTGTGGAAATGGGCGCAGGCAAGGTTCCTGCGGGATTCGCAATTTGGTAATCGACCAAGGCCAGCTCACGTTTGTTCTGGGTGCTGCCACGCAGAATTCAATCCTCTATATGATCGGCGATCTCAATACTTTGCAACGAACTCGGCTACGACACTCTGCAATCGTTCATCGAGCGAGCCTAATGCTTGTTTCCTGATGTCTTCAGGTACGCCACCGTAGAAAGCCTCAGCAATCCCGCCCGCGATGCAGGCCATCGTATCAGCGTCGCCACCCAGCGAAATCGCATATCGGACAGCGTCTTCGTAGCCGTCCGACTCTAGGAATGCGATTATCGATTGTGGCACAGAGCCCTGGCAGTAGACATCAAAGGAGTACTCGTCCCGAATGTCATCCAGATGATCGCTTAGCTGATACCCGAATTCGCTTTCTATATGGGCCTTGATGTCGTGCTTATTCTGACCCATCCGGGCCAGGTAGATGGCAATAGCTGTCGCCTGTGCGCCGCGGATTCCTTCGGCGTGGTTATGAGTGACTTCGGCGCTCTTTCGAGCTTGGGCCATCACCTCGTCAATTGATCCGCAGGCAAAGCCGATCGCACTCACTCGCATCGCTGAGCCATTTCCCCAACTATTGTAGGGTTCGCGGTGTCGGTATCTCGCCCAACGAATAAAATTCCCACCGTATCCTGCCTGTGGGTAGGCGTGGAAGTACTCAGGGAACAGATCGACGTAATCTCCACCGTGCAGGAGATGCGAGGCAACAGCAACGCATCGATGAAGTGACTCAGCCATACGCCGAGATCAAAAACGTCGCGAATTTTCACATCGATTCGTTAGTTTGCTCCGTGGTATGGGAAGATTGAAAGAGTTAGGATGAGTACAGAATTCTTTTCGTTCAATTAGATCAGAGGACAAACATGCGAAATCGAATGCAATTTCTTCGTAGGATTACCCAAGCACTGATTTCATCCGCTTTTTTGATGCCGGTCTCAATAGCCGCAAGGCCGGAGCCTGCTCAGACTGAAAACGAGCCGGATAGTTCTGTCGCGAAGCCTTTGACGGCAAGACCGGATCCACGGAAATCGGTTACGCCAGAAAAAACTGAACCGAAGACCGAAAAGCAATTAGCTGAAGAGCGAAAGGCACGCGAGGCAGCCCGCAAACGAGGTGAAATCACATTCGATGATCTAAAGTTCGACATTGAAAAGGGTGCGAAATTCGAGCCCGAGATGATTACCAAGGAGCTGACGGAACTCGACAAGAAGATATTCAAACTTCGCGGCTTCATTTTGCCCGCGACAGTATTTCAGCAAACTGGGATCAAGGAATTTGTTTTGGTTCGAGACAACCAGCAATGCTGTTTTGGGCCAGGTGCCGCAATCTACGATTGTGTTATGGTTGAAATGAATCCCGGAAAAACGGCGTCGATCATAACTCGGGCAGGTGGCGAGATCGCTAGCTTTTAGCGTTGTTTTTGTCGAAGTGCGTACCGGTAGCCACTCTAGGTGGTCGACGCGTTTTCGCGGCCTAGGTCGTTTGGGTTCTCTTTTGTCTTGGTCGGGCAGGCATCGGCAGTTCTTCAAGCAACCACACAAACAGGTCGCGGGGTTGGTTTTCGAAGAATCGTTCGGCTGCTGTCGTCCCATCAGGGCGACGAATCACATAGTTGTGAATCGTTCGCAATGCTCGTAATTTGCTCGCGGTCAACTCTCGCAACCCATGGTGTCGCAGTGATAGTTGACCATTGCGACCTTCTACGCATGAACTGGACCTTTGGAATACATCTGCCGCTTGTTGGGCTTGCTGCTCCATCGCCATGCGCGTCAATTCCGGCAACTCGCCAAAGGGACGATCAGGCGATCGAGCTCGCACAAGGATCGATGCAGATAGATCGATCAGTCGTTTAGACTCATCCGCTTTCTGGCAACGACCGGCAACCCGAGCGATATAGTAGCTTGCGACTAACTCGTTCTTCCAAATTTGCGCCACTTCCTCGCTGCATTCCAATCGATCCACGAAGAATTTGAGAGTGGACCAAAAGAAGGCGATTGTCGCAATCATCAATGGCAGGACTCGCTCAGCCTTTGCGATCCGTTTGTCTGCTCCTTGAGAAAGATTGGCTTCGTCGACGATGGCATGAAGTGTCTTGAAGTGCCCTTCCAGTCGATTCTGCACTTCGCTTGATTTCAGTGGGACACCGGTCGATAGATCGAATGGATGATAGTCCTTGGAAATACCGCAACGCGCGTCGCGCGCACGTTGCTTGCGATGGGTTGTTGTTTCGAATCGTTCTTTGGTTTCCTGAAACACTTTCTCCAACTTGGGTGCCGCCTCGATCAGCTCGTTCTCGATCACTATCTCGCGAACGGAGCTAGGCCATCGTTCTTCGAAAGCCTTGCGTTTTGCTAGGTTTTCTTGGTGCGCTAGCTTGGCGACTTCATATTCCTCTTTGGCTTTTTCGTCCTGACGATTGAGGGGCAGACTGGTCCCCTTGCTGACCTCGTATTGCACATGAAAGACGTCAGGCGAATGGTGCACCGTCAAATGCGACTGTGCGTGAGATAGCAGCGCGGCGGCTTCGTCTGAGACACACTGAATCACGTCAACCGAAAAGGAACTGAGTGCTAAGTCGATGGAGTTATTCCATGTAGCGGCGTCGCGTTGCTGGGCATAGGCTTCAACGATTAAGAAGTTTGAGACCGGTTCGATTGCCACCAAGCAGATTTGGGGATGGAATGTCTCGTCTTCGCACAGGGAAATGCTTTTGCGAGGCATCTGCTGACCAAGCCGCTTGTCTTCTTCGTGTCCAAAGCGGCCGATCAACTGCTCCACTTGCGAAGCCACTTTTTGTTGCGATCCGTAGGAAGGAGCAATGAATCGGTCCAACTGACTCAATTCCAGGAACCAACCGATGCTACGAATGCCGCTATCATGAGCCTGTCCAAAAACGAGATGAAGGGCAACGAGCAACCTATGTAGGACCTCGAGCCCTTGGGGTGACTCGAAAAAACTGGACTGTAGCGTCAGGCAATTGTGCTTGTTGCACCAATCGAACTCGATTTCGCCGCCAGTTTTGCAAAGTCGTTCTTGGTACACCAACTTGGTCGGCACATTCTTGCTGCGATTCGCCCTCGTTGGCCATGGCCATGGCAGTAATGAGTCGAGAAGCAATTTCGGATCGGTTCCACAAAAAAGGTTCCGCAACGTTCATCGAAGAGGTACACTGGATGGCGTCCATGCTTGAGGCTCCTTAGGAATGATTTAGTAACCACTTCTATTGGAGCTTTGAGCAGGACTTTCTTCACGAAGAACTGCGAGCCAAATTCAGAATTTTTTCAAACATCAATTCGCTAGCAAATCCAATTGCCCGAGTTGTGATCGACGCCTTCAAATCCGTCTCGTGAGGTTTGACGGGTGGTAGCGAACAGATTCCAGTGGGTTTTGGGAAAGTGATTGTAAGGCGAGGATTGGCGGCGTTAGTTAGTGAAATGCCAGCTGAATCGACGATTGTGGAAGGAGTAACGCTGATTACCTGAAAATTTTGAAATAAGGGGCGCTTTCCTCGACCGC
>JANMLD010000379.1:0-4370 GCA_031372345.1 Pirellula sp.
AGGCGGGCAGCAGAGTGGAATATCCCAACCCGAAGCGTAAGCGAGGGACGAGCGGGCCCTCACTTACGTCTCGGGTTATGCTTGGAGAGTCTCTCCTTGCTGAATCCCGACCATTAACGCTAACTAACGTGAAACTATTGCTTCTTGTAAGGAATGTCACAAGAGTTCCAATGGGAGAGCGAGGCTCCTGCCGAGCTTGCTTTGGTTCGGCAGGAGCCTCTCCCTCCCGGTACCAACAATGCTGCCACTCGCGTAAGTTTGTGCGAACCAATGCCAGCTTAACGGAGTCCATGAAGTCTTCCGTTGATCCCATGCAAAAGCCTGTGCGATTTGTCCGTAAATGTGCCTGGACTTAGACGGCCATTTGGTGCAATATAGAAGGGACATGGATGGGATCGGGCAACCTACTTATTAATTTGGACAACCTGTGAATACGAGCTCTTTGCCGACGGAACGAACGGCGTCTTCGGTTTTTTTTGCTGGCACAACTTACTTCATACATTTTCTAGCGTTGGGATTCAGTTCATTCCCATTGCAAACGCATTTGAGAAACGTGTTAACGCCAGCTTCTGCAAGTTTGGTTGCAAGCATTGCGCCCATTGCGGCCTGTATCACTTACTTCTTTTTCCGGTATGCCGAGTCGCGTGGATGGACCAAATCGCCACGATTGGTTTTGTTCGTTGTGGCTGTCGGCGTGGCTTTTTTGCAATTGCTCTTGGGTTGGCGATTGCATCAAACTTCGGCTGGTAGCACTCTAGTTGGACCGGTAGTCGATATTGCCATGTGCATGTTGATGCTCGGTTGTGTCCAGTCCAGCACCATGACATTACTAAATCATATTGGTGTTTCCACCATGGGAAACCATGCTTATTCAGTTCGAGCGGCAGGTTCAGCGGGGTACATGGTTGCACTGTTGCTCATGGGTTCGTTTGGAGGCAGCGCAACGTCGGTCGCGGACTATCACTTGTTTATCGGGGCAGCTATCAGCCTTTGCCATGCGATTTTCGCGTTTTTAGCATGGCGACTTTTGCCGATAACGACACCGAAATTCACGTCGGATGATTCAGAGGGTCCATCTGAACATGCTTCGCCGAATTTTCGAAAAAACGTGCCAGCGAAATCGAATCGGTTGGAGTGGTTTGGCCTATTACTACTGGTTTGGATGGTGGCGATCTGCGAGATGTCTTATGGCTTGTACGCACATGAATTTTTGACGAACACTTATGGAAACTATGGCTATTTTGTCTTTGCTGGGGCAGTCGCGATTGAAATTGCAGTGCTTGTGGCGATGCCTTTTGTCCCAAGTTTGAGGCGGCAGCTACTGTTTGTAGGTCCGCTCGGGTGGATCCTTTTATTCAGCGGATGCTTAATGGCCACGCAAGGCTTCGGGGCCTTTGGACTGTTTGCTTTGGCCTTGGCGTTAAACTGCCCGTTCCAGATCTCAACCAACGAGCATGCACACAGGATGAATCCGAGCGTTATGGGGGTCGCTTCCATGACACTCGCGCAGTCGATTGGTTACACGACGGCAACCGTAATAGCTTCGATCGCATCACGATTTGGCCTTGGTCCAGCGCCTCTTTGGATGGTCGCACTGCCGCTTGCGTTACTAGCTTTGATGCTGGCTGTTCGAAAACTCGCCCAGCAGAACGCGGCGCTCGATGTCCACAATTTTGGCGAGGCGAGCAGCGTGACGGGGAGCGGGGGTATAGCGTGCACCAAGAAACGACCGGACGACTTCGAAGGCCGATTCAGGACCAATGACACGTGCTCCGATGCAGAGGACATTCATGTCATCGTGCTCGACGCCTTGGCGAGCGGAGTAAGTGTCGTGGCAAAGACTAGCCCGGATGCCGGGAAACTTGTTCGCCGCCACGCTAACGCCAACTCCTGAGCCGCAAACCAGAATTCCCCGGTCGATTTCCCCGTTGATGATCTTCACAGCAACCATCTCGGCAAAATCAGGGAAATCGCACGATTCCGCGGTGTGGGTCCCGTAGTCCAATACGTTTACGGAAAGTCCAACCAGCAGCTTAGCAACGTCGTTCTTGAGCAGGAAGCCAGCGTGGTCGCCGCCAATCGCGTAACGGAGGGGAGCCGTGTTAGTCATAAAAGAATTCTTGGTTCGGGAAAAGGGTAGTTGACGGTAGCGGTCGTTTTCGGCCTGGACTTGCGAATCTCATCGAGAACTACAGCAAAAGTAGGGGTGGAGACATCGTAGTCACTGTTGCCGTCCATGTGAAACGTTGTTACACTCCGTAACCCAAGGTTGCATGAGTTTTTAGGTTTTCGGCTAGTTGCCGAACCCTCAGGCGACGAATTACTCTTTTTTTTACGCTGCGTCGAGAGTCGGTCCCAGAACTTTATCGCCAAGAAGGATTCACGTAAATCGATCTTTAGTCGGTTGTATCTCTTTCCCATGCGTCTAGCCGATTTTCTCCCGCTAGCATACCCAAGGACTTTTACGCATGGTCAATCGCACCCTTATTCGCTCCCTAGAGGATGAACTCTTGGAGCAGGAACTCGAAATGATGTTCGGCGATACTGCCGAATCATTGTTTGACGAGTCACTCTTAGATGCCAACAAGCAGTTTGACGTCAACCAAATTGTTGAAGGCAAGATTGTCGAAATCAACGACGAGTTCGTCGTCGTCGACGTCGGCTTTAAGAGCGAAGGTGCGATTCATAAGAATGAATGGGACGAAAATGAGCCGCCGCCGGAAATCGGCCAAACCGTCAAGGTTCTAATCGAAGAAGTCGAAGACCAGCACGGTGCTCCAGAAGACGTCCGGGCCATGATCAGCCTCAGCAAGCGCAAAGCTGAAAAGATCATCCAATGGGAGCAAATGATGCTCTCGGTCCAGGAAGGCCAAGTGGTCACTGGTACCGTCACCCGCAAAATCAAGGGCGGTTTGCTCGTCGATATCGGCGTGCCTGTCTTCTTGCCAGCTAGCCAAGTGGACATCCGTCGCCCGAACGACATCGGCGATTACATCGGTCGCGTTGTGCAGTGCGAAGTTCTCAAAATCGACGAAACACGCCGCAACATCGTCGTCAGCCGACGTTCGCTCATCGAAAAGCAACGCGAGGAAGATCGCGAACACCTCATGGCCGAACTCGAAATCGGTCAAATTCGAAAAGGTATTGTCAAGAATATCGCCGACTTCGGTGCGTTCGTCGACTTGGGTGGCATCGATGGTTTGCTTCACATTACCGACATGAGCTGGGAACGAATCGGGCACCCAACCGAAATGGTTTCCATCGATCAAGAAATCGAAGTCAAGATTCTCCAAATCGATCGCGAAAAGCAGAAGATCGCTTTGGGACTCAAGCAAAAGCAAAACAACCCTTGGACCAACATTGCCGAAAAGTATCCAGTCGGCACGACGATCCCGGGCGAAGTTGTCAATGTCATGAGCTACGGTGCGTTCGTGAAACTCGAACCAGGCATCGAAGGTCTTGTTCACATCAGCGAAATGTCATGGACTCGTCGAATCAACCATCCAAGCGAGATGGTCCAAATCGGCGACAAGATCGATGTCAAGATCTTGGGAGTCGATGCACAGGGACAACAGCTATCTCTCGGTATCAAGCAGACGCAATCCAACCCTTGGGATGTCGTCATGGAAAAGTACCCAGAAAACGCACAGGTCACTGGCAAGGTTCGCAATCTCACCAATTACGGTGCGTTTATCGAACTCGAGGAAGGGATCGATGGACTTCTCCACGTCTCGGACATGTCCTGGACTCGCAAGATCAGTCATCCAAGCGAATTGCTGACCAAGGGACAACAAGTCCGTTGCCGAGTTTTGAGCGTCGACCAAACGCGTCGCCGTATCGCTCTGGGTCTCAAACAACTTGATGACGATCCATGGAACACCACGATTCCAGCCAAATACCAACCAGGACAGTTGGTCAGTGGCAAAGTTACGAAGATCACTAACTTTGGTGTCTTTGTTGGACTCGAGGACTCCCTCGAAGGCTTGTTGCATATCTCGGAATTGGCCGATCACAAGGTCGAGAACCCAGAAGATATCGTCAAGGTCGGCGATGAGATCGAAGTCAAAGTGTTGCGAGTGGACAGCGAAGAACGCAAAATCGGCTTGTCACGCAAACGTGTTGACTGGTCCGAAGAGCAAATCTTAGCCGAAGCTGAAAAGGAAAAAGAGCAAGCTCAGCAGCCTAAGTCTGACAAGCCTCAAATGGAACTCAAGGGCGGTCTCGGCAGCGAAGGACTTCTTATCCAGACACCTCCGGCTTAACTAAAGAGTTAGTCGCACTCAAGCGAATTAATGCGATTGCAAAAAATGATAAGAGGGCTGGTCGAAAGATCAGCCCTCTTTTTTTGTTGGTGAGGAATTTTGGCGAGG
>JANMLD010000448.1:0-3696 GCA_031372345.1 Pirellula sp.
AATCATGGTTCCACCGTAGTACCCACCGTATTGGTAGGTAGAACCGTAACCATAGCCACCGTGTCCACTCTTGCCGTATCCGCTGGAGCTGCCGCCACTATAGTTATCGTAACGATAGCCGCCGTATCCGTAACTGTTCCCGCCCACACCAATTCCATTGACCACGACTCCGAGCATATTCGCATTGATGGAGTGCAGCATTTGCGCCGCGCGTGTGGCAATCGGTTTTAAGTTACGTCGAAGCCTAACAGTCAGCAGGACTGCGTCAACCAAACCTGCAACGTTTGCTGGGTCGCTGACGACAAGCATGGGAGGAGTGTCCACAATGACGAAATCAAATTGCTCCCTGAGTGAAGCTAGGGAGTCCGCAAATCTTTCGCTGGAAAGCAATTCAGAAGGATTGCCTGGTCGCCGACCACAAGTTACCGAGAATAAATTCTCAATCGACGTTTGTTGGATCGCGTCTTCCAGCTCCACTTTACCGCCAATCACCTGAACTAAACCGACGTCCTCTTTTAAGCCGAAGATTTTCGCAACCCGCGGACGGCGGAAGTCGCAATCGATGAGGCAAACTCTTCTGCCTGACTGAGCAATGGACACTGCTAAATTACCTGCGACAGTCGATTTGCCGTCACCAGGAACAGGACTGGTCACCTGAATTACTTTGATGTTGCCTTGTTGACAGCCAAAGAATACCGCCGTCCGAATACCTCGAAACGCTTCGGCTAGGGACGAACGGTTCTTATGCAACGTAACAATGGAGCTGTCCACTTTTTCGTCGATTCGATCTGTTCTCGATAGGGCAGCAAGAGGCAGATGGCCGATGATAGGCATGCCGAGGTCACCCGCAATCTCATCTGGGTTCCGGTACGAGCGATCCGCTATTTCAAGGAGGTACGCGAGACCGCTAAAAGCAACAAATCCAAGCAATGCTCCAATTCCCAGGTACCGAGTCCAGAAGGGACCGGCAAACGGAGCGCTCGTCGGGAATTCGAGACGGTTTATCGACTTCACTCCAAAATCCGATCCGAAGTCCAGTTTTCGAAGACTCTCGCCGATTTGATCCGTTACTCCTTTTAAGGCTTCTAGTTTTGCGAGATTGATTGCATAGTTGCTTATTAGGCCTTGATGCTTCGTGGCTTCTTCTCTCAGCTCGTCAGCTTCTTTTTTAAATTCATTCCTTTCAAACTGCAGCTTGGAAAGCGTTTCCTTCAGTGCGCCGTAGGCTACCGTCAATCGGCTCTCAACGCTAAAGGATTCCTTTCGACTAGTTCCATTTTCTCTTTCAAAGGCTACTTCGACTTTCCTCAGTTCCACCTTTCGACGAGCAAGCTCTTCCTCCAACCTATCCAATCTTGATTTCGCAGCAATGACACTCGGGTGCGAGTCAGCCAAGTTCTGATCCCTCAATCGGTCCATTTCAGATCGAAAAGGAATGACTCTATCGCTCTCGAACTGTTCTATCTGCGTCTGCATGCTTCTGGCAATGTCCCTCTCTCGAGACGCATCATTGCTGTCACCTTGTTTGAATCCGGAATCGTAAGTTGAGTTCAAGGCCATTCGCAAGAGTTCTTCGAGCGGACGATTGGCCTCGCGACCCCTTTCAATCTGTTGAATGACCGCGTCATGGTTCTTCATTTTCACGTCGATTTCGGAGATGGACTCCATGCATTTGACGATTTTGTCACTTGCGGGACTTCGAGGCTTTCCGTCAACCCACATCAAGTCCTTGTCCTTCTGAAGTTCTTCTAGCGCAGATTTTGTGGCGATCTTATCTCCGTCGTATTGATCGCTAAATTTTCTTAATACTTCTTTTGCCTCTTTCGAATACGAGTCGACCTTCTCGTTGATATGGTTTTCATAACCAATGACAATAGCCTGGACGATTTCTACTGAAAGATCGGCATTATCGGTGGTAACACTGATGTCCACGATGTCGCTATTGATGTCCTTGGATCCGAGTCGGACTTCCAACATCTTGCTGAAAGGATTGCGAAGCATGTTTACTATTTCATCAGCAGACTTCCCTGCTAGCATACCCTTATTAGTTTCAGTAAGTTGGCCGATGACCACCGCCTTGCGCAACACAGCAGAACTTCGAACGATGACCAATTCATCGCCACGAGAGCGAGAGTCCACCTTGTTGTCAAATGTGGAAATTGGAATTTCCTTGGGGGGAGCTACAACCTGAACTTGAGCTGTCGCCTTGTACGTCGGCGCAATTTGCACGAAGTACAAGTAGCCCAACGTCGCCCCAATCGCCGATCCGAGTATCGGGAGCCATTTCCAACGCAAAAGGATTTTCACAAGGTCAGGGCTTGCAGGCGTCCCCTGGGCAAGTGTTGGCGTTCCAACACTCTCTGACGTGGGTCTGATTGCGTCCATTTATCGATCTTAATTAAAATAGGGTTTTCAAAAGAGAGTCCTATATCTTAGGCGACCCGCTCAATCATTCCAGTCAAACACATCTACCATTTTAAGAATTAACCAATTCTGGGGGGATGAAATGGGTAAGTCCGGTCTGGAGGGGCGGTGTGGATAGCCGAGCCTGTACCGTTTTTGCTGTCGAAAACACTTCAAAACGGCGTCGTGTCAGATTTGTCCGATGCTGTTTCTTTAGGTTTTTGAGATTCGGTCAGCAATTGCCTTGACTTCACTACTTTCAGGATTCTGCCGCTTAAGCCTATCAAGGACCGCTTTCGCTCCTTTAACATCCTCAATATCCAGTAATCGGTTCGCGAGCTGGCAATGAATCGAGATGGAGTTTGGCTCCGCTTTTGCGGCCTCTTGCAAGTGAAAGATTTCGCCCTCGACCTCGTCAAGGGCGGCACATGCTTCTGCTAACTTTAGGGACCGTTGAGACTTAGGAATAGGTGCTTGATCAATCAGTTCACGCGCACGCTCCCAAAGTTGCCGATTCGTTTCTCGGAAACGTTTCTTTGTAAAAGTGTCTTTTGCGGATGCGATAAGCACCTCGTATCTCTGCGGAAAAATTTCAATGGGCACATCATTGTCTTCCCTTTCCATGGCTAGGAGTTTCGCCGAATTCACCGCAGCCGAAGGATTCGATTTCATCGCTTGCGACAAAATTCGCTCATGCTGACTCTGGTCAAATTGGTCGCGAAATAGCACAGCGGTTACCAGCAGTTGCTGCGAGTTATGTTTCGCAAGTACCAAACTTGCTGGCACAAGCTTGGCGATCTCATTTCGATCGCACTCGGTATTGGCTAAACAGCGCCCCCAAAGGAGTCGCCAATCCAATGGCGACTTGGTTTGACCTAGAGCGTACCAATTGGCTGATAACACAAGAAGATCGACGACGTCTTTTCCTCCAACGGACTCGATGATCTGCTCTCTCTTCATAGGGTTCGGTTCTCGATCAAGCGCCATTTGGAGAAAGACGGGCGAAGTATCTCGCCAGGCTTGGGACCAATCACCGTTTTTTTCAGGCGTTTTTATATGCTTCATTCGATAGTCGAAAAGGAACGAATTAGCGAATGCACCCATCGCATCGGGGTTCTGTTTTAGCATTGCGTTGCCACTAGCCCAAATTTTGGCCATCTCACCCACTCGCTCAGGCGATTGTTCCTCGAGCGGCTTTTTTTCCTCGGCTTTTGTCCAGTCCAACATGGCTTCCGAAACCGAGAGCGACCGCACGGAATCAATCGATGACGCAATTGCATATCCACTGCCGGC
>JANMLD010000453.1:0-21808 GCA_031372345.1 Pirellula sp.
AAACGGTGTCGAAATCGCAGATGGAATCCCTGTCGGCGTTCGTGTGGTGACGGCTGGTGTCAACAGTCTTACAGAAGGACAATCGATTCGCTTGAACTCGGGGGATCTGCATTGAAAGACTTTAACCTTTCCGATTGGGCATTAAACCATCGCTCGCTCGTTTGGTATTTTATGCTCGTGTCGTCTGTGCTTGGTGCCTTCTCCTATTTCCATTTAGGCCGCGAAGAAGATCCCGACTTCACCATCAAAACGATGATTATCCAAGCGGCTTGGCCGGGCGCAACGCTTGAGGATACGATTAGTCAAGTCACCGATCGCATCGAAAAGAAGGTTGAGGAGATACCGCAGTTTGACTTCGCGCGCAGTCTGACTCGACCAGGAGAGACCACTATCTTTGTGAATCTCAAGGACAACACCAAGGCAAGCGACGTACCGACGGCATGGCTTCGCGTGCGCAATCTCATCAGCGATATCCGAGGACAGCTTCCGAGTGGGGTCCTGGGTCCCATCTTCAACGATGGCTTCGGGGATGTCTTTGGGAACGTTTATGCATTCACCGCTGATGGAATCAGCCAGCGACAACTCCGTGACTATGTCGAGTCTGCGAGAGCTAAGATCATGACGGTTCGAAACGTTGGCAAGGTTGAATTGATGGGAACTCAGGACGAAGTCGTCTACCTTGAATTTTCAACCCGTCAAATCGCAGCTTTAGGACTGTCCCAGCAGATTGTCGTCGATGCCATTCGCTCGCAAAACGCAATCGCCCCGTCCGGAATTGTCGAAGCCGACGGAGAGCGAATCAGCATCCGCGTAAGCGGCCAATTCACTTCAGAGGAAAATCTCCGAGCCATCAATTTGAGGGTCAACGATCGATTCTTTCGACTGAGAGACGTTGCCACCATTCGACGCGGTTATGTCGACCCACCGAGATCGTTGTTTCGTTTTCGAGGAGAGCCTTCAATCGGGCTGGCCATTGGAATGAAACCCAAAGCGAATCTCTTGGAGTTTGGGGAGGCGATCGATTCGGAGATGGAAAAGATTGAGGCGGACTTGCCGATCGGCGTTGGCATCCATCTCGTTTCGGACCAGCCCAAGATCGTCGAGGAAGCGGTAGGTGGTTTCACGAAAGCGCTCTTCGAGGCGGTCGCAATTGTTCTCGCCGTCAGCTTTGTGAGTCTTGGATTTCGTGCCGGATTGGTTGTTTCGTTGACCATTCCGTTGGTGCTCGCAATCACCTTTGTCGCCATGGAGTATTTTGGTATTTCTCTTCAGCGGATCTCGCTTGGGGCTTTGATTATCGCACTGGGTTTGTTGGTCGACGATGCGATGATCGCGGTCGAGATGATGGTGGCGAGATTAGAGGTTGGCGACTCACTGGAAAAAGCTGCGACCCACGTTTATACTTCCACCGCCTTTCCGATGCTTACCGGTACGCTCGTTACGATCGCAGGTTTTATTCCGGTCGGACTGAATGGAAGTGCGGCTGGTGAGTTCACCTTTACCCTGTTCGTCGTGATCGCGGTTTCCCTCATCGTGTCTTGGGTTGTGGCCGTAGTCTTTGCGCCATTGTTGGGGGTGACTTTCTTACCGCGAGCGATGCTCAAAGCACACGCTAGCAAGGGATGGTTTGCTCGCGGGTTCGAACGCGTCTTAGTGACCTGCATGCGGCGCAAGTGGACGACGGTTTTGATAACCATCGCGATGTTCGTTTGCTCGGTTATTGGGCTAGGTTATGTGCAACAGCAGTTTTTTCCAAGTTCCGATCGCAATGAGATTGTTGTGGATTGGACGGTGCGCCAAAACGCTTCGATCTATCGAACGAAAGAAGAGATGGATCGCTTTGAGAAGCTGGCACTGACGGATGACCCAGATATCGAACGGTGGTCATCGTATGTCGGCCAAGGATCTGTACGCTTCTTGCTTTCGTTGGATGTCCAGCCCCCGTCACCCAACTTTGGGCAGATCGTGATCGTGACCAAAGACATTAAGGCCCGAGAACGCGTACGCACCAAACTGCTCAAAATCGTCTCAGAGGAATTTATCGGAACCGATGCCTTTGTGCATCTATTGGACATTGGCCCACCGGTTGGAAGACCCGTGCAGTATCGCGTAAGCGGGCCAGACCTTCAAACAGTGCGTAGTTTATCTCAGGGACTGGCCACCAAGGTGGGTGACAACGCCAACGTCGAAAGCTTGGTCTACGATTGGAATGAGCCGGGGCGTGTCATCAAAGTCGACATGATGCAGGACAAAGCGGCTCAGCTAGGCATCACCTCCGAGGCGATTGCAGGGACCTTGAACGGTATCGTTGGCGGCTCCAACTTCACTGAAATTCGGGACAATATTTACCTGGTGAACGTCGTCGGCAGGGCGATGGTCAGCGAGCGAACATCGATTGAAACACTTCAAAACTTGCAGATTGCAAGCAAAAACGGAAAATTCGTACCGTTGGCTGCCATCGCAACCTTTCGATATGAGATCGAGCAACCTGCAGTTTGGCGTCGCGGTCGGCTTCCAACCATTACGATCAAAGCCAGCATCGATAAATCCGTTCAGCCAGCAACGGTCGTCGCGCAGCTAGAAACTGAGCTATCAGCGTTCCGTAAAACGCTCCCTGCTGGTTACCATGTTGTTACTGGAGGCGCGGTCGAGGAGAGTGCCAAGGGACAGGGCCCAATCCTTTTGGTGGTACCCTTGATGATGTTTGTGATGGTCACGATCTTGATGATCCAGCTTCAGAGTTTTCATCGACTATTCTTAGTTGTTGCGGTCGCACCGCTGGGTTTGATCGGCGTGGTGGCTGCATTGTTGCCATCCGGGACACCGATGGGCTTCGTTGCCATTTTAGGAATACTCGCCTTGATAGGCATCCTCATTCGAAACTCAGTGATTCTCATCGTGCAGATCGAAACGTTGCGAAGAGAGGGTCACGAGGCATGGGCGGCCGTGCTTGAGGCAACGGAGCATCGCATGCGACCGATATTGCTGACCGCAGCGGCGGCAAGTCTTGCTCTGATCCCGATCGCACGGGAAGTCTTTTGGGGGCCGATGGCTTATGCGATGATGGGCGGTATTGTGGTTGGAACCGTACTGACGCTCCTGTTTTTGCCAGCCCTTTACGTCGCATGGTTTCGGATTCAAGAACCAGCGATTGCAAGGGCCGCGGAGTCGTCGTGAGAAACGGAAAAACTCTAACTCTGCCATGGTTCGAAATATTCAGGTATTACGGATTTACTCTCCAGTTGTTCCAGGTGTAAACTTTTTGAGTTGGCCGCGATCTTGTTGTTGCAGAAGTTGTTGGACGGCGCGACGTTGCGTTGCTGCACCTTCTGCTCCTTGAAGTGCAGTACCGATTTCTGCGGGATTGAGTCCACCGGTCAATTGCATCCCCACAACCTCGTTTACCGCGACTCGCAACTCGGTCAATGCGGAACTGTAGTCTAAGAGCGTATCGAAAAAGAGTTGGCGTGCGTCGAGAACGTCAAACAAGGAAAACTCGCCCCCTTCATATCCACGGGTCGTAAGGTCTAGGTTTTCCTGCGCTCCAGGAAGAATGTCTGTTTTAAGAGCCTCGACATGATTGCGAGCACTAGCGTATTGTCGGTAGGTAACGGTGAATCCATCTCGCAACGCCAGTTCCGTTCTTTCGATTTCCATCTCCGCTCTCCGGATCTCATTGCACGCCGTGTAGATCGCCCCTTGATTTCGATTAAAGATGGGTACGGGTAGTGCGACGAGGCTCTGAACGCTAGTAAATTGGTTCGTACTATCGCGTTCGACGACAACTTGTCCTGTGATATCTGGAATACGTTGAGCTTGTGCGAGTTCCCACGCTTTGCGTGTAAGGCCTACTTGTGAGCGAAGTTGTTTCAATAATGGGCTTTCTCGCCGCAGTCTTTCCCACTCTTCATTCTCATCCAGATTAGGAATCGCGTCTTCTAAGCTACCTACCAATGAAACGGGAGCCATCTCGGGGGATCCTGCCATATCGACAAGATGCTGCCAGGCCGCGGCATACTGGTCTTCCGCGTTTCGAATTGCCAACCGGATGCGTTTTAATTGCATCTCGGACCGGACAGTATAAATCCGACTGGTTTGTTTTGCCTTCTCGGCGCGCTGCGCAGCGTCCAATCCATCAGCAGCAATTTTCTCCATCTTGAGTGCCACGTCGAGCGTGTATTGTGCGCCTAGGACATCGTAAAAGCGCGCCCTTAGGTCATTTAGAACACGGTGCTCTTGTGCTTCGAAACCCTGTATCGCTTCTTGAATCCCGAACGCCTCTTCTTCTCTTGCTAATCGCAGTTTTCCCGCGGTTACAAAGGTCTGTTGAACAAACGCTCCATTGGTACGAGATCCAGACATATTGCTTGGATCGGAACGAAGGTAGCCAGCAACTGGATTGGGATACAGTCCAACTTGAGTCCAGGTTCCTCTCTCCTTTTCAATCTGGATTCGGGCTAGACGAAGCGTCGGGTTATTAGACAACGCGATGTTTTCGAACTGCAAAAGTGTCAGTCTTCCACTTTCACGAGTCACAGTAGTGGCTTCGGGGTTCTGCTCCGTTATTGGCTTTGCCGGTTCGACAAAGGAGGCTTGCTGCACAGGAACTTGCGAATAGCCAGAGTAAACGGGGGTCCGCGGTTCGACATTTCCGGATCTTTTCAACGCTTCCACCGACGTTGCTGAATGATCGCGTGAAGCGACCGGAGCAGTTTGGCAACCCGCCAACTGGCTTAGCAGAAACACGGCGAAGAATCGTCCAACGTCCATTCTGAATCAACCTACTCTTGCAAAAACGTAACGTTTAGCCTTGTGCAGTATCGACTTCATTCATTTTGCTTCGTGAAGCAAATGTCTGGATAGGTTCGTTTGAGTAGAGTAAGACGGCAAATGACGGCGAAGCATCGCATTGCATTCACCCCAAACTACCCACTCCACCTAAGATGACGGATCTGCAATGCGAACAGTAGAATCCTTTGGCTCAAACCATCGGTAAACTGCAGGTAGAACGATTAATGTCAGGAGGCTCGATGTAATTACGCCACCAATGACAACAGTTGCTAGCGGTCGTTGTACTTCTGCGCCAGCGCTGACCGATAGGGCCATAGGCAGAAAGCCTAGCGCGTCGGTGGTGGCGGTCATCAGAACCGGACGGAGGCGGTCCATGGCACCGTCAAAAACCGCATCATTCATCGCCGTGCCTGCCCTTCGCAGGTTACGAATATGTTCGACCAGTACCACACCATTCATGACTGCGATGCCAAACAATGCGATAAAGCCGACGCCAGCAGAAATCGAAAACGGCATGCCGCGCATCCAGAGCAAAAAGATGCCTCCCGTGGCTGCAATCGGAACATTCAAATAAATTAGCATCGCTAGTCGCCCAGAGCGGAAAGCCATGTAAAGCAACGAGAAAATCAGGAACAGTGCGACCGGAACCGCGATCATCAGTCGACGATTGGCTTCCTGTAAGTTTTTGAATTGGCCGCCCCATTCGATACGGTAGCCAGGCGATAATTTGACATTTTGCTCGACTGCATGCTGTGCGTCGGCTACGAAACCGGCCAAGTCGCGTCCACGGACATTGCATTGCACAAGGATTCGGCGATGGATATCGTCACGACTAATCAAGGCAGGTCCCTCCTCGACCAAGATGTCCGCAAGTTGCTCGACTGGAATCTGACGCCCTCTTGGATCAGCGATCTTAAGCTTCTTGATCAATTCCGCGTTCTCGCGTTGCAGCGGCCCGAGTCGAACTTGCAAAGGGAATCGCTTTTGACCTTCGAAAACCTGCCCGACTTCGTGGCCGCCGACGATGGCCACGGCATCGAGCACTTCGCGGGCGTTGATTCCATATCGTGCAATCTGGTCACGTCGGATTTTGATCCTCAGATTGGCCATTCCGCCCAGTTGGTCGGCACGTACATCAGCCGCTCCAGGCACTTGCTGAACCGCCCGCACTATTTCGTCGGCCTTTTTCGAAAGCGTCGGAAGATCGTCCCCGTATAAACTTATCCCGACATCCGCCCGTACGCCAGCAATAAGCTCTTGCACTCGTAGTTCAATCGGCTGGCTGAAACCGAAACCTTGGCCTGGAATATTTTTATCCAAGATTTCTTCCATGGCTTCAACCAATTCTGCCTTAGCGTCGAATCGTTTCCATTGTGTTTTAGGTTTGAGCATCACGAAGATATCGCTCCGGTTGACTCCCATAGGGTCGGTAGCGATTTCTGCTCGTCCAATTTTTGAGACGACAGATTGAACTTCGTCTGGGAATTCCTGAAGCAACGTTCGCTCAATCTCGGTGCTTAAACGGATGGATGTTTCCAGCGAGACACTCTGCAGTCGATAGCCTTCCATCGCAATATCACCTTCATCCAACTTGGGAATAAACTCGCCACCGAACTGAGAGGCAAGCAGTACGCTCACCAGGAAGACCGCAACCGTGGCAATCGAAACGTAAATCGGATGACCGATTGCAAGGTGTAGCACGGGTCCGTAGCCCCATTTGCAGGATCGTACCAGCCAAGTTTCCTTGTCGAGGATGTTCCGAGCCAAAAACAAAGATGCCATAACTGGAATGATAGTTACCGACAAAACCAATGAGCCAGCTAGCGCCGACATGAAACTAAATGCCATCGGTCGAAACATCTTACCTTCAATTCCTTGAAGGCTTAGGATCGGTAAAAAGACAATGATGACCACGATCCCTGCGAATAGAATTGGACGACCAACTTCCACGCCCGCACCTCGAATAACCGAGAGCCTTTCGTCACCTTGGACGCTTCCGCTGCGACGCGCGTCTGAAAGTCGCCGTACGATTTGCTCGACCATGACGACCGAACCATCGACAATAATGCCGAAATCGAGTGCACCAAGGCTCATCAGATTTGCTGGCACGCCAGCTAGATGCATGGCGGTAAACATAAACAATGCAGAAAGCGGAATCGACGCGGCAACGATCAAACCCGCTCGTATATCACCTAGAAGCAGAAATAGCATTACGATCACTAAAACGGCTCCACCAGCGATATTCTCTCGGACAGTCGCGATGGTGCGATCCACCAACGCCGTCCGATCGTAAAAGGTATCAATATAGATCCCCTCAGGGAGCGTCTTCTCAATTTGACGAATGCGTTCGTCGACTCTGCGGGCAACGATGCGCGAGTTTTCGCCCATCAACAGCATTGCAGTACCTGTGACGATCTCACCGCGTCCGTCGCGTGTCGCGGCCCCGTACCTGAGCTTTGGAGCAAAGCGAACGTTACCTAAATCGCGGATCAAAATCGGTGTGCCGTCTGCATTGCTGTCGACTACGATGGTCCCGACATCTTCCAAGTTGGAAATCAAAGCCTCTCCTCGCACGAGTTGCTGTTCGTCGTTATGTACGATATAGCCACCGCCTTCATTGGCGTTGTTCCGTCTCAGTGCATCAAAGACTTGTGTCAGAGAAATGTTGTAGTTGAGCAGCTTGTCGGGCTCGACCTGCACTTCATATGTTTTTAATTCGCCTCCTTGCGTGTTGACTTCAATGACTCCTGGAACGCTTCTTAATTGATATGCAATCTGCCAATCCAGGACTGTTCGCAGGTCCATAACGCTGAAGTCGAATCCCGGTTTGGCACGCACTTCGAAATGATAGATCTCGCCTAACCCTGTGGCGATGGGGCCCATTTGCGGATCGCTAATGCCATCGGGAATATCCTTGCGTGCTTCTTGCAATCGCTCATTAACAAGGTTTCGGGCCCAATAGATGTCTGTGCCTTCCTTAAATACAACGGTTACATTCGAGAGTCCCGCAAGGGAAAGCGAGCGAATTTCCTCGATTTTCGGCAGCCCGCTAAGCGACGTTTCGACAGGGAAAGTAATGAACTGTTCGACCTCGACCGGTCCGAGCCCTGGCGCTTGTGTTAATACTAGTACTTGGACATTTGTCAGATCCGGCACTGCGTCAACAGGCAAGCTCACCATCGACAGGGTGCCGAACCCCACCAGCACCAACGTTAGCAATACTACAACGAAACGGTTTTTGAGACAAAGTTCAATAAGAAAATGGATCATTGTGGATTCAGTCTTTGTCCGCGAACTGTTCTGTAAGCATTTGCGACTTCAAGAAGAACCCACCGTCAACGACAACCAAGTCGTCTTCGTCTATACCTTCTATAATCTCGATCGCGTCGTCAGCGGTACTTCCCGTAGTGACAACGCGCCGGACAAATTGTTCGCCTTCAAGATTTACAAACACAAATCGTTTGTTTTCATGTTCTTGGATAGCCCGTACGGGTACGGCCAACACCTCCGCCGTAGGATTGCCGTGGAGTTCCACCGATATGAACATGCCTGGTTTCAACCGTCGGTCCGGATTATTAACGATGGCGGTCATCGGTAGCGTTCTTGTCTTGTCATTGACAACAGGCCCTGTTGAAAAAACACGCCCCTCAAATGCCTGATTAGGATACGAGTTCACTCGAAAACGAATTGTTTTGTTCTGAAGAGAATCTAGCAGCGGAATATGCTGGTCAAAGATATCGGCCCTAACCCATAGCGTTGAGAGGTCGGCGATAGTAAGCAGCTTCGCAGTCGTTTCGACCCGCTCTAGCAGCACGACATCCTTCTCGATGATCGATCCATCGAAGGGGGCCGTAATAGTGTAGTGCGAGACCGATTCCCCGCCACTGACAATGGATGCCGTCAGTCCTGCTGTATCGCGAACTCCTAGAATTCTTAAATTAATTTCGCTAATCGACTCAGCGGTCTTGGCTTTCTCCAACTCGTGTTCTGACGCAATACGGTTTTGGCGGGACGTGAACTTGATTTGTTCCTGCAATGCCTGCATCGTGGCCTGATCCGCTTCTAAACTAGTTTGTGCGGTCATAAGATCCTTGCCTGCCGCGACTCGCTGATCGGTCAACTCCTTTAACCGAGTGTAATCCGCCTGAGCCTTGTGCAAGCGGGCGTATGCCGAAATAAGCTGCGCGCGAAAGTCTCCCATATCGCGATCGATAAAGGACTGTTCGATCTGGGCGATAGGAACTCGTTCCTGAAGCGATTTGATTAAGGCTTGAACATTGGTTTCAACAGTCTGGTGCCATTGATAATCTTCCGACGCAAGACGTGCAGTTAGCCGACTCTTGATCAGATCCAGTTTTGCGAGACCTATCTGATGACTATCAATAATGACAAGTGTTTGCCCGGCAATGACATCCTGACCGAAATGAACTGGAACATCGAATACCACCCCTTCAACTTGTGAATAAATCTGGGCGAGGCGATCTTCGTTGATCGCGAGTTGACCGGTTACGCTCACAATTTGAGAGAGCTTCGTTCGCTTTGCCGGCTCCATTCGTATTCCGGCAGTCTCCCATTTTGCTCTTGAGAACGTAACGATTGCGGACTTGTCTTCTTCACCAACTTGATTGCTGACGGATTTCTCTACGTTTTCTTGGGGGGAACTCGAATCCTTGCGAAATGTCACGTAAGCCCCGACGACGGTAGCTGTAAACGCTAAGGCAAATAAAATGGTGGCTTTGCTTCGTTGTTTTTTCATGGATCTAGGGTCTAGATAGTTCGCAGTATTGCATTGGCTTTGCGTTTGTTCATAAATCAACATCGCCTGTGCAATTCCCACGAGCTTCAGCCAATCCTGCGAGTAATGAGTAATGTTAGTTCAACTAGTACCACAAAATAGGGGCGACGGATGAAATAGTGGTTTCGGATGCGTCATAATGCGAATCCCCAGTTGCGAATTGGCTTGTCGGGTAGATTAAGTTCACTGCCATTGTAAACTACCATTGACTTGACTTACGCTTCTATCCTCCTTGAACTCCCTTAAACGCGAATAATGAAATCTCCACAGCAAACCATTGGTCTTTTTTTCATTTCGTTTGTAGCTTGCTGCAACGCCTTCGCTCAGGACGCGAAACGACGAGAGCCGCAACCGCAGGTTCGCTATGAACTCGGCGAATTCGCCAAAAAGCATACCGATATCCCAGAGGGGCAACTTCTCGGCCCATTCCTTTTTCAAAGCAAAATCATTGAGAACACGGTTCGCAAGTATTGGATTTCGGTTCCATCGCAATACGATCGCAAGCAACCCGCTTGTGTTCTGGTTTTTCAGGACGGAGCGCGAGCGATCAACCCAAACGGAGTGATGCGTGTGCCACAAGTACTCGAGAACTTGATCGCAACGAAACTCATCCCGGTCACGATCGGAATCTACATCACCCCAGGGCAACGCGGCGCGGACTTCCCTGATAGCATTGGGACCGGCAACCCGGACAATCGCGACCGTGAATACGACGTGCTGGACGATAAATACGCCAGGATGCTCGTCGATGAAATCCTGCCGGAAGTAGCAGCCAAGTACAACCTCACCACCGACCCAAAAGGCCGGGCTATCGGCGGTTCAAGCAGCGGTGGCATTTGTGCGTTCACCGTCGCTTGGCACCGCCCCGATCAGTTTCGAAACGTCATAAGCTTCATCGGTAGTTTTACTAACATTCACGGCGGGCATGTTTATCCACAATTGGTCCGCGATGCAGCCCCAAAACCGATTCGCATCTTCTTGCAAGACGGAGTCAACGACCTGCGGAGCCCGAACGATCTCGATCGCGATTGGCATTTGCAAAATCAAGCCATGGTGGCTGCACTGAACGAAAAGAAATATGACATGGCTTACGTCTTTGGCGAAGGTGGCCATTCCGACGACCATGGTGGTGCCATTCTCCCCGAAATGCTGCAATGGATTTGGCGAGACTATCCAGGAGTCAACTCCATACCGGCAGAAAAGATTGTCGAACAAGCCCGGCAACGAAAACCGGTCACTGTGGATCCATTCCCGAATTTTGATGAAAAGTCTACGATTAGTCCAATAGGGACATGGAAATGGGAGACCAATAACAACCGAATGCGCCGAACCGAAGCGCTGACAATCGAGGAGACCCGAGCAGCGCTGTCCGGTAGTCTTACAAGCTCCACGAGCATAAACGGTGAAACACAATCTACCACCACTAAAATCGAAAACGTCCAAATCATCGGTAACAAACTAATCTTCGATGTCGTTCGAGAATTCCGCAACCAAAAAATGAAAACCACGTACCAGGGAATTGTCGCTGACAAAGCGATCGTGGGTTGGAATATGTCCGAATTCAATGGAACACCTCGCGATACTCCTTGGCGCGCGGAACGGGTGATCGACAAGCCGGTTGCCTTGTTCAGTCGTATCGGTGAATTTGAAAGTGCATCCGATGTCGGAGGCGGCCGTAAGCCTGGTTCTGCCTCCTTCGATACCGCAACTCAATCGTACGAGATTGCTGGATCAGGCACCAATATGTGGGCAAGCAAAGACGAGTTTCATATGGTTTGGAAGAAACTCAAAGGAGATTTCATCTTAGACGCGCAGATGAAACTCATCGGTGAAGGAGTAGACCCGCATCGCAAGCTGGGTTGGATCATTCGCAAAAGTTTAGATACCGATTCGGCCTACGCGGATTCGGCTGTGCATGGCGATGGATTGACTTCATTGCAATTTCGGAGGGCACAAGGTGGAATCACGGAACAAGTTCAATCGACCGTCAAAGCTCCTGATATCGTACAGCTCGCTCGCACAGGAACGAAGATATCGATGGCTGTCGCTCACGCAGGCGAGGCCTTGCAAAGCGTCGAAGGCATCGATTTGGATTTGGGGGACGAAGTTTATGTTGGGCTCTACGTTTGTTCGCACAACCCGGATGTTCTGGAAAAAGGGGTGTTTAACAATGTCCGAATCACTATTCCCGCACCCTCCGATTTTAAACCGTATCGCGACTACATCGGCAGCCGACTTGAAATACTGAACGTCAAAACGGGACATCGTAGCGTGGTGCATACTGTGTCGGATTCCTTGCAGGCTCCTAACTGGACCCCCGATGGAAAGTCCCTGATCTACAACCGAAACGGCAAGTTGTATCGTTTTGATCTCGCCGACAAATCGGTCACCGAGATCAACACGGACTTTGCGACTCGGAACAATAATGACCATGCCCTGTCCGCTGACGGCAAGCAATTGGGGATCAGCCACCATAGTTCCGAACACGGTGGCAAGTCGATGATTTATACGATTCCAGTCGAAGGCGGGAAGCCTAAACTGCTGACCAAGGAGGGACCATCCTACCTGCACGGTTGGTCGCCCGATGGACGCTTTCTTGTTTTTACAGGCCAGCGAAACGACGAGTTGGATATTTACAAGATCTCGTCCAGTGGTGGCGATGAAATTCGGCTCACTACGGCAAAAGGTGTGGATGACGGCTCCGAAGTTACACCGGATGGCAAGTCGATCGTTTTCAATTCATCGCGAACGGGTAAAATGCAGTTGTGGAAGATGAACATAGACGGTTCGACGCAAACCAATATCACCGACGACCGGTTCAATAACTGGTTCCCGCATGTATCACCGGATGGCAAGTCGATCGTCTACTTGTCTTTCATGGAGGACATTGCGTCGGGCGACCACCCTTTCTACAAGCCCGTTTACTTACGTCAGCAACCTGCAGACGATGGTCCGCCGAGAATTATCGCTTATCTATACGGAGGGCAGGGTACAATCAATGTCAACTCCTGGTCGCCTGACAACCAACATGTGGCCTTTGTAAGCAACAGTCAAATCCCAAAAGAGGCAGCACACTAGTGATGGACAACCGCTATTCCAAGCAACCATTCATGCTGCTCATTGGCCTGTGGAGTGTTGTGGCGTTGGTGCGACTGGATGGAGCTGTCATTGCGGACGAATCCATCGAATTTGAAACGCACATTCGACCGATGTTAGAACAGCATTGCTATGGATGTCACTCCAAAGAGGAAAAAAACGGCAACATAGCATTGGATGCATTTGAAGGGGATGTAAGAGCGTCCCAGTCGCTTTGGCACAAAGTACTACATCAATTGCGATCCAAGTCCATGCCGCCATTGGGCGAAGAAAGACCAACCGACGAACAACGGACACTCGTCATGTCATGGATCAAATCCGATGTTTTTCGACATGACCCAAAACGCCCTGATCCCGGCGTCGTCACGGTGCGACGACTGAATCGAATCGAGTACCGCAATACGATTCGGGATCTACTCGGCGTGGAATACGACACGAATAGCAACTTCCCATCGGACGACACGGGCTATGGCTTCGACAACATCGCAGATGTTCTTACCGTTTCTCCACTGCTTCTTGAAAAGTACATTTCAGCCGCGAAAGAGATTGTAAGTAAAGCCGTTCCTCGAGTCTCTGGAGTTGCTCCTCGTCGCCCCCTCGCCGGTGGTTTGTTCAGCAAAGAGATAATCGCCGATGTGCCGAAGGATCCAGAGGTCGCCGTGCCTCCGAAAGCGGAGCTCATTGGTAATCGATTTGTGCGGCCCATTCTTGGGCCTCCGAGGGACGACCCAACTGCGTTGACGATGTCGTACAAAGAGCATTCGATAGGCAAAATGACGACGAATGTTGCAGTGGCCGGGAAATACAAAATAGAAGTCAATGCAAAAGCAGCCGAGCAATTTGTTGACAATGTTTTCGACTACAACAGATGCAAAATGCTCTTCCGAGTCGATCAAGAATTGCTTGTCGATCGAGAATTCGTTCGCCAAGGCAATGAAGACCTGTCCATGGTGTTTGACGTCCATTTGAATTCGGGTGAACACGATTTTGTTTTCGAAGTAACTCCCCTAACGCCTGATCAAACCCAAGTTCGCTTCCTAAGATTCATCGTTAAAAACGTCGCGCTGATTGGTCCAGAGGGTGACGAGTATTTGGTGCCTCCATTGAACTACGATCGCTATTTCCCTAGACCGGTACCGAAAACCCGTGGTCAACGAAAAGAGTATGCCGCCGAATTGTTACGTCCATTCGCTACGAAAGTTTATAGGAGGCCCGTCGATGACGAGACGGTCGAAAGGCTAGTCTCACTCGCAGAAAGCGTCTATGGAAGTAGCAAGGAAACCTTCGAAAGTGGGGTAGCGCAAGCCATGACGGCCGTACTTGCCTCGCCTCGCTTCCTTTTTCGCGAGGAAGGTTTCCTTCCAGATGCACATGGCTTGCATCCATGGCTCGATGACTATTCGATTGCCGCTCGATTGTCTTATTTTTTATGGTCGACCATGCCTGACGAGGAGTTGACGCAATTGGCTGCACGAGGGGACTTGAGAGCCCATTTAGACCAACAAGTGGACCGCATGCTCAGCGATCCCCGCGGTTCCGCATTCTTTCAAAACTTCGTAGGCCAATGGCTTCAATCGCGGGAAGTCGAAGCGGTTTCGATCGATGCCTTTGCGGTTTCACGGAGAGAAAGTGACCCAAGGCCTGTGGCAGACCCTGAAGCGGATCGCAAAAGAGCCCGACGGCTTGAATTGAGGAATAAAAGCGAGCTGACGGATGCGGAAAAAGCAGAAAAAGCCGAATTAGATAAAGTACCGAGTTTTCGCCCAGGCGCCTTTGGACGACCCATCGGTCCGAATTTTGACGATAAAGTGAAACGCGCTATGCGAGCCGAAACGGAAATGCTGTTCCAACACATTTTGAAGAATGATCTCCCCCTCGCTCAACTCATCGACTGCGATTACACCTTTCTCAACGAAGACCTTGCGAAGTTCTACGAAATTCCAGGACTTGAACCGATCCAAGGTAACGAAATGCGACAAGTGAAGTTGCCTGAACGTAGCTTGCGAGGCGGGATTTTAACGCAGGGAACCTTCCTTGCCGTGACTTCTAATCCGAATAGAACGTCACCCGTCAAACGCGGTTTGTTCATCCTTGAAAACGTTCTTGGTTCGCCGGTTGCCGCACCGCCGCCCAATATCCCGTCCTTGGAAGATGCGGCTATAAAGAAAGATGGGAAAAAGCAATCGTTGCGAGAGACCTTGTCAATTCATCGCGAAAACGCGGTTTGCAGTTCTTGCCACAACAAAATGGACCCGCTTGGATTGGGCTTCGAAAATTTCAACGCGCTCGGTCGATTTAGGGAGAAAGAGTTCGGTGAGGCGGTCGACGCGACTGGAACCCTTTCTAGTGGTGAAGCCTTTGAAAATGTTACGGATCTCAAACAGGCACTGGTAACGAATCACCTTCAAGAAATGTACTATTGCATGGCGGAAAAGATGATGACCTACGCCCTTGGACGTGGGTTAGACTTTAGGGACAGCTATGCTTTAGACGCTATCGTTGAAAGAATCGAACAGTCAGGTGGAAAAGCCCGTGCCTTGCTGGACGGAGTCGTCCATTCACCCCAATTCCTTAAACGACGAAGCGATGTTGATGTGGCTTTAACGCCAATATCAAAGTAGATTGAAAAAACGGCTTACGCGATCCAACAAAGACCGAGGAAACAATGAGACCAATCCAAGATGCAATGAGACGCCGCCAGTTTCTCCAGGGCATAGGTGTTTGCATGGCCTTGCCTGCCCTGGAGTCGATGCAAACCGCAAAGACACTCGCTGTCCATTCATCAACCGCCTTAGCAACCACGGCTTCCGGCGCCCCCCTTCGAACTGCTTTTGTCTACTTTCCCAACGGTGCTATACCCGGCGCCTGGTGGCCAACGGGTACCGTCGATTCGGATGCCAAGTCGTATGCGATGAGCCAAACCCTGAAACCGCTCGAATCCCATCGCGATTCAATTCAAGTGTTAAAAGGGCTAGACAATCTATCGGCCAATGGCGGTCCGGACGGAGGTGGCGACCATGCCCGCGGCAATGGGACCTTCTTAACAGGCGTTCGATTGAAAAAGAGTGCCAGCGATATCCAAGCCGGTGTTTCTATCGATCAAATCATTGCCAAGTCGGTTGGGGACAGCACGCGGTTCGCGTCGTTGGAATTGACTTGCGATTCCAAAAGGCAAACGAGCGGTTGCGATTCCGGTTACTCGTGTGCCTACCAATACAATATCTCGTGGAGCTCTGCATCGACACCGATGTCACCCGAATCCAACCCCCGGTCGGTCTTCGAGCGATTGTTCGGAACTGGAAATCCAGGCCAGCGCAACCATAGTCTAGCTCGTCGTCGCCATGAACAAAAATCGGTTTTGGATTTTGTCTTGGAGGATGCGCGCGCCATGCAGCGTCGACTCCCGAGCACCGATCGGGACAAGCTCGGACAATATTTAGAGGGCATTCGGGAGATCGAAAAACGGATCGAAAAAGCAGAGCGATTCGGCACTGCAACCGATCCCGCAATGGACACTCCTGCAGGGGTGCCACAATCTTATGAACACTATGTGCAATTGACCTATGACCTTTTGTTCTTGGCTTTTCAAACCGATTCGACTCGAGTCGCATCGCTGTTGCTAGCGCATGATGGCAGCAACCGGTCCTTTGATCACATCGGTATTGTCGAGGGGCATCACGACTTGACCCATCACCAAAACAAAGCCGATCAAATCAAAAAGGTCGAGGAGATCGACCAATGGTATGTTCGCATGTTTTCAGGTTTCTTGGACAAGCTTGCTGGGGCACAAGACATTGACGGCAAATCGATTTTGCACAATTCGATGATTGTCTACGGCAGTGGCAATGCAGATGGAAACAAGCATACGCATTCGGACTTGCCGATTGTCCTGGCTGGAAATGCCGGTGGTGCATTGACTCCCGGTCGATTCGTCGATCATCGGTCCAAGCCATTGACGAATCTCTACTTGAGCATGGCAGAGTTCATGGGTGTCCAAGACCTAAAACGATTCGGCGATTCTACCGATCGATTGAGTAACCTGTAGTAGGACAGGCTGCCAGCCTGTCCCAATTGAAGCAACAACAGGCTGGCAGCCTGTCCTACGAGAGGGCTTTTCAGTGAGACATCGTACGCTACGTCGAATTGCAAATTGGATCGAACCAGCTGTAGCTGTCGGTTTGATCTGTTTTTCAGCAACGAATATAATTGCTCAAGACACGTCAACCGTGGTGATCCCACCTCCGACTGGAATTCCCGCTCCGGGGCCAGCGACAGATCAACCCTACATCCCACAGCCTATCTTGCCAGGAGGCATCGTGGTGCCGTTGTATCCTCCAAATTCCTCCTTCCTAAAGCAAGATAGGATTAAGGAAGCCGAAAAATACAACATTTCAAGCACGGTGCCGGGGCGAATTTCGAGCATCGTCAACATTCACAATACCTCGATCGAAGTGCACATGGTGGATCGTGGGATCAATACAGGCGCTGCGGTTATTTTGGCTGCTGGCGGCGGCCATCGAACGCTGAATGTCGGAGGTGAAAGCGCCGATTTCGTCCCCTACTTTTACAACTATGGCATCAACACAATCATATTGCGAAATCGATTGCGGAGCGACGGTTACGTTGCCGAAACGGACGCAGTCAACGATGCATTTCAAGCGATTCGCATGGTTCGAAAGCATGCCGAGCAATGGCGCATCGATCCAAACAAGATCGGCATCATGGGGTTTTCGGCAGGTGCCGAGTTGTCCGCACCGGCTGCCATTGGGTTTGAAGCGTTTGATTCCGCCAACAATGGAACGAATGATCCTTTGACTGGGACAATTTCCCGACCGGATTTCGTTGGGATCATCTATCCCGGTCCAAGCCCTTTTGCTCGCGACCCCAATACTAAGATTCCACGTAATACGCCACCTGCCTTTATCACCTGCGCAGGCGCCGGCGATCGCGGGCATGCCATTTGGGCCAATGAATATTTTACGGCCATGCTTCGGGCAGGCATTCCCAATGTGGAGATGCATATTTATGGCAATGGTTTCCACCCCGGTTCGAACGGTGCTACCGGGGGACTGACCCACCGCAGCGGAATCCCATATGGGACTTGGCAAAATCGGTTCATCGATTGGTTCGACGATCTTGGGTTCATGCAAAAGCCTGGACTGGAGACCAAGGCTGCGTTGGAAAGCAAAGCGTTTGCAAGTCAACCGGCTCGCCCCGAAGGAGGCCGACGTGGCGATGGTTCTCGATGAGGCATCACCGTGAGCGATGGGTCCAATTGATTGCAAAAGTGCGAGAACGAGTATTCCCAAACCAGAGCTTGGGAATTCAGACACTCTCGTTCTTGAAACGTGTTTACTTGTGCTTCGAATGGCAAGCCATGCAGTCGGACGTCTTTTTCAATTCGTCCATTGCACCTTCGCGACCGAGCACAACTTTGGCGGCACTGACCACCAGTGCATTCGTCATCGCTTTGAACTCCGCTTTGTCACCTTTTTTTGGCTCACCCTCAAGCATGTCAATATAGAGGTCGAGCAATTGTTTCTTTTCCTCGTCGGAAGCAGAACCTCCTTGAATTTTCTTGAGAAGCCCGTCTTTGTGAGCAATCTTCATCACTTCCTTGACCGTTTTTGGTGGAGCGACATTGTTGTTGACAGCCATGACGCCGCCCCCAAAAACAACTGCTGCAACCAGGGAACCAACAATTAGCCGAATTCGCATCGCATACTCTCCAGGAAAAAGATTCGGTTGAAAAACACTGCAAACAACAGGTAGAAGTGTATTTGATAACGCTGTTGGTATGCAAGCGACCAGGCGATTTTTGCAAAAATGACCAAGAGTTCCGCTTTTTAAAATTTATTTGCACATCAAAAAGTGCAGATGCTGCGATTCCGAAACACAAGTCCGCTGGCGATCCACATTAAAACCGAAATAGTGGTTAATGCTCCAATGTCAAACCACGGAAAGTCTCCTGTTTGAATAATGATCGCAGGGCGATAGTATTCCATCACTGACAACCAACGGGAGATGAGTTTCGCCCAGTCTTGAAATTGAGCAAGAAAATTCAGTAGGAATGAAGCCAATAACACAGTAAAAACAATGCCAATGGCACGCCCTCGGCGATTGCAGAGCGTAGAGATAAGAAATGAAAAACTGCCGACGGCAAGGTAAACGGCGCCGAGATTGACGATCACGATCAAGGAGTGCAGTACCGACAGTCTCATTTCTGGCTGGACGGTTAGCGAGGTCAACAAGTGGCCCATGTATCCACAAACGATGATACACGTGCCGGAAACAAGCCAGCCTACGGTTTCGGCTAAGAATAATTTCCAACGGGAAACGGGTAAACAGAGCAGGAAATCTGCCGTCCCTCGATCCACTTCTCCCGCTGGCATGCGAGAGCAGTACATGACTTCGTGAGCCCAAACCAGGGTCAGGACGGTGGGATGCACCCAGAGAAATGCCTGCGATAGTTGAGCCGAAACCTGCTGGCCTGGATCCACGCCCAACAGCGCAGTCAACAGAGGTCGAATCATGGGCATCTTGTCGAACATCGAATCTATGTTTCCTAAAACCTTTGGAAGCAAAGCTGTCAGGAGGCTCATAATAGCGCTCAGTCCAACACTAAAGAACAGAACCGGCCAGCGGACCTCCACCCAGATTTTTTGTAACAGTCCCAACATCACTCAGACTCCTGGTGCGATTCATAGTACGGACGAAACAGCATTTCAAGCGAAGGTGGCCCGATCATGATGTCATCAAAATTCTGGGCTGCAGCCCAAGCGATAAAGGAAGCCGACGAACCAATCAACTCCAAAATACAGGTGCGGTCCTGGCATGAGGTTGGGACAGGCGTGGTCGTTCGCGATTTGAAAGGTTCTCCATTCTTCCGTGGCAAATAGCACACCAAAAGGTCGTTAGGCCATTGCAACGCTTCGAGCGGTTGGTCCGCACGAAGCGTAACGACGACCTGCCTGGGCGCCTGCGCTTGGAGACGCTTGATCGTCGAGTCTTCGACGATGCGACCATCGCGTACGATCGCAATATGATCGCATAGCGTTTCCACTTCGCTGATTGTGTGGCTGGAGATCATAACGGTATGCCCCCTCGTCGCCAATTCACGAAGGCATGTCATGAGAGTGTCCTGCATCAACGGGTCGAGACCTGACGTTGGCTCATCGAGAACGATGAGTTTCGGTGAATGAGCCAGTGCCAGCAACAGTGCCACTTTCTGTCGATTGCCCCGCGACATTTTTCGGAACGGAAGATCAGGCTCCACCCGAAAGCTATCCGCTAGTTTTATTCCTGACGCACGCAGATCCCGCATTCCCCTGATTTTCGAAAGCATGGACAGAGCCAGACGGACCGTCAACCAAGGATAAAGTCGCACATCGCCGGCTACGTAACCGACCTCTCGCCGTATCGCTGGACCGTCGTTCCAGCAGTCTTTGCCAAAAATGCGAGCCGTGCCTGAACCGGCCTTTAGCAATCCCATCAAGACCCGAATGGTCGTCGATTTACCAGAACCGTTAGGACCAAGAAACCCAAAGATCTCACCTTCCGCAATCGTGAGATTGATATTGCAGATCCCGCGTCGCGAACCGTAGTTTCGAGATAGATTCGCAATATCAACTGTTTGCATGGGTAAGCCATTCTAAAGCGAGCCGCGATGTAAAACCACCAATCATAACCCGAAATGGAAGTGAGGGACCTGCGAAAGGTAAGTGAGGGACTTGCGAAAGGTATGTGGGGGACATGCGAAAGGTCTCATTGGGAGAGCGAGGCTCCTGCCGAGCTTGGCGTTGGTTCGGCAGGAGCCTCTCCCTCCCGGTATAATCAACGCTGCCGCTCGCCCAATAGCTACTTATGCCCTTGTGCTATTCCTAGCCATGCCTCGGTAAACGCCGCGTGCTTCATGCTCTTTCCGCCTTCGACAAAGTAGCTGTAGATCGCGTGAATTGTACCATCGGCTCCTTGGGTTACCGCCGGATAATGAAACGATCCGCTGGGCTGGTCCTCCAAATGCTGTGTAACAGGCCATGTACGCCCCTCGTCGCTCGAGAGCGAAACGGCAAGTCGGTTTCGTCCTTTCGTCGTGTCGTTGTAAACCAGGACCCATTTGCCGCTGGCCAGCCGAATACCATCCACGCCTGCACCGGGATTGGGCAAGTCACACACACCCACATGCCCCCAAGTTTCGCCTTCGTCGTTCGATTCAGAGACTCGCACTTTCCCTCGTACTCCATTTTCTCGCATGTAGGCGACAAGAGTTCCGTCCTCGCGACGCAATACCGTCGGCTGGATATTACCGAAGCCAAAAAGCGGCTTGCTAGCGTGCCAGGTGCTACCGCTATCATCGGTAATGGCCATGATGGAAATAGAAAAAGTGTCCGTGTAAAGCGGCAAGAGGATTCTTCCACTTGGCAATTGAGTCGGCTTGCAGCGTGGTTGCCAGCCTAGTCTCTGGTACAGTTTTTCCCCAAGTCGCTCGCGCAAGACACGCAGGTTTTCGACCGTTTTCGGAGGAAGTGTGTCTTGAAAGGGTGCCAACTCCAGATCCAGTTTCTTGCGTGCTTCGTCCGCAAAGTCATCCGGCTTGAGCAAAATCATGGCTTCTCGATGCCAGCGAGGAGACTCCGGTGCAGCGAACTGTTTCGCAATCTTGAAATTCGTGAGACAAGACTCCCAACTGTTCGCCAAAATGGTTGGGTAAAACAACCAAAGCTGTTGGTCGCGATCAAGGAACAGGGCCGTGTTGCAGTCTGGGAAACCGGGCGTGTCCGCCAGCACGAACGGTTCCGTCCACTCGGTAGCACCTCGCTTCTTCCATGCTGCAAACACAGCGACATCGTCGGCTTGACGTTCCCCGGCGCCGCGATACCAGGAGGCAAAAAGATCCCCGTTTGGACATTCGACAATGCCCGGAGCGTGATTGTGCTTGGGATTCAAGGGGAATACGAGTTCCGAAACGATCTCAGGATCGGAAGCATCTATGCGGCTTACCAGAGCCCCCAAAGAAAGCAGGACGAGTAAACTGTAAGTCATCTCAATTTTTGGCATGTTTTTCTCTTAGGCGAGCGGCAGCATGGATTATACCGGGAGGGAGAGGCTCCTGCCGAACCAACGCCA
>JANMLD010000467.1:0-10425 GCA_031372345.1 Pirellula sp.
CTGTATTGCGAACGGCAGCCTGGAGTATCCCAACCCGAATATCCCAACCCGAAGCGTAAGCGAGGGACAATTTTTCGCAGATCCCTCGCTTACGCTTCGGGTTGTGATTGGTAGATTTCACATTGCCTTTCGCCCAAACAAAGCTCGACCATAGCAGGCTCCACCCCTTAACAAATCCGTTTTGCCTGACCCAATGACTATTTCTGCTCTATCCAGGGCAATCGACAATACCCCCACTGTCCGTGGTTTTCATCAATCCCAACCTCAAGCATGCTTAGTCGATGCCCAATCTCCGGAAATAATTTCGCCCGAAGCTCAGTTGCCATCCACCACGCGATTTCTTCGGCGGTCGTATTGACGATTGGCAATAGCATGCAATCCTCGCGGGGGAAAACCCATCGCTTTTTACGAAATCGCACGGTTACTTCCTCGTTTTCCTCTTCTACCAGGATCATCGCATGCTTGGTCGGCAATAGCATGTGATGGTCGAGCTGCTTGACGATTCCAGCCAGAGAATCGCGAAATGCGATGAAGTCAATCACATAACGATTCTCATCTAATGGGCCCTCGACTTCCGCTCGAACGCCGTAATTGTGTCCATGCACACATTCACAAATGTCCCCTGCAAAGGTGATGAAATGGGCAGAAGAAAAAACCAACTGCTCTTTTTGGAGGAGAACTCGAAACGTTGGTGCATTCGACATAGTCATGTGTTTTTCAGTATTTGAGTTCGATTGAGTTGCAAAACCCGATTTGCCTGTGGAAAGGCGAGCGGCAGTGTGGAGTATCACAACCCGAAGCGTGAGCTAGGGACAATTTCGCTGGTCCCTCACTTACGTATCGGATTATGATTGGTAGTTTTCACATTTTCGCTCGACTGACTGTTTGATCTAATTTTACCCTAGAGACAAGAGACAGCTGAAAAAATGAAAAAAGTCGTGTATCCTAGGACTTTTGCACTTCGCTCACTTCGCATCTAATCCCACTATGTCTGATGAGATTGAAGACGGCACCGAGACGAAATTGGATCAAGCCTTGCTTGACTTCATGCGTCGTTTCGATGCGGGAGAAATAGAAGATCGGGAGATTTTCCTCAAGGAATATCCGGATATCGAAGCTCAATTGCGGGCACTGCTCGATGCAGCCGATTGGATTGAGACTATGGCTGGTCCAACGCTCGGTGAGCTCGCCAATTCCACCGCAACTTCCTCACCAATCGACAAGAAAGCAAATGACAGAAATCCATTTGTCGCGTCGTGGAACGAACCGCCGGATCCAAATGCCGTAACGTTGCCAGCGTCGCAGGTTGAAAATGCGTCGTTGAGGGAACAAATCCCGGTCTCACCCTTCGACTCCACGTTGCCACCAGCTAAAAACCAGTCGGATTTTAGCCTTGCTAGCCTCGCCAACACCAGTAATTCTCAGTCCGTTCTGCCCTATCGCTTTGGCGACTACATCCTGGAACAGGTGCTCGGACGAGGTGGAATGGGCGTGGTCTACCTTGCTTTCCAAGTCCAACTGGAACGCCGCGTTGCCATCAAAATGATTCGCTCCGGTTGCTTGGCCAGCGACGATGAAGTCAACCGATTCCACACCGAAGCCCGCAGCGCAGCCAGCCTCGCCCACCCGAACATCGTCACCGTTTATCAATGCGGCGAATGCGAAGGCCATCACTACTTTTCAATGGACTATATTCCAGGTACCGATCTCGCTAAGCGAATTTCATCTGGGCCAATGAGCCCCAAAGAGGCAGTCCGCTACGTGCGTGATGTCGCTCGAGCTATCGACTACGCCCATCAGCAAGGCGTAGTCCATCGCGACCTCAAACCTGCCAACGTACTCATCGATGAGGCTGACGCGGTTGTCGTTACCGACTTTGGGTTGGCCAAGCAGATGGGCTCGGACAAAGGCTTGACCGCGACAGGTGCAACCTTGGGAACCCCCAGCTACATGTCTCCAGAACAAGCCGCTGGAAAAAACGAGGAGCAAAGCGCTTCCACGGACGTCTATGCGATCGGTGCGATTCTTTATGCGTTGCTAACCGGCAAGCCGCCGTTCCAAGGGGAATCGGTTTTGCAAACGATAATGCAAGTCATCCATCGACCTGCACCGACTGTCCGTCAAAGTCATCCAAACGTGCATTCCGATTTGGATACCATCGTCACAAAGTGCCTCGAAAAACTCCCGTCGCGCCGCTATGCCACCGCCGGGGACTTAGCGGACGACTTGGATCGCTTTTACCAGGGCATCCCGATTACCGCCCTTCCTCCGTCGCTCTTTCGCCGCTGCAAACATTGGTTGGCAAATGTACCTTTGGTTGCCGCCATCACCGGAACGCGAAATATAGAACCCACCCAATCACAACGCATCGCGCAAAACGTTTTGATCGTATCCATGTTTGCAATAGCCATCATCTGGCTCACAGGTGGCCAAATCTCCGAGTACTTTCGAAACACCAACATGCCCCGAAGTGTCTCGATCGCCTCGGGTGCTCCAGGCGGTATGTACTTTGAATTGGCCGGAAAGCTGGCGAATCGAATGCAGACAACCAGCGGGCGAGAGCCGCATGTCATCGCCACCAACGGGTCTTTAGAAAACCTGAAACAGCTAATCGAAAACAAAGCCCAAATGGCTTTGATGCAGGAGTCCTCGGTGCGCTCGGATCAAGTCGCGGTGGTAGCTCCTCTTTTTTACGAAGCGGTCCATATCCTGGTTCCAAAGGATTCAGAAATCCAGCAGATTGACCAGCTCGCCGACAAGCGGATCATGATGGGGACTAGAGATTCTGGCACCTACCAAACCGCAATTAGGTTGTTAAAGCACTTTGGCGTAACGCCGGATAAAATCAAACTCATCGATAGCGACTGGACTCATACAGATCGGCTCTCGGACGCAGATGTCGTGATTGCGGTTACCAAAGTAGGCCAACAAGGCATCGTCGAATTGTTGAAAGATGGGCGGTACCGGTTGCTTTCTATCGAAAATGCTGCCGAACTTGCCAACGCCGAACCGATGTTCCATTTTTTCGAAATCACAGACAAAGCGTACGCGATCACCATCAATAATCCAATCTATACGCTGAGAACCACCGCCCTGCTCGTCGTTCGAAGGGACGCGCCTGCCAGATTGGTCGAAGAATGCCTCCATGCCATCTATAGCAGCACGCCCGTTGCCGAAGGACTGATCGCATTGGAGCTTGCCGCAAATTGGGACGGCTTGGCCTACCATCAAGCGGCAAGAAAGTTCTTCGCCGCTAGCGTGAAAGCACCTTAAGCATGGTCAAAAACAAACGACAACGTTGGTACAGCGCCGAAGGCCAAAGCCGAATACACACCAGTGCTCTTGAACGATCCAGTGGTACGCGTCGGTTGGCCTCGCTCGTCATACTGCTCGCCTTGATCCTGATTCTAATTCAACAAACATCCGATGTGAAAAAAGTTGAGACCGTTGCAACGGCAATCGGTCTATTACCCAACTCCAACTCGGCAACGGTATCGGAATCGGAATCGGACATACTTTCAGGTGGACAACCATCCTCTCCGATTCAACTCGAAAATCCAACGAGGTTCGATCCACTGTCCGTCGAACAAATAACGATGGTGACCACAAGTCCGTCGGTTCGAACGAACCAACAAATATGGAAAGCCTTGCTTAGAAACGCCCCAGTTTCCGTTGTCCGTGGCGTGGCCCATAAGCTTTACAGCAGGCAAGCAATTGAGGCCGCCTCGGAGTCCGCAGTTACCCAACGGACAGAAGTCAAACGTTGGTATGCCGACGCAACATCACAACTTGAGAAATGGGCAGAAATCGAAGCTCAGAATGCTGCTTCCGTCGTTGTTGGTCAGGCGGATGGATCGGAAACATGGCTTCCAACCTTTATCGATGCATTCCAAAAACAGAATGCGTGGTTTATGGAATCCGTGGCCAGGGAACCGACTCCCTTACAAATTGATTTTTTCCGCGGCTTGAGTCTCGCTCTAGATGAAAAGTTACTGGAACAAATTGTCGACAACTCAACTTGGTGGTCGACCGACTGGCTTCCTTTAGTACGTAGCTGGCAGCGAGTCGGCACGCTTCGCGAGCTACTCGCAAATCAAGTGGCTCTGCCGCTTCATTTCCCAAAGATCGAGGTTTCGCAACTGCTTTCTGCTGGTCACGATTACCGTGGACGACCGATACGCTTTGAGGGAACTATCTACCAAGTCGATCCCAGCGCGTCGATTTCCGAAGCAGGCTTCACCAATTTGGATTATGAAGTCATTTGGCTAAGACCTGATGACACCAGCGGCCAGCCGATTTGCGTCTATGCACCAAAGGCAAATATTGACCAAAACGTCAAACTTGAGAAAGGTTCCCACATAGCCCTCACCGGACTTTTTTTCAAGCGAATCGCGTATAAGTCGCAGCGAGGCAATGAATTCTCGCCGCTGTTGCTGGCCGCTTACGTCAAACCCTTTGGGTCCAAGGAATCCATCCCGGTCGCCAACCCATTTCGAACCGTCAATCGATCGACCGGGGATGGCTCCACGTGGCAACCTCCAGTCGATACCAAGACCCCATATTCAATCGTGCGACCAAGGTTACAGAAAGCATTGGAGGCTCTAAATGATACGGCGATTGAAGCGGGTTTTCGAGGATCGAATGCGTCAGCAGCCAGCAAGCCGCTTTTAGAGTTGGAGCGACTCTTTCCTGACCTCGATCTACTTCTAATGCGCAGGGCGGAATGGCCCATTTCGCAGTCTGCATCCCTGTCTCGCTTCGCGGGGATTGTCACTGCAATTGAGCGGATTCAAATCGATGCCGAAACCTCCGACGTACTGGAACGATCTCACGTATATCGATGTCAACTCGAAATGGAACATACCCCAATCACATTGCTGTGTGCATCGGTACCTGCTGGTTGGCTTCAAACAGATGGAACGCCGCTAGCTGCGATTCGACAGCCATGCACCATCGATGGCCTTCGCTTGACGCGCAGTGACGATACCGAACTGGCTTGGACGCGATCCCCGCAATGGGTAATGACGGAAGAATTGTCAAGCGTCGACTCGTCGGCATTCGAACCCAAAATCCCTGAGCGATTGCAATACTTGATGGAGAAAGGATGGGATTTAGCGTGGATGGATCGAATTCATGAATTGCAAAAAGACCCGATCAAACCTCTTTCCCCCAAAGAAATGGAACCTTTCTTTGCACTAATGCAGTTATCACAGAATAGTCCGCTGATCCAAAAGGCAGGGACCGAAAAGTCGGTCACCGACCTGATCGAGGCCTTAAGACAAAGAACATCGAGGAACAAGCCCGCGATGGAGCGAGTAGTGATGAACATGCGCGTCGTGCGAGTCTCACGCGTCCAAGTGGACGACCCCGCGCAAGTTGCCACTCTAGGTAGCAATCATTATTATCAATTGGATGCGATGGCGGATATCGGCAATCGCACCTACGAAATCAAGGGGGAGAAAGAACCTATTGTTTATCATAACGAGTACCCGGTCACTTGCGTCACAATCGAAGTGCCGAGTTGGCTGCAATCCAACGTGCCCAATTTAGAAAAAGATTCCGCATCGACCAATGACCAAGTCTGGTATCCCCGAATGAAATCAACCGCATCGGGTTGGTTTTATCGCTTCTGGAGCTACAAAACACAAGAGACGTCGCAGTCGCTCGGTGAGCAACAGAGACAAATCGGCCCATTGGTTGTGATCGACTCTCTCTCCCTCGGTTTCACAAACATCAGCGAGACGCCCCCCATGAACACTAACGCAAAAACATCCAATGCGATCACCGTGGTCATCGGCGTGTTGGGTACGCTCGGCATCTGGTGGTTTGTACGTCGGTCGATGCGCAAGCCCCAGCGTGGAAATCGCCGGTGATGGAGTGATGGAGCGATGGAGGACAACTCAAAGCCAAAGTGATTGGCTAAATCTCTCCGATCGAATCAGGATCGATTCCAAGCTTTCGGAGTTGGGCACTCAAGCGTTCGTTTCGCTGCTCCGCTGTCTCGGCTCGATTCTCTGCGTCTTCGGCACGATGTTCTGCGTTTTCGGCACGATGCTCTGCCAGCTCTGCCCTCTGATTTGCGAGTTCCGTGTTTTCCGAGCCTGTCCGCAATAGCTCGCCATCAGCGTTTGTCCAGCGAAGCCAGATTCCTTCGAGCCCCTCATAAACTCCCGTCCAAAGTGTTACCCCTAGGCCAATCGATTCGAGAAACGTTGCCCCATCCGCTTGCAGTTCGTATGCTCGACCATTGAGTCGGTATACCCGCAACATGCGAACGTCGAGACATCGATCTGGATCGAGGATAACATAATTTGGAATTCCGATCTGTGCATAGCCTTTCAGCTTGATGGAATCCTCGCCACCTTCTTTGTTCGACACAACCTCGATAACAGCCTCAGGGGCTTTGCCGTATTCCCAAATAAAATACGAACGATTCTCCTTTGGGAAGGGATCCTTGGGAAGTTCGACTCCCAAGCTCACGAGGAAGTCGGGAACGAATGGAGGTTTCTTCACCGCATAGAACAACCCAACGTTGCTCATCGCCACGAAGGTATCAGTGGGTTTCCAGGAATTGTAGAGTGAATCTGCGAGGAGACGTTGTTGCTTTTCGGAATAGAGGTTGTCCACGGGGGCACCATCTTCAGTAACGATATGCTCAATGTTGGGACGCAACTCCTGCGGCAATAGCCCTAGTTCACTCGGCGGACTGGCAACATGGATTGGCGTTTCAGTAGACATGTGGCGGACGCATCTCGGTGTTTTTGGTTTGGTAGGGTTTACCGCGATTGACACTTCTGCGAATCGCTTCGAGATTTCTTTCGAAGTGAAACTCATTGAATCATGAAAATGGATCGAGGTCTTCAAAGCGGATGAAAAATGACGATTGGAAAAAACCGACGGGTGGAACTGCGCATGTGAAGGAGCGCGAGCAGATAAGAGCGTCTGACGCCTTATCAAGTCAACTTAACGGGGTAAAACCAAGAACGACATCGAATTTCGCAGTCAGTTCGCCGATGCGAGATCCCTTAAGTGGCAAGAAATCGATGGTTACCGATTCACGTTGCTTAACATCGTTGATGCTTTTCCAAACGCCGTCTTTTTCATTGCCTGCATGGCCCTTGATATAACATTGGGTGACCAGCAAATCCTTGTTGGACTGTTTGATTTTGAAGTGCACGTGGGGCGCGCGGCCAGGATAAGGCACAGGTTTGATCGTACGGAACAGATATTCGCCGGTAGAACCGGTCACAAAGCGGCCAAAACCCTGAAAGTGGACGTCCTGTTTTTCCTTGTTGCCTGTCTTGGAGTGAAGGTAAGCCCCGTTGTTATCGCACTGCCAGATCTCCACCACGGCATTGCGCATCGGTTCCCCCCGGGCGTCCAAAATGCGACCGCTTAGCCACGTGACTTCTCCTACGGCAGGCGTTAGCGAATCGTTGAGCACGAGCAGATCGTTATCGGTATCCAATGGCAAATGGTCTGGATAGAATGGGCCTTCGGTCTGTTTTGGTGTTCGTGTTAGCTCGTCCGCAAAGGCACCGGGGACGGCTAGGAAAGCCGAGGCGGCACCAAGCTCTCGGAAAAAATGACGCCGGTTTTGAGTGCTCACAGTTTTGGTGGAATGCATTTTCACGATTTCCCTATAAGTGTTTGAAAGTGTCGCTGCCTACGCCGGGCTCACTTGGTAGAAGATATACATGTGCTTCGTTATGTCGCTTAAACCATCTATTATTACGAACAACGCAGAAAGTGCAATCAACACATGCCGAATCCTTGGACTGGAAAAGGAAACCCCTACACGCGAGCCGAAGTCAACTCGAGGTTGCGGGCTACGCTCGATCGAGGCGAGTGCATCATTGCGGCTGGTGCAGGGACTGGGATCAGCGCCAAGTTTCTTGAAAAAGGAGGAATCGACCTGATCATCATCTACAACTCCGGTCGTTTCCGGATGGCTGGACATGGTTCCACTGCTGGCCTGATGGCCTACGGCGATGCCAATGCGGTGGCGATGGAGATTGGCGAATTCGAAGTTCTTCCCATCGTCGAGGAAGTGCCCGTCATCTGTGGAGTCCACGCAACGGATCCACGGCGTCGGATGTGGCATTGGCTGTTGAAAGTCAAAGAAATGGGTTTTTCTGGCATAAACAACTTTCCGACGCATTGCATTGTGGATGGCAACTTTCGACAGATCCTCGAGGAAACGGGAATGAGTTTCGACAAAGAAGTCGAGATGGTAGCGATCGCTCAGAAAATGGACCTATTCAGCGTCGTGTACGTGGCAAAGCCCGAAGAGGCCAAGTCGATGACGCTGGCCGGGGCTGACGTTGTGATCGCCCACGTCGGAACGACCGTGGGTGGCTCGGTCGGCGTTACGGGAGCATCGTGTTCGATGGAAGAAGCTGCAGGGCGAGTGCAAAAGATCGCAGAAACGGCTCGCGCGGTGCGCCCCGATGTGATATGCCTTTCGCACGGTGGTCCAATATTAACGCCCAGCGACGCGGCTTTCATCAACCAGCATGCTGGCACAGTTGGCTTTGTGGGAGCGTCCAGCCTCGAGCGGATGGCTTTTGAAGGTTCCCTGATGAAGCTTACACAAGAATTCAAAGCGATCCAAAGAGGACAATAAAGACTGTGAACACCATCGCTGTTCTCGGAACGTTCGACACCAAAGGGGACGAGCACGCTTTCCTGGCCCGGTGCATTCGGGAGGCTGGCTGTGACGTGTTGCTCATCGATGTCGGTACGGGCGACGCGCCTCGATTGCAACCGGATATTTCGCGTTTTGATGTGGCAAACGCTAGTGGGCTCAATCTGCAACCGATTCTCGATCGACACGATCGAGGCGAAGCCGTAACGGCCATGGCAAGGGCTGTTCCAATTTGCGTTGAAAACCTTCGGCTCACGGGACGAATTCATGGAATTATTTCGCTCGGCGGCGGCGGTGGAACAGCGATCGCTTCCTCCGCCATGCGAGCGTTGCCAATCGGATTTCCGAAACTGATCGTGTCGACGCTTGCCAGTGGGAATATCGCACACTATGTCGGCACTAAGGACATCGTAATGATGCCGAGCGTTGTCGATATCAACGGGCTCAATCGCGTTGCAAAACTCATATTAAGTCGCGCAGCCGGGGCGATCGTTGGAATGGTGCGCGCCAACGTCAATACGGACAGCGAAAAACCGATTATCGTGGCTAGCATGTTTGGCAATACGACCGCTTGTATCAATGCAGCCATTCCCATTTTTACTGCAGCTGGATTTGAAACCATTGTCTTCGCCGCGACTGGCAGCGGTGGTCGAGCGATGGAATCGCTGATCGATTCAGGCATGGTCGCAGGGGTCTTTGATATCACCACGACCGAACTAGCCGATGAACTGGTGGGGGGCGTGCTTTCCGCCGGTCCTGATCGATTGAACGCCGCAGCCCGAGTTGGAGTTCCCGCGGTGGTGGCCCCAGGCTGCCTCGACATGGTCAACTTTGGCGAACCAACATCGGTCCCCCAACATTTCCAAAAGCGGACTTTCTATCAACACAATCCGCAAGTTACGCTGATGCGTACAACACCTGATGAGTGCCGAAGATTAGGCGAAAACCTCGCGCGGTCGGTGAATCAATATACGGCACCGACGACCGTTTTAATTCCAACGCGGGCGATTAGCATCATCAGTGCGTCGGGCGAGCCATTTCACGATCCGATGGCCGACCGAGCTCTCTTCGAGTCCATTCAGAACCATCTTGAACCGCACATTCACGTCAAAGTACTCGATTTGACTATCAATGATCCTGCCTTTGCGCGAATTGCCGCCGAAACATTGCTTACCAACATTCGCGAGCACGCCATGAGTCGTACACGACACGAGACGATGCGAGGGCCAACGGCCCGGCCATTTACCTAGCCCTGGCTAACGGCCAGGGAATTTGAGACGAAGTCTAATGGAAGGGCCAAACGCCCGGCAGTTTGATAACAGTTTTGAAAGCAGTTCAGAGTAAACCGACGGGCCTTTGGCCCTATACGGATCGTTACATTGCTACTCTAACCAGGCTGTTGGCCTGGGCTAGGCAAACCTCTGGCCCTTTGGGCCGAATCCTAGGCAAGAATCTCATTCACCACATTTCCAAATACATCCGTCAATCGCTCATCTCGCCCTTGGTGAAAATAGGTCAGTCGCGTGTGGTCCATCCCCATCAAGTGCAAGATCGTGGCATGCAAATCATGAACATGCACTTTATTCGTCTCAGCCGCAAAGCCCAGTTCATCCGTTTCACCATAGGTCATTCCCCCCTTGACTCCCCCGCCAGCCATCCACATTGAAAATCCATAGGGGTTGTGGTTTCGACCAGGTTTGTTCACCCCTTCGCTAAAAGGCATGCGGCCAAATTCGCCACCCCAGACAATCAAAGTGGAATCGAGCAAACCACGCTGC
>JANMLD010000497.1:0-13093 GCA_031372345.1 Pirellula sp.
ATCACATCAAGAATTGAGAAAAACTATGTTTAGAGGAATTTGCCTAGCTTTGTGTGCCTTAACCATGTTGTCAGCTCCTGCTTTGGCAGGTGGCGGTGGCGGTACAAAAAAGGACGCGACGATCAAGGTTACCAATGATATAATCTCCACGTCCTCCTCTAGGATTGGTGTCATCCTGGACCAAACAGCTGCTCAGCTTACTGCGATCGCTGGTGCGGCAAATCCTGAGCAAGCATTTACCGATGCCGGCGGAAAGTTCCTAAACCCAGGCGCGAACGCATCGTTCAGCGTCAAGTCAGGCGATCACGTCATTTCCATCATTGGAGTATCGCCCACCGGAACTTCCCAGGGACTGATCCGACAGGGGTCGCGAGCTGTAGGTCGAGGTGCGACACTCAGCCTGAATGCGACATCCCTGTAAATTCGTTGCAGAAGTCGTGTTGCTTTTGCCGGCAACTCAAATCGAACCGAGCACTAGGCCGTCTTGCTTAAGCAAACGGTCTAGTGGTGCGTATCCACCGAATGTGTTGGTGCCACCAATCGGCCTATGTAAATCTTGCAAGCTGCAGAAAACTCAAACTGGGTGGAATGCATTGATCGGTTGCCAAGTCCGCTGCCAATTCCCCTAACACACTCGTGAATTTGAAGCCATGACCGGATAGTCCTGCAAGAATCGTGACTCGGGAACGGTTCGGCAGCCTATCGACAATAAAATGTTCGTCCGGGGTCATGGTGTAATAGCACCCAGCCCAACGTGTCAATCGCGGACTGGCCTCAGGCAAGTTTAATCCCAGGAACGCTTCGACGGCCGATTGATCACTCGCATTCCTTTGATGAACTCCGTCGATTTCACGGTCAGCTTTTTCACCGCCGCTATGCCTTGCGATCTTTAAGCCCAAAGCATCGCGTTTGGGGAAACCGTAAAAATGCCCGGTCGGCGTTTCGTAAAAAAAACACGGGAATCCACCTGTCTCTCGATACGCCTCGTTGTTCGTCTCGTACCAATAAAGGTGTTTGTGCAACACCGTCAGCGGGATACGGAATTCGCTAAGCAATTCGGCAGCCCATGGGCCCGCGGTCAGAATCAGTTTGTCAGCTCGATACACCTGATTCTGCGTGCGGACAGCGACGCCATTTTGCTCAGCCTCCCATCCGACCACTCTCTGATCCAGAACCAGCTCGGCTCCCATATCCACAGCACAATCGAGATGAGCTTGAACGCAGGCTTCCACGTTCAAATACCCCGCATCTTTCTCAAGGATCACCGACCAAGCGTCATCACCTCGCAGCCCGGGATAACGGTGGACCGCTTCCGCCATCGTCATTTGTTCGATCGGCAAATCGAACTGAGCCGCGCTTCTCAGTACGCCAGGAATGACTACGCCGTCAGCCGGTCCGATCTCGAGCAAGCCGGTGGCGTGGTACAATCGAAGTCCAGTCTGAGATTCCAGTTCTCGCCAAAGATCGTAAGCACGACACAGCAGGGGCACATACGATGGATGTTCAAAGTACGACTTGCGAATGATTCGGGTTTCACCGTGCGAGCTACCTCGATTGTGAGGTGGCGAAAACTGGTCAATGCCCAATACGCTGAGGCCTCGTTTCGCAAGTGCAAACGCGGCCGCGCTTCCCACTCCACCCAAACCGAGAACAATCACATCGTAAGATTTTGCCATCCTTAGATTCTATTCCTGTTGCAATTCCGGGAGGTCTCGCGTTCGTTTAACCGCGTGCCCATCGGGCCGCGCTACCGGTGTATCGCGGGGCGATGCCCACGCGGTTAAACGACGTATTGTCAGATCTTAGTCGCGATGTGTTGACCGACTTCACTAACGACCGACGCCCAGTCGCCTACCTTGGGTTGCCGGAAAAGTTTGCAGGTCGGATACCACGGGCTATCCGGTCGATTTTGAAGCCAACGCCAATCGGGAGTGTAACCCAACAGGACACAAGTCGGTCTGGCAAGAGCGCCGGCCAAATGCGCCATGGAGGTATCGCTCGTAACGATCAAATCCAAGTACTGAAGGATCGCGGACGTGTCCATGAATGCCCCACTGGTTTGATCAACACTTTCCGGAAGGCAATAAATGATTTTGCTCCCCTTCCAGTTTTTGAGCTGTTCCGTTCCTTCGCCTCGCTGCAAGCTGATCAATTGGATACCATCGATGTCTGCTAACGGCGTTAGAGCACTTAGAGGTACAGATCGAAACATGTCCGCTTGGTGGTCTGGATTGCCTTGCCAAACGATACCAACACGCAGTTTTGCAGGCGGCAGTTCTCGACCGAGAACGCCTCGCCAATAGTCGATCAAGTGCTGTGGGATATGGACATATGGAACGTTGCTTGGAATATTCGTGTCGTCGATTTGTAAGACTTGAGCCACATCCAAAAGCGAACAATGAAAGTCGAACGGCTGATCGATTTTCAACGAATTTGGAATAAGGGCGTCGATCCCCTTGCAGCCTTGAAGCAACGCCAGCAGTGGTGGCTGGATATGAACAATCGTTTTCGCACCGCGGTCCTTTAATTCCTTGGCAAATCGAACAAAGTGGATCGTGTCTCCGAGTCCTTGTTCGCAGTAGAGCAGGACCGTCTTGCCGTCGAGCGGTTCGCCTCGCCATTTCGGTTGTTGATACGGATGTTGGATCGCTTCGGCGCATTGCCAACGGTAGGCGTATTCCCGCCAGCCGTCTTTGAAATTCCCTTGGTAGAGATGAATGACGCCAAGGTTTCGGTGAAGCTCCGCGTCGGCGGGATTGAGTTGCATGGCCTGGTGGTAGTACTTGAACGCAAGGTCCACACGGCCGGTCCAAGCGTGCAACGTTCCACGATTGCGATAGGCGTTGAAATAATCGGGCGATAGGTCGATGGCTTTTTGGAAAGCGTTGTCCGCTTCCTGAACTCGCCCAAGATACCGTAGCGAATTGCCCATGTTATTCAGAGCAATTGGAAAATTGGGTTGCATAGCCAACGCACGCTCGTAAGCTTGCACCGACTGCTCGTATTTTCGCAAATCATGACATGCAATTCCGAGGTAGCACCAAGCGTTTACATGGTTTGGCTCGCGTTGCAATACCGAACGATAGACTTGTTCTGCATGAGAAGCGTTTCCCTGTTGATGCACTTGCCAGGTTTGTGCAAGTAGTTCGTCCGTGGTGGGCATTGCAATCCAAAGTGTGTAGGCAATGTCAAAAGTAATAAAGGCTTTGCGACTAGTTTACGTAGTACAACGCCAAAACGAAATGTGATGGGAGGGTGGGGCAATGCCACCCCTGCAACCATGTTTATAGCGACTTTGTCCAATCAATACATTACTCGGGAGGGTGAGGCTCCTGCCGAACCAATGCGACGCTAGCTCGGCAGGAGCCTCGCTCTCCCTTGTGGTGTCCGATACGCCGCATCGAGAATCACGGCACGGAGTGCCGTGCTACACTGGAGTGCCGTGCTACAATAATTCCTTGCTGCCGATACAGTATACCGCAGTTCGCGTTCGCACAATTAGGTCGTCGCCGACAACCGCAGGCGAGGCAAGGCAGCCGGCCTCCAGCGTGTTCACTGCCAGTTGCTTTCCATCGGTGGAATAGACATGTCCTTTTCCCTTTTCGTCGAGGCAGTAAATACGGTTGCCCGCCAAGATAGGTGAAGCGCTAAAGTCACCACCAAGCCGTTCTTGCCATACAAGCTCGCCGGTGGCTCGATTCATGCCGCTCAAGACGCCTCGGTCATCCACCGTACAAATGAGGTCGCTCCCGACCAAAATCGGTGAGGGTTTGCTTCCGATGGCTTTGGCCGCTTCCCAAGCCACATGCGTTTGAGTGATATCCCCAGTGCCGCCCGCTCCTATTGCGATCAACTTCCCTTTGCTAAAACCTGTGTTGGTAAAAATATGCTTGCCGTCGAATAGCGGTCGTGTGGCCGATGAAAACTCGGAGTATCGAACTCGCCAAAGTTCTTTGCCGTCAGTGGGGTCATAAGCAAGCACCGCCTTGGAAGTCGTGCTGATCATTTGGATTTGTTTCTTGTCCGATCCCGAAATCGCTACCTCAATGATTTGAGGGGTTCCAAAGGCTTTCTTAACATCGCCGTCGTCTGTTCCATAGTCGAGGTTGCGATCGACTTGCCAAACCGTGTCGCCTGTCTTTTTGTCCAAGGCCACGACAAATTGCTTGTCGTAGCCGTCCATGTGGTAGATGAGCAAATTGCGAAAGAGGATCGGCGACGAACCGGCTCCCCGATAGTGATTGCACTTTAAATCACGTCGTTGCCAAACGATTTCGCCACTGTCGCGATGGAGCGCCGCGGTACCGTACGCACCAAACGAAACGTAAAGGGTTTGGCCGTCGAGAACGGGTGTGGGTGAGCCGTAGGAATTGAAGGCATGGAAATCCTTCTGCGTTTCGGTATTGGCAAAGACCTCCTTGTTCCAACGCATCGCACCCGATTTGCGGTCGAGTGCGATGGCCGACATGCTCAGCCCGTTCTCACTCGCAGTCGTGACCCAAATCGTATCGCCCCATGCGACTGGAGAGGACCACGCTTTTCCAGGGATTTCTGTCCGCCAACGCACGTTTTCCGTCTCGCTCCACTCAACGGGTGGGTTGGCACTCGGGCTGGCGTGTCCGTCACCGGTCGGACCGCGGAATTGGGGCCAGAATGCATCTCTAGCCGTCTCTACTTCTTTTGCAGACCAGGCCCAGCCGATCGAATAGGGGACTTGCTCCTGGGTTTTTCCAACGTTGGTGCAAACGGCGGATGTCAACCCGATTGCAAGGAGGACACGGAACCATGATAGGCGAAGCATTTAGCAGTCCTTGAGGACGGTAAGGAGTTTCTGGTGGGGGCAAGGTTGAAAACAAGCCGATAACCCCAGTATATTCCAAAATGGGACCGACGGACGGCGTGGATGGAAGAACGGCCCTGTACTTGATTTCAAAACCGGTTAAAAAAGGTACGCAGTCGATAATTCACAAGTCATTCGGATGCAGCCGACAAAAGTCAAAGTAGTAGGCACATTCCATGTGCCGTCCACCTAGAACCGCAGTAAATGCGGACGAGCGGACGGCACGGCGGAGCGTGCCTGCTACTTTTGCCGGTTGTGCCCATTCGGGTCCCATTGTTTGGGATTTTGACCCTTTCCATTCTCTAGCAAAACACTCCTTACTATGGCAGCCAAGCGAATCCTGTTTCTCGTTGGAGACTTCGTTGAAGACTACGAAATCATGGTTCCGTTTCAAATGCTTTTGATGATCGGACACCATTGCGACGCAGTTTGTCCGGACAAGGAGCCGGGAGATTCGATCCTGACTGCGATCCATGATTTCGAAGGACATCAGACTTATAGTGAGAAGCCTGGCCATCGTTTTCGCCTCAACGCCGATTTTGCAACAACGGATCCTGCTGCCTACGATGCGCTCGTCATCCCAGGGGGTAGAGCCCCGGAGTACTTGCGTCTCAACGAGCGTCTGCTCGACATGGTCCGTCACTTTGCAAAGACCAATAAGCCAATCGCGGCCATTTGCCACGGAGCTCAGATTTTGGCCGCTGCAGGCGTACTCGCGGGCAAGCAATGCAGTTGTTACCCGGCGGTCCGCTATGAAGTTTCAAGCACCGGCGGTACCTATGTCGAGCCCTCGGCCAGCATGGATTCTGCGCATACCGATGGCAATCTGGTTTCAGCGCCCGCCTGGCCAGCGCATCCAGCATGGATCGCTCAGTTCGCCAAATTGCTCGGCTCCAAGATTGAGGCGTAAGCTTTGTCGATATCGAGTACAACATCCGAGTCACTTGAAATCCTCCGGCGGCGCTTCGGCTACGAAAATTTTCGGTCGACTCAACAGAAGATCATCGATCGCACGTTGGCTGGTGGCCACAGTTTGGTGATCATGCCGACAGGCGGTGGTAAATCGCTGTGCTTTCAGATTCCTGCACTTGTCTTTGCGCAAGACTTTGCCAGCAAATCATCTCGCGAAAAACAATCGATTCGTCCACCGCTCACGCTGGTGCTGTCGCCGCTGATCGCTTTAATGAAAGATCAAGTGGATGCGTTGCAGGCAAAAGGGATTGAGGCAACGTTTGTCAACTCGTCGCTCGATCGGGACGAGCGCAATCGTCGGTACCAACAGATTGCAGACGGGTTTTATACGTTACTGTACGTGACCCCAGAACGGTTTCGCAAGGAAGAGTTCGTGGCTATCCTGCGCAAACGGGATGTCAAACTGCTCGCCGTGGACGAAGCGCATTGCATCAGTGAGTGGGGGCACGATTTTCGCCCCGACTACACGCGTGTCGGCGAGTTTCGACGCGAGCTTGGTAATCCAACGACGATCGCGTTGACGGCGACCGCAACGCCGGATGTGCAATTGGATATTTTGCGACAGCTTGACATCGATTCTTTTGGGGATTCGCTCGAAGAGTGTCAACTGTTTCACGAAGGGATTCAGCGTCCTAATTTATCCTTGCAAGTGCGTGAAGTTTGGGGCCTCGACGAAAAAGTAGAGCTTGTGCAAGAGACCGTGCAACGTTGGGGCAACAGCAGTGGAATTGTTTACTTCACCTTGATTCGCACGCTTGAGGAAACAAGCGACCGATTGCACAAGCTTGGTATCGATCATGTGTGTTACCACGGAGATCTAGCGAGGAACGATCGACGTCGAGTTCAAGAAGGATTCATGCGGAACCGGTGTCCGCTTGTTTTGGCGACCAATGCTTTTGGAATGGGAATCGACAAAGAGGACATTCGATTCGTACTCCATGCAGAAATTCCTGGCTCGATGGAATCGTATTACCAAGAGATCGGTCGGTCGGGGCGCGACGGTTTGCCTTCGGAATGCATTCTTATGTACGACCAACGCGATCTCAATACCCAAGTCGAATTCATGCGATGGAGCAATCCAGACGCAGACTTCTACGAGCGCACCTATGACCTATTACTGCACGACGTCGATTCGGTTCGGGCATTCGGAATGGAATGGTTGCGAGAGCGATTGTGCGATCGGCAGAAACGTGACCGACGACTTGAGACGGTTCTCGCGATGCTCCATCGTTACGGCGTACTTCAGGACGAGAACGATCTATCGGATATCACCATCGACGGGCCATTGCCGGCTTCCTTGGCCGACAGCCAACATCGAGCCGCCAAGCTATTGCGGGATCAGAAAAAGCTTTATGCGTTGGTCGAGTATTCCAAAGCAGAGGACCCAAGAGCGTTCATTCATCGCTATTTTTCTGCGGCGACCGAGCAGTTGCTATGAGCCAACGCGAACTTGTCCAGCTGCCGGTTTCCAAGAAGTGGCTAGTCGATGGCTTCTGCTGGTACACAAAGAAGTTGGTAGCCAAACAATTCATTTCCTTCGGTGTTCAAGACGAACTACTCAAGACGATCCCGATCGATGAGGGGACGCCGATTGTTGCCTTTGCCAATCACGCGAGCTGGTGGGATCCGATCGCTGGAATGTTGTTGCAGCAAGCCTTCTTTTCGAATCGAACTTTCTACGCTCCCATCGATGCCGATGCTTTGGAAAACTACCGGATCATGGCAAAGCTTGGTTTCTACGGAGTTCGCATGCAAAGTTTCGACGGCGCATCGCATTTTCTAAGCGTCACGAAGGCCATTTTAGAATCCGGGAAAGTGACGATTTGGATTACGCCGGAAGGGCGTTTTTCCGACGTTCGTGATCATTCCCAGCCACTCATGCCAGGACTTTCGCACTTGGCGTCCAGAATCCCAGGTGTGATGTTTGTGCCGGTGGCGTTTGAGTACGCTTTTTGGAATGAGAGCCGCCCGCAGATTTTCGCGCGTTTTGGAACCCCAATTAGTTCGACGGAATCGCGATCGAAAGCGGCGTGGAATGAGTTGCTCAGCGACAGGTTGCGGCAGACTCAAAACGAGCTTGAGCAAAGCGTCATTGCCAGGGATCCTGCGGCTTTCGAGTACCTGATTGCAAGTCGCCCCGTAAGGCTCGGCTGGTACGACTACGGTCGAAGCTGGGCGGCTTGGCTGCAAGGCAAACCGTTTGACCCACGCCATACGGTGTAGCTACCGCCTTGCCACTATGGCCATTGCAGGTCATTGCAGGTCATGCAAGCAAAAGCATGAGCGACCTGATATGATGTTCTTGGCATCGCGATCCGTGCAATGCCTATGCTGACGCTTGCCCCTCTCTCGGAACCTACCTCAATGCGCATTTTTCCTATTTCTTTACTTGCGACTTTGCTCCTGCTCCTCAGTACGGAAAACCGAGCTGCTGAGCCAAAGAACATCAGCTGGACCAAACAGGTCCTGGATACCAAGTTTCGATCGGAGGGAGTGGCTGTGGCGGATGTGAACAAGGATGGCAAAAAGGATGTACTCAACGGCGAGTATTGGTACGAAGCCCCGGACTGGAAGCCCCATGAGATGCAACCGCCAATGGATCACAAAGATGGTCTTGGAAACTACAGTCGGTCCTTCGCTTGTTGGTCCGATGATTTTAATAAAGATGGATTTTTTGATCTGATCGTCATCGACTTCCCAGGTGTACCTTGTTATTGGATGGAAAACCCTAAGGGGGCAACGGGCCATTGGACCAAACATACCATTTGGCATAGCGCCTGCAACGAGACACCTATTTATGCGGACTTGCTCGGAACTGGCAAACGAGTTCTCGTAATGGGTTTCCAACCGAAGGGCTCGAAGCCCGAAGGAAACGAAGGGCAGATGGCATACTTTACGCCAAACGAAAACGATCCTAACGCATTGTGGGATATGCATCCGATCAGCGAACCCAGCGAACCGGGCAAGAATGGAATTCCTGGAACGATGCGATTCAGCCATGGACTGGGTGTGGGCGATCTCAACAACGATGGTAAGCAGGATGTTCTTTGCACCGGTGGTTGGTGGGAGCAACCGAGCCAAGCCGACGGTAAGTCAGCTTGGTCTTTTCACCCTGCAAATCTTGGCGAAGCGTGCGCGGACATGTTTGCTTTTGATGTCGATAACGATGGCAAGACCGACGTCCTAAGCACGTCGGCGCACAAATTTGGGATTTGGTGGTACAAACAACGTCCAATGCCAAAGGATTCCAAAGAGCCTCATCCTGTCTTTGACAAAATTGAGCTCTTTGGTCGACTGGCATCCGAAACGCATGCCGCACATTTTGTGGACATTGATGGTGATAGCAACAAGGATTTGGTGACGGGCAAGCGTTGGTGGTCACATGGTCGTTCGGAACCAGGTTCCAATTGGGATGCAAAAGTGTACTGGCTTAGAGCGGAAAAAGAGAACGATGGCTTTGTCAATTTCGTACCGCATTTGATCGATAGCGACTCCGGCATCGGAACGCAATTTGAAGTGGCCGATATCAATGGCGATGGACTTCTTGATATCATTTCATCCAATAAAAAAGGAGTTCGCGTGCTCCTTCAAAAGCGATAATTGACGGATTTAGTCACCCTCCCAGAGAGATCGTCCGGTTTAGCAACCTGCAAATTCATTGGTCGGGAGGGCGAGGCTCCCGCGGAGCCATGACGCAATAGCTCGGCAGGAGCCTCGCCCTCCCAAATTGCAAGCAAATACAAGACCTTAAACCGGACGTTCTCCAGAGGGAGGATACCTTTTGTTCCGGCCCGCTTCAAGTAATCTATCGACTGATCAGTGAACACGTCATTTACCCGTTTTTTTCCTACCACTTAGGAGTCCCCACAATGGATCGCGTTTGCCACTTTGAAGTTCCCTATTCCGACAAACAACGCATGGAGACTTTTTACAGCAAGGTGTTTGGCTGGCAATTCATGCCTGTTCCGGGCGATGTGCCCTACACGTTTGTCATCACAACAGAAGTTGACGACAACTTCATGCCCAAGAATGCTGGGGGCGTCAATGGAGGGACCTATCCGCGCGGCGAAGGTGGCGGAAGCAAGTCGCCTGTTGTGGTTATCGAAGTGGCTTCGTGTTCCGAGCGTGCACAACAGGCCGTAGAAGCCGGTGGGACAATCGTCATCGGCCCTCATGAGATTGGTGGCATGGGGATCTACGCTCAAGTCAAAGATTCCGAGGACAACATCATCGGCCTCTGGCAACCCTTGGGGCACAGCGATTAGTATGCGACGGCCCGAATGGATGTGTGGCACCCTCAGATTCTGTGATTTTATTATTGTGGACGAGCGAGGCCCTTCGCTCGTTAGGATGCATCCAATCCTGAGCGAGGGCTTCGCTCAGTCACAGATTGGAGAAACGCGAGGCGCTTCCGTCGCCTCGACCTTGAAATCCTCGCAAGTATCGGTAGCATAGGTGGTTACAGAATTGGAAGTGCCGGCGTCGCTCTTGGCGATGGCAGGCGTGCTGACTCAAGTTTTGGCAAACCAATCGGGAACGAATGGTAGTATTTCAGCGAAATAGGGACTTGCCGTTTGCATTTCGACTATTTCTGACTGATTTTCAGCCTCAGACCAAGTCGAGGCCTAAGTTGCAACCACCAGGAAAGTTCGTTCGTTCATGATTGATCAGCTGGCAGAATACGATTTTTCATCGCTTTTCACTCTTGCTTCCCTCCAAGTTGTTGTGGCATTGATTGTCATCGAAGGTTTGCTTTCGGTTGACAATGCGTTGGCGATCGCCGCATTGGCCTCACATTTAGATGAAAAGAAACGCAAATTAGCCATCACGATTGGCTATGCCGGCGCCTATGGGTTCCGCATTCTTGCTTTGTTCCTTGCCTCCTACATCCTGCACAACCACTGGTTGATGGCTCTGGGAGCTGCCTATTTGATTTGGTTGATGTGCAATCATTTTGCCGAAAGCGAAGACGAAGACGAGCACAAAGGAGCCCACAAAGCGCCCAGTTTTGCCAAGACGATTGCTCTGATCGCATTCCTGGATCTCAGCCTCAGTTTCGATAACGTCGTAGCAGCGGTTGCGTTCGCTCGTGATAGTATCCTTTTGGTCTATGTGGGTGTGACCATCGGTATCCTCACGCTTCGACTCGTTGCGGGCTACTGCATCAAATTGCTTGAAAAGCATCCTTGGCTCGAACATACGGCCTTCTTGTTGGTGGGCTTCGTGGGGGCATTGCTGTGCATGGAACTTTTTTGGGATACCTATATCAGGCAGGACCTGCCTGTCTTTGGTTACGAACTGATTCATGGTGAACACACCGTCGACGTCACAAGTACGTTGGACGCGAAGGAAGAGGCGCATCATTTGCACTACCACATCAAGAAGCCGGTCAAGTTTGGCGGGATTTTCATGATCGTGCTGGTGCACATGGCCTATGAAAAATTCCCTACGTTCAAGAAAGCGTTTTTGCCAATCGTCATCGTATTTCGCCATCTTTTCGCGATCGCAGCACGCTCCATCAATTCTCTCTTCTGGCTTGTTACTTGGCCAATACGCATTGTTTTTAGAACCCTGCGTCGTGCCAGTTCCTAGCCGATCCACCTTGAATCTGAAGCGGACCTTTCAAAATGCTCCCTACCTTCCCAGTTCCTGAACCCACCGTTGTTTGGAATCGCTTTTTCGAATTGCTCCAAGTGCCAAGACCCTCCAAAGCGGAAGGGCCGGCTATCGATTTCTTGAATCGCTGGGCAGATGCCTTGGGTTTCGAGTCACGCAGGGATTCCGCTGGCAACCTCGTGGTCCATGTACCATCCACCAAAACCCAACCCGCTGGACCAACGGTCGTTTTGCAGTGCCATGTCGATATTGTGTCCGTAACGGCCGATGGAGATGCCCACGGAGCCGACGCTTCACGTGGATTGATACCAACCGTACGCGGCGACTTCAATCCAGCGGACGAGAAAAGACTCCTCCCCAACGCTTCGGGCGATTGGATCAACGCTCCCTTCACAACCCTCGGTGCGGACAATGGCATTGGAGTTGGAATGATGATGGCCTTAGCAGAGTCGAATCATCGACCAGTACCCTTGCAATTGCTCTTCACCATCGATGAGGAAGCGGGCATGTCTGGGGCCTTTGGGCTTGATCCAATTGCGCTGGGAATCACCGGGAAATTGCTGATCAACATCGACACCGAGGACGATGATGAAATCACGATCGGCGCCGCGGGCGGACGCGACGTTGAAATTCAATGGCAAGGCGAATGGGAACCCGTTAACAACCCAGCTTGTTTTTCAATAGCCTTGCAAGGGCTCAAAGGAGGGCACTCCGGAATTGAAATCAATCAAGGACGCGCCAATGCGATTCGAACCTTGTCGCGAGCCTTGCGACGGCTCGCGAACTCATTCGATCTGAGACTGCTCAAACTAAGTGGCGGTTCACGGCGCAATGCGATTCCAGATTTTTGCACAGCGACTGTGATTTTCGATGCCGCACAGTTACCTGCCGCAAAGGCTGTACTTCAGACTTGCAACGATCAATGGAACCAACTCTATGCCGGTCGAGACAACCCGATCGCAATCGAACTGAAACAGCTTCCGGATTTGCGGTCTGACGTCTGTTTGTCCGCAGCCAGCACGCGCTCGCTGATACAACTGCTCAACGGTATTCCGACCGGCATTTGCGAGATGACTTCAGACATTCCCACCCTGGTCGAGTCGTCGTGCAATCTGGCAATCGTCGAATGGAACAAGGCTGAAAAAGCCAAGATCATTTGCAGTGTTCGCGGGACCACTGGCTATGCTGCGGATGACATCTGCGACACGCTGCGATCACTGGCAGGGCTCTCTAACGGAACGATCGAAATCGCCGATGGATATCCAGGCTGGAAGCCAAGACTAGAATCCCCACTCCTGAAGATTGCGATTGAGCAATACGAAGCGTTGTTTGCCTCGACCCCAAAGGTGCATGCAGTCCACGCAGGACTCGAATGCGGATTGCTGATCGAGAAGTTACCAGGACTGGATACCATTTCCATCGGACCGACGATCAAGGGCAACCATGCGGTTGGCGAACGAGTTCAAATCAGTTCCGTTGCAAAATCGTATCGCTACGTGACTGCGATTCTTGAGCAGATTGGGAAGTAGGCCTCGCAGACACAAACTATGTGGCTGAGCGAGGCCCTCGCTCAGGTTTTGGTTTAATTAGGTCGAACGAGCGAAGGGCCTCGCTCGTCCACAAGTGTCGCCTTTCGCTCCGCGAAAGTGCGTTAACGAGGCGCAC
>JANMLD010000499.1:0-17000 GCA_031372345.1 Pirellula sp.
AATCAGGTCGGGATAATCCAATCTGCCGCTCGCCTTAGAACGGTGCATCACCTTCGTCGTCGGCAGCGGCTTGCGAAAAGACATCGTTCAAATCATCGTCGTTAGGGCTGGACTTACCTGCTCCGACCTTATTGAAACTCATCGCTTCGGCGCTAAGAAAGTACTTGACTTCGCTGGTGGGATCCTTTTGCCATTTGCGGCCGCTCAAGCGGTACGTCACGTCTATCTCGTCACCGAGCTTCAATTCGTCGACAGCCTCGCACGCGTCGTTGGTGAATTCCAACGGCACATAATTGGCAAAACGACCATTTTGCTGCTCAAGCACCACCAATCGTTTTCGGAAACCTTTTTGGCCGAAGGACTTGGTATCTTCGATAACATGGACGGTTCCACGGATTTTTGTATTGGACATGGCTCGAAGCTTGGTCTGAAAAAACTGAGAATGGACAGGATTCAATCAATCGCCAAATTGTATCGAAGCACAGGCGAATGGGGAAACCAAGCCACTGGATTTTTTCTGACAAACTGAAATCCGCGCTGTTCGAGGCAAATTAGCCACCCAAAGTGATGGACCGGCGACCGATCGGTTGGTAAAACGAAGGCATAAGCCTTCGATGTGGTTGATCGGCCACGTCAAACTCTTCAAACAGAAAAAAATGGCAGTCAAGACGGCAGCGGAAAAAACAACTCCAGTCGTTCCGGCATTTGAGTTTTTGGAATCCAAAATCGCTTTGCCACTGCCGACGGTCATCGCGTGCTTCGGTTCCGACGACTTCCTTCGACGGACCGCAATTCAGCACGTTACTGCCGGTTCTGGAATCGATTCCGAAACGATCCGTTCGTTTGACGGCGAAACCGATGTTTGGCGGGATATTCACGACGAGCTCGCGACGCGGTCTCTCTTTGACGAAAGCGGAACCAAAATCGCAATCGTTCGCAATGGAGACAAATTTGTGAGTAAGAGCCGCGAGCAGCTCGAACGTTGGACGGAGCAATCGACCGTCGACACGTGCCTTATTCTAGAGATCCAAACGCTGGCTGCGAATACAACGCTATACAAACTGATTTCCAAAAAGGGAAAGCTGGTCAAATGCACGCCACCACAGAAGTCCTCTTGGGGTAATCCGCCCGATGAAAAGGCCATCCAAAAATGGGTCATCGCTTGGGCTAGCTCCAAACACGCCTTGACCTTGACGGAGAAGCAAAGCGCCCTGATCGTCGATCGCATCGGCGGAGTTTGCGGGCTTATCGATTGCGAAATTGCCAAACTCGCACTGTTTGCGGAGAGCAGCGGCAAAGTCCCTGACAAGCGGGTTGCGGAATTGGTAGGGGGTTGGCGAACGCAAACAGCTTGGGAACTATCGGACGCGATAGCAGATGGGCAAGTCGCGGTGGCTATCCAGCAGCTTGATAAACTCCTGACGGCTGGCCAAAATGCAGTTGGACTGATGGCCCAAATCTCATGGTCGCTTCGACGTTTTGGGTTGGCCGCAAAACTTATTGAGCAATCCGAACGCGTGGACAGTAGAATGGGATTGTCGGTCGCGTTGGAGCGAGCTGGCTTCAATCGATTTGATGTCGCCAAAGCCGAGACGCGACTCAAACGCATCGGCCGACCGCGTGCCATAGAAATGCTTGCTTGGCTCGTCGATCTTGAATTGAAATTGAAGGGCAGCCACAGCAACGATCACCGTGCTCGGTTGGCTCTTGAGTCGTTGATCATGAACTTGGGATAACCCATTCCTCGCAGGAGTACGGATCATGTTGATGAGTTGCATGTCCAGTGCAAGCGGTTCCCGCCACACACCGACAATCGCCTGTCTTTTCTTGTTGTTGCCGCTCATTGCGGTTCCTGGTCGCGTGCGCTGTACGGCACAAGATCCGCAATCCTCGGGTACTTTTGAACTTTCGCTACAAGGGCTTGCGGAACCTTCCATCGCGACCGTGACTCCGAACGAGCTTGCCGTAAGAGATCCAGCTGGCAAGATCACGCGATACCAGCGATCACCACGCTACGACACGGCTGATCACCAACTGCTCGGCTACAGTTCGCGACAAGCCCAACAGGTCATTCGTTGGCCAACCATCAACTCAGGCCGAATGCAAATCGGGACACTGCAAAATGGCCAAATCCAGTTCGCGTGGAGCAAGATGACGGTAACGCATTCGCAGCAACCTGATTCACGCATCCCCAGTACGGATCTATTGCCGCCCGGTTTTGAATCACCGCTTACGGGCCGGGCGGGCAACAATGCGTTTTCCGGTGGCCAAGTTGGAAACTTGCAAAATTTGCCTGGTATGTCGGCCATGCACTTGTCGGTGGGGAATCCTAACGACCGACAGTTCCTCAGTATGCGAGGTGGCAATCAGTTCGGTTTTAACAGTCAAGTGTCCGGAGCGGACTCCGCGTGGTACATCACACCGGTCTCCGACAACATCGTTCGATTGCAGCAACGGCATCAAAACGACTGGCTGGCTATTGGACTTGGCAATGCTCCGGACGAATTCGCACGCAGCAGTCGCCTCAATCATCGCATCGGAGCCTTCGGTGGGGGCGCTTTTTCAAGCGGTGCATTGGGTGGCGCATTGGGTGGCGGTGTATTGGGCGGCGGGGGAAATCGACGATCGAACACGCCGTTTCCTATTACGTTGCAGCCTATCCACAATGGGGCCGATCAATTGTGGAGAATCCAAACGGTACAAGGCGTATCCGGCTATTGCTTTGAAAGTGTTTTGTATCCGGGGATGGGTTTAACGCTCATTCCGAATCAAGGACTATCGTTGCAAAACATCACCTATGATCCTTGGCAAATGTGGTGGCCTCAGACACCTACATTTGCGTTGCCTCAGCCCCAGTTTCGGACCGTCCAACATCAAGTGATTGCCAATCCACCCTTGCGTCGCGTATCGGCCAGGATCCTGAATTCGCATAGCGAAACTTTGTTGGTGTTGGTAGCCGATCGTCGGCATGCTCAGTCTATGCAAAAGCTGCGAATTCCGGCACGGGGCAGCGAACTGGTGCAGTTAGAACGCGATCCTGGCGGAACAATCGTCGAGACCGTAGAGACCATGGACTCTTTTGGAAATTGGAATCAACAACAATTCAACACACCGATTCCTCCGACCGTGCTATATGATATAAGTGTCTACGAAGAGTTCTTGCAATCGATCGCAATCGATCGAACGGGGACTAGTCCCAATCCAATCGAAGACATCAATTACCAGCCTCGCAGCATCGGCTTCTTCCTGGTACCACCTGGCAATGAATTGCCTGAAGTTGCCGTAATTGATGCCTATCGCATTGCCGACGATGCACAAAACCCTGGGGCCGTTCGTCGGCTTAGTCCGCGTGACCTGCCAAAAGCGAATGCCGCACCGGCGGCAGATCCACTCAAAGATCTACTAAATAAATTCCAGAAGCAACGAGCGGCCTTTTGAGCGAGATAGCATCCGAACGGGAAGAACAAGAAGATCAGGCTCACGCAGTGGAGACGGAATTGCATGACCAGACCATCGACAATACCGATGATCCTGCGATAGCGGAGGTCGGCGTAACTCCAGTACGTCGCAATCGAAACAGGCGCTACCGGACCAACTGGATGTTGTTGACTTTGATGGTCGGGTTATTGATCGCGTATGCTTTCTATGTATTCGTGCTTCCTCAAATCGAAGTAAGCCTTTTTCGATGGCAGAATCCAGCCAAGAAATTTTTGCCCTCCGAGCTTCAAATGAAGTGGTCCAATCGGATCCTATTGCGTTCATGTGAGTTTCTGTTCCTTGGATGGTTTTTCTACTTTGGGGCAAGCATTGGAAGCTTTCTCAATGTGGTGGCTTGGCGTGTGCCTGAGGGACGAACCATCGTGTTTGGTGGATCCAAGTGTCCATTCTGCAATTCCCGCCTGAGTTTCATCGACAATACACCCGTGTTGGGATGGATCGTATTGCAAGGAAAATGCCGCACCTGTAGGCTTCCCATCGCACCGCGATATTTGTTAATTGAAATAGCGGTCGGCGGTGTTTTCATGTGGCTAGCTCTTTGGCAGCTCGTTCGGGGTGGTATTAACTTGCCAACTTGGAACTTTCAGGGAAAGGCAGGGATTGTGAACGTCCTGCTTGATCCGCCATGGCCATTGATTGGAATTTATCTTGCACACGCCGCCATGTTTGGTGTCCTGATCATGCTTGCCACTGCCAACGGTGGACGCAAGCCTTTTCCAGTGCTTTCGTTGATCTTGATTGGATTGGGACTTGCTTCTACAAAACTCATGAATCCGTCCTTAGATTTGGTCGCGTGGCATCTGCCTTTTTCCAAGCATGGGATTTCTCACCTCGGCCCGCTGGCAAATCCTGCGTTTTCTGTTTTGATCGGCGGGCTTGCTGGTTGGGTGGTTGGCTGGCTCTCCTCTTGGATGGCTGCCAGGCGTTTCGGAGCAATAGTGGCTCGACATTGGACGCTTCAGTGCTTTTTGGTCGGAACGGTACTTGGCTGGCAAAGCGTAGTGACTATCGTAGTGGTTAGTTTGATCGTTTATGGAATCTCGCGTACGACTTTCCGCTTGAACCATTCACGGACCTCGAACTGGACACCCGCAAACCAAGCGATTGGATTGAATGCGTGCCTCATCATCGTAGCCCTGGTTCACCATTCGTTTTGGTTTCAAATTGCTCACCTCCTTGGTCTCAGTTAGATGCGATCTCACACTATTTCTCTCCCCATACAGGACCCACCTAACATGCACACGCGTTTGTTTCAATGGTCGTTTCGCTCGGCTGCGATTAGCGCCCTGGCTTTGTGCTCGACTGCCATGTCGACTGGCTTTGCGGACGTCAAACTCCCCAACGTGTTTTCGGACCACATGGTTTTGCAACAAGGTCAAGAGAATAAGATTTGGGGAACAGCTACTGCTGGCGAAAAAGTCTCCATTTCGATTGCTGACAAGTCGATGGAAGCGAAAGCCGACGACAAAGGCAACTGGTCAGCCAAATTGCCGTCCTTGCCAGCAGGTGGTCCTCACAAGCTACGCGTCGCTGGTTCTAGCGTGGTTGAGCTATCCGATGTGCTGGTAGGCGAAGTTTGGATCTGTTCCGGTCAGTCCAACATGCAATGGAATGTGGCTTCGTCCAACAATGCGGACTTAGAGATACTTGCTGCAAAATACCCCAACATTCGCATGATCAACTTCCCACAGGTAGGGACGCAAGAACCGGTGTGGAGCCATGACGACAGGAAATGGATGGTATGCACACCTGACACAGTAAGCAGTTTCTCCGCTGTCGGCTATTTCTTCGCCAGACAGATCCATCAGTCTACCAACGTGCCGATCGGAATGATCAACAACGCTTGGGGCGGGTCGGCGTGTGAGGCTTGGGTAAACCGCGATGTGCTCAAGGCTAATCCTAAATTCGAGGGATTGCTTTCCAGATGGAACGTTATGGAAGAGCGATTTACAAGTCTCAGTGCCAAGCAAGATCGAACAGAGGAAGAAAAGGCTGAATTCACGAAACTCCAAGGAACGATGAAGAACAATTCGAGGCCAGCCAATATCTATAACGGTGTTCTCAAGTCGCATATCGGTTACGGCATTAAGGGTGCGATTTGGTATCAAGGGGAATCGAATGCGGGTCGCGCCTATCAGTATCGCGAGTTGTTCCCAGCCATGATTACCAACTGGAGAAGTGAATGGGGACAAGGAGACTTCCCCTTTTATTGGGTTCAGCTGGCGGACTACCAAGCCGAACGCACCGAACCAGGCGATAGCGATTGGTCCGAGCTTCGCGAAGCCCAAACCATGGCAATGGACAAACTTCCCAATAGCGGCCAAGCGGTCATCATCGACATCGGCGAAGGCAAAGACATTCACCCGAAGAACAAGGTGGACGTGGGAATGCGGCTCGCACGTTGGGCGTTGGCAAAGCAATACAACCAACCGATCGACTACCAAAGTCCACGTTACGAGTCGATGGAAAAGGTTGGAAGCGGAATTGTTGTGAAAATTGCAAATCGAGGCAAGAAATGGCGTCCCTTCGATGTTAATGAACCTATCGGCTTTACGATTGCTGGTGAGGACAAGAAGTTCTTCAAAGCAGACGCCAAGATTTTAGAGGACGGCCGCGTTCAAGTTTCTTCGGCGAGCGTGCCCAATCCCGTTGCGGTTCGCTACGCATGGGCTCAGAATCCTATCTGCAACATGTTTGCAGACAACGGTTTGCCTTTGACGCCATTCCGGACAGACGATTGGCCAGGTATTACCGCAGGAAAGGAGTAGGATCGAATCTGCGTTCAAACTGAATCCCACAGGCCTTGCCCTGTGCTTCCTTCTGGAGATACGGGAGGGCGAGGCTCCTGCCGAGCTATTGCGTCATGGCTCCGCGGGAGCGTCGCTCTCCCGACCAACGAATTTGCTGGGTCCTAAACCGGACGATCCCTCGGGGAGGGTCTCGCGAAGCGAAGGGAGGGTGAAGGGCGAGAAGTGATCGTACAATTCAGTTCACCCTCCCCGACCTGCGCCGACCTGCGGCCGACCCTGCCCGAGGGAGGTTGACTTACTGTAAGCCCTATTCGCTCAACTTGTTTTGAAGGAGTCTTTCATTTTGCAGCCGCGTTCTTTAACTGAGTTCCCATTGAAACAAACCGGCTTCGATGGCTGAAGAAATCTCCAGAATTCAAGCCTTGCGTGGCGCGTTGTCGGCAGCCGATCCATCTGCCTATCTCGTTGAGGCTCGTGTGATCCGGCGCGTCATCCGGGAGCGGGATGGCATAGCCAACTTGGCTGCGGCGTTGCCGCATACCCAAAGCCAAGTCGTCGCGGCTGAGGATATTCGCAAGTTCGCACATCCAGACGAATTAGGTTTGCAAGGGTTTGAATCACTGGCCGAGGAATGCCTATTGATTTGCGAACCGGAAAACGGAGAACTGGATCACTGGCCGCTCAAGGAATTGAAACAGCAAGTCTGGAGACGACTCTTCCATGCCAAAATAGATCGCGCCTTTCGGCATTCGACTTCCACAGGGAATTCGGACGTTTTGCGAAGCAACATCGCGGCGTTTGGTCAGGTCGAATTCGACGAAGCGCACTACGTGCTGCGTTCCGAGCTTCGATTGATGTCTCCCGACTCGCGCGAAGAAGCTTGGCGAGAGCTTGCGGCGGTCTATTTTGAGTTTCGCTATTTCGAACCCGATTTGCTGTCCATTTGGTTTCCATCGCTTCGCGATACTCCTGAGGTCCAAAGGCTTCTGTCGCAACAGTTGGATATTGAAAGCATCTTTCGAGAATCGAGGCTGGAGGGAACACCGTCTCCCGCGTTGATCTCGCATGCCGATAGCGATGAGGATCGGTTATTAACCACTCGCAGGAATTGGTCGATGGCGATCGGCGTTTCTCAGTCCGATCGAGGGTATTTGCGTCAATTGCGCAAGCGAGATCGAGCGAACGAACGAGGCAATACGGTTTATGCGATTGCATGCGCCATTCGCGCTACGCTGCGGGCCAACTCCGACGGAAAGCGGTTGGCCGCCGAGAAGAAAGCTCGCGATGATGTGCGGCGTCTAGTGACACGTTTGCGGAACGCGATTGCGTTCGCAAAACAGGACAAAGACGAGTGGCAAAATGCGCTCTGGGAGCTTTCCAAAAACTCGGTCCATGGATTCTGGAACGCGGAGAAGCGTTTGCTTTATGATCTTCAAAAGGTTTGCCTCGATCATGAGCGTCTGACTTACAAAGTCGATCTGGTCAAATGGTTGGTGAGCCGCGGCACGAGGCCACTGCGACGCCCGCTGAAAAATCTTCGCGAAGTGGCGATGGCCAAGCATCTCGCCAGCGCTGCTTCACGCCTTACGCACGTTCGATTGAGCGGCAACGATCGCAACCATTTGACTGAGCTGATACAGCAGGCTGCGCATCTCTCCGAATCCCAAATGCGGGAGAGAATGCGACCGGTTCTCGCGCAAACACTCATTGCAGTGCATTTGGTGCCCACCAGCGTACCCGAACAAGTTGCTTCAGACAAATTGGTCGAGGAGGCCTTGGATTGTATCGCCGATCGCGGTTACCTCACGATGGGATACCTTCGAGACGCCATCAGCAGAAACGATCTCAAGCTGCCGGATATCCAAGAGTTGCGAGAGGTCTGGTATGGCGATCAGCTTTTGCGAGCGGATGACCAATTGGATTTGGCATTGGACGGTGTCTATCGCCGTGGCGAATTCTATCTGCGCTGGTTGCAAGTCGTCAGTTCCTTTTTCTTTGGGACTCGCTTTGGTCGATTTGCAACGATGTATCTCATCATTCCGTTTGGCGGGGCCGTTGTGATCGTCGAAGGAACTCTGCATGTTTTGCACATGTTCCATCGACCAGATCACGTCGTGGAATCGATGGCTTCGTTATCCGCTGATAGCGATGCGGAAAAACAAGTCGCTCACGACTCGACAAACGCAGCAGTAGGGACGATCGCTCAGCCCAACGTAGCTTCGGTAGCCGACGTGCAGAACCAACCGGAAGCCGTCGAGGATTCCGCACTTTCATTGGATGGGTTGCCAAGCGAAACGGCCGAAACGATTTCGGTGACGCCGAAAACGACAGAAGAGGCAGCCCGAAAAATCCTTTCCCAGCGAACGGAAACGTTTTCCCTGGTGTTGATCCTCGGCCTTCTTTTGATGGCCCTTATTCATGCTCCTTCGTTTCGCAAGTTGGCATTTAGGTCGATTACGAGAATATTGCAGTTCGTGCGAGCCGTCCTTTTCGAGACGCCCTTGTTGCTTTTGAAGCTTCCTATCATCATGAGCCTTTGGAATGCCGAGTCCTTCGTTCGTATTCGGCGTTATGTGATTGCGCCGACGGTCCTAGCCATCGTGTTGGGGCGAACACTGCCTTGGCTGGTTCATTGGAAAATGCTCGATTGGTGGTGGGTTACCGCGATCGCGGTTTTGATGAGCGCCATCCTCAACACGAGGCTTGGCCGCGACGCGCAAGAGTTGACGCGAGACTGGGTCGAAAACGCGTTGCATCAACTGCAATCTCGATTGGTCTTTGCCTTCATCGGCTGGGTCGTAGACTTCTTCCGCTTGCTGTTGAGCAGCTTGGAGAGAGTGCTCTACGCCGTCGATGAATGGCTTCGCTTTCACAGCGACGAGAATTGGCTTTCGGTCGTGGCGAAAGCCATTCTCGGTGTTATCTGGTCCTTTATTTCCTTCTTGATTCGAATCTATGTCAATCTTCTAATCGAGCCGACGTTTCATCCCGTCAAGCATTTTCCGGTCGTGACGGTGGCCCACAAAATCTTTCTTCCTGCCCTCATCATGCTTGAGGGAAACATGGTTCATTTTCTAGGGCAATACGTTGGGACGCCCCTCGCCCGATCGATCACCTGGTTCAACATGCTCTTTTTGCCTGGCTTTTTTGGTTTCGCCGTCTGGGAATTGAAGGAGAATTGGAAACTCTATCTCGCGAATCGAACCGATCGATTGAAGCCAGTACCAGTCGGTAGCCATGGCGAAACGGTACCTCGTCTGCTGCGACCCGGTTTTCATTCCGGGACGTTACCGAAAATCTTTCGTAAACTGCGGAAACTGGAACAAAAAGACGCATCGCTCGGCCGGTTTACCAGTCGGCGATCTAGCCGAGAAAAGCTTCATCATGTCGAACAATCGATCCAATCCTTTGTCGATCGTGAACTCATTTCCTTGTTAATGAAGTGCGATGTTTGGGCAAATCTACCTCTGCGGTGTACGCACATAGAAGCGGCCTCCAATAGCTTCTCGATCGAGCTTGCATGCTCTACGCTTGGTGAATCCCCTGTTCAGCTTCGTCTGCAGGAACAAAGTGGTTGGATTTTGTCCAGCATGTCTCAAATCGGATGGCTCACGTCGGCTTCCGAGGAACAAAGGAATTCGTTCTTGAATGCACTAGAAGGCTTCTATCGAAAATCTGGCATCGATCTCGTTCGCGAGCAACTCGAAAGTAACCTGACAAAGAAGCACCCGTACGATATTGATTCGGTTGGCTTGTTGGTATGGCCATCACAACGATTCGAAGTTGAAATTGTGGCAGATTTGAAAGCGGACGGTATCATTTCCCCTCTGCCAACCATTCCAGCCGTTGAGGCTGGACTTATGCCAATTGCATCCGAGAAAGTGCTTTTCTCTGCGACGCATACCGACTGGAAAGAGTGGGAGCGAATTTGGTCCGACAAAGTAGCAGTATCGGTTGCCAACTCCAGGCTTAGTCTTCCTGATCGTGAATGCCGTAGCTGACACAGCCGACAAAAGTAGCAGGCACGCTCCGCCGTGCCGTCCGCTCGTCCGCATTTACTGCGATTCCAGGTGGACGGCACATGGAATGTGCCTACTACTTTGACTTTTTGCCGTTATCTTTCTTGTCCGCTTTTCCTTCACCCTTGGATTCCTTTTCTTGTCGCGGTTGGCGGTCAGGCTGAAGCTGGCGAATCGAATTGGGGGATGGCACATTGCCCTGCAAGAAAGGCTGGGCTTGTATGGGTTGTCCCAATTGTTGTTGTCCCAGTGGTGGTTGTTGGCCCAGTGGTTGTTGGCCCAGTGGTGGAGGCTGTTGTTGGCCCCGGATCTTGTTTTTTATCTCACCCTGCAAATTGCCGGGAATTCCTAAGTCCCGATTGGTCGGTGGCCGAAACTCGGGAGCCAGCGGAATTCGATTGAGTTGCGGCGATTGGAGATTCCCACCCTGGATTTTAAACGCATCCTTCGGCTTTAGATTGTCCGGAATACGATTGGAGTCAAGGCGATTCGGTATGCCATTGGTTTCCATTCGACCAGGTTGGTCGGTACGCCTTAACGCGTCCAAGCCCCGTTGTTCGAGTGATTGAATTCGACCTGCCTGTGGAAGTAAGTCGTTTTGCGTTTTTGGCTTCAACTGACGATTGGGATCCACGACGCCTGGAATCGAATCAAGTCGGCGGATGTTTGAGTTATTAGGAGATGCAATCGACCCCTGGCGAGTATTCAAGTTCCCTTGCAATTTGCTTGACAAATCACCGAGATTCAAACGGTCTCGATTCAAGTTGCGCGGCTGTTCTGGCATTTTACCGACCTTCGAGGACGACTCGGGTTTGCGGTTGAGGTTCTCTAGCTTTGGCAAAGTAAGAGTTGGAGGGACGATGCCAGCGGTTGCTGTTGAACCAAGAACGCCGGCTTTTCCCTCGATTGCAACTCGATCTTTTGCCAGTTTTTTGCGATCCCCATCGTGCTTCAGCAAGTCCTGCATGATGTTGGCAGAAATAGGCGAAATGCGGGGTCCACCGTCCATTTTGCCAAGCTGGTCAAGAGTCTGGGCTATACGCGGTGGATCGTTCTTGGGATGGGACGCGTCGTCATTCGCATGCGGGTGATTCGGCGACCACTGTTGAGGTGGACGCTTGTCAGGGTTTTTGGTGAGATCCGCGTAATGGTTGCCGTACCAACGCATCATATCTTGGCCTTGGCGTGCATTGTATGCAGAATAAAAGGAGATCAAAGGATCGAAAGAACCGCGACGTTGGTGATACATGTACGCCGGGACTACATTACGATTCCCCGACGGCAAACCATAGTAATCACCGAATAGATAGTGGTTGTATCCAGGCTGAACGAACAAATTGTGCAGCACGACCTGTGCGTTCAAAACGATGTTTGGACGCCAATACCATCCCGGACGACTATAGGTCGCCCGGGGAATGACGACCGGAGCAAAGCACAGCCCGCGCGAGGGCAAACGTCGATCCCAATAGCCGTTGATGAAGATGCAGCCTCGTGGTGTCCAAACGGTATGTGCCGGAACCCATATCAAGTCCGCTTGCAAGGGATGCCAATAGCCGGTATTCCAAGCGTAATCGCTAGACGAGGCTTGCGACCAGTTTCCGGGAATATAGAAATAGTCAAGGCCCGGCGATGGACTACTGGGGCCGTTCTCAAGTGAGGCTGGAGGCGGTGGCAAGTACATTATGGTCTCGGCAACATCTTCGACCCAAAGTCCTTGTACCCATTGCCAGCCATTGCTAACCGGATGCCAATAGCCAGGAACCCATTGAAGTCCGTCCGGCGGAATGCGATAAACCCCGCTGACCCAAATGAAGTCCTCTCGCTGCTCATCCCAACCCCAATAACCCGATATCCAAATCGCTTCGTCCCCATCAAGCCCTTCCGGACGAAACTCAGGCGCCATTTCGTTGATGTCGGCGGGAGGTTCCCGATTGACTATCAAACCTGGAACCGGATCGGAGACGATGGGTTCCGCAAAGGCCTCGTGCAGCGGACCACGTGTCAGCGTCTCAACACCCAGGTCATCGAACTGTGGCTCCTGCTCTTGAAAAACAGTGGCAGCGACTTCCCCAAAACTGTTCGCGGCCGGCGAAGGGGCTTCCACCGGTTCTTGCGAGGAACCCACATTCGCGAACACGCAAATCATGCTTGTGGCGATGGACTTAAATAAAGTTGAGATATTTTGCTTCAACATGGCTTTGTCCCCATCTACACGTTCCGTTGTCGTTTCCACTGTTACCAAGTTGAATCCAGCTGTCGTCATTCTGCAACGTTTCGAAAAACAAACGAACGTGTGCAAAGCTCAATTAACTTAAGAAGCAGCAGTGCAAATTGCGGGCCATTTGTGATTTCGGGGTAGGATTCGAGGGTAACGCGAGCGGCAGACTAAAAACTACTTGCAAAGAATTTCAATGGGAGAGCGAGGCTCCTGCCGAGCTGGCGCCGCCAAGGTTCGGCAGGAGCCTCTCCCTCCCTATAATCGATGCTGCCGCTCGCCGTATGATTGTCTGCTAGAGTGGTGGTAAGCATCCCCCGAGTAAAACTCGGGGGCATTGCCAAGTTTTAGATCAAGATTTCATCGATGGATTTTCCATGATCGATGTCCAATCGCTTTCGACCGGGGATCTCGAGCTTACGTGAATCCAGCCCCAACTGCTTGAGGATTGTCGCATGGATGTCCGTTACATAATGCCGGTTTTCAACTGCATGGAATCCGATTTCGTCCGTGGCCCCGTGGACGATGCCCCCTTTGACTCCTCCGCCTGCCATCCAAACCGAGAAGCCATAGATATGATGGTCGCGGCCATCCGAACCTTGCGTCCCAGGGGTTCGACCAAACTCACTCGCAAAGACAACCAACGTCGTCTCTAGCAATCCTCGCTGCTTCAGATCCCTCAGCAGGCCGGCAATCGGCTTGTCCACGGCCTTGAAGTTTTTTTCGTGATTGGCCTTGAGGCCGCTGTGTGCGTCCCATGCGCCTGCTCCCCCAGCACCGTGTTGTACTTGGATAAACCGAACGCCGCGTTCTACCAGCCGACGCGTCGCCAACATTTGCATTCCAAATTCTTTTGTCTCTGGCTCGTTCAATCCATACATGTCATAAGTTGATTCCGACTCGGATTTGAAATCGAGCGAGTCCGGGACAGACGCTTGCATTCGAAAGGCCAACTCATAGGCTTTGATCCGAGCTTCCATGGCTCGATCGCTTGGATACGTGTTGGCTCTCAAACGATTCAGTCCATCGACCAGCTCAAAGCCAAGCTTCTGTTCCCTTGCGTTCATGCTGATCGCAGGCTTACCGAAGTCGAGCGGATTTTCCGGATCCACGCGGATAGGAACGGCGTCGTGAGCTGGCCCCAAATAGTGACCATCTTTGATGTTCCAGTATTCGCGTTTGCCCATCGAAATGAATTGAGGCAGATTATCGTTCAACGACCCGAGTCCATAGTGCACCCAAGCGCCAAGAGTTGGGTACTCACCATCGAGCATGTGCCTGCCTGAGTGGAATTGAGTCTGCGCGCCATGATTATCATCCGTTGTCCACATCGAACGCACGACGGCAAGGTCATCCACACAGCTTCCGATATGAGGTACCCAGTCGCTCATCTCGATCCCAGATTGTCCATATTTGCGGTAACCAACCTGCAATGGAAAGAGCTTGTTGCGTTGTTGGCCGTTGGCATCATTAACAACCGTAACGCGAGCTAGCTTGAGCTTCTCGGGGTTTTGAACGTCTGCAAAGGGGGTCTCGCTAATGGACTTGCCCGCATACTTCGTCAACTCTGGCTTGGGATCAAAGGATTCTGCCTGGGAGACGCCTCCATTCATAAAAAGCCACACAACGCTATTGGCTTTCGGTGGAAAATGAGGTTCACCATTGGGTGGTTGCCATTGGGTAGCGTCACTGGCTCGCAGCACTCCATCCCTCGCAAGCATCGCTCCCAAAGCCAACCCGGCGAAACCGTTTCCGAAATCGGTCAAAAACGCTCGTCGAGAGCAACCGCATTCATTTCGATGATTGGGCAGTTGAAATTTCATGTTGAACTCCTATCCCTATCGAATCGTGATGAAATCGTTGTGGTTAACCAGTCCACGCACCAAGCCTTTCCGGGCTTGGTCAGTTGCTTGAACGGAATTCGCATCCGCAGCCAATTCCCGGATCTTGGTCATCATGACTTCGATCCACGATAGTTCGGCCACGGACGGTTCGTCGGCTAAAATCGCAACGAACGCAAGGCGTCCAAACTCACGATCACTGGCCTTTGGGTCCATCGCTTGAAGTCGAATCACAATGCGGTCCACCATTTCCATCGCAAGTCTACTGTTCTCCAACGCTAGAGCCTGTTGCGGGACGATGCTCTCCCCGCGTCGATAACAGTCCAGCACATTTGCGTCGTCAAAAGCCGAGAGCATCTTGTTATGCTCGTTGTGGGAATGGACGAAGTAAAGGCTGCGTCGACGCGACTTCTCATCTGCTGCTGGAATCGAAGGGCCACCGACTTGGAGGTCGAGTTCACCTGCCAGCGAAATCAAACTATCTCGAACCATTTGCGATTCCATGCGAGTGGAATTCATTCGCCAATAGAAATGGTTCTCAGGATCGATCGCTAGATTGGCGGATGCCCCAGCATTGGAAGAGGTTCGTCGATAAGCGTCCGAGGTAACAATGATCCGATGAATGTGTTTCATACTCCATTGATTATCCATTAGTTCAACAGCCAACCAATCGAGTAGCTTCTGGTTTGTAGGTGCTGTACCCTTGCGACCAAAGTCGAACACTGTCGGAACAATGGGACTTCCAAAATGTCGCGTCCAAATATGATTGATGGCAACTCGAGCGGTCAGCGGATTGCGGCGGTCGGTTAGCCAATGAGCCAAGGCGCTGCGGCGACCTGTGCTGGTACTAGGAAAAGGCTTCTTTCTTGACTCATCGGTTTCCAAATTCGACTCGGCCGACTTCTCGGCAGCTCGCATCGAGACGTAGACCACACCCGGATCCGCTATTTGCTTCTGTGCGTTTTCGAATGCAGTGCGGGCAGTGCCAAGTTTCTTTTCAAGCGCCTCCTTGGTTTCAGGCTTGGACTTGGCCAACGCCAACTCGGCTCGACTCAGTTCCTCGTCGGCCTTGCCCACCGCCGCGTTTCGATCACCCAGGGCCGCGAGCCCGATGAGTCGCTTGATTTCTTCGGGCGAGTCCCCACTCGCTTTTGCTCGGTCCGCGGCGAAGCGTAGGGGTACAGCTTCTAATTCCAACTCCCATTTTCGGAGCGACTTCTCCGCAATGACAAGTTCAAGCGAGGCCTGTTCTACGGGCACCCTGGTTTCCGTTTTCTCGGGCCTGGAGCTAGGTTCGGCTGGCGAGTTGGCCGCTGCTAGTTGGCTCTTTGCTTGGGTGATGGCTTGCTGGGCGTGGCTCACTTTGGCTTGCAAATCGCTGATATAAGTGTCGGCTACATATCCTCGAAGAGCTGGCTCGTAGGCTTCGCGAGGCAAGGAAACAGGTTCGATTTGGAACGGCTCCCACCGAAGAAGTTCCGGCACAGAGGGCTTCATCACCTGCGACGTATTTGGATTGCGATCGTCACCGCGAATATGAACATAGGTTGGTAGATCTAGTTTGCAGTCGAAAGCTCGCGGGATGCCATCTTTTTGAAAGTCCACGACCCCCGGCACCATGTCAGTTCGAATTTGATACGGTTCGAATAGTGCGCGGAATCGATAGTAATCTTCCTGTGCGATTGGGTCATATTTATGGTCGTGGCATTTGCAGCAATTGAACGTCAGCCCGAGCATTGCCTTGGCCGTATGTTCCACGGTTTCGTCGAGCCAACTGGTTCGATTGAACTTAAAATACTGCCTGGCTAAAAAGCCTGACGCGCGTAGACGGCTCATGTCATTTGGGTGCTGTTCGTCCACCGCAAGCATGTCTTGAAGCATCGTGTCATAGCCTGCATCCCGATTGAGCGACTCGATAATCCAATCTCGCCAATGCCACATGTGCTTTTGCGAATTGCGAACCTCTTCACCCAAACCCCACCAATCGCTGTATCGCCAAATGTCCATCCAATGGCGTCCCCAACGTTCTCCGTATTGGCTGCTATTCAAGAGTTCGTCGATGACTTGGTTTCGGGAGTCTTCAGAATCATTCGCGACGAACGCATCGAGTTGAGCTTGGGTTGGCGGTAGGCCGATGAGGTTCAGCGACACTCTCCGCAGCCAGACCATTGGCTCGGCGGGTGATTGAGGCACCAGCCCTTGGATTGCATACTGTTCGGCCAGGAAGGCATCGATTGGATTTACGGCTCCATGCGATGGCCCGATGGTTGGCAAAGCCGGGCGTATGGGAGCGCGGAATGCCCAATGATCCTTGGGGTCTCGTTCGGCTTGTTCGTCGGGTGGATACTTTGCACCGTCGTTCAGCCATTTCTTGATCGACTCAATTTGAGTTGGCAAGAGTGGCTCACCCTCGGGTGGCATCCGCATCGATTCTTCATGGGCCGTTACACGTTGCAACAGTAAACTATTGATTGCATTCCCAGGGTGAATGGCACTGCCGTTTTCGCCCCCTGCCGACATCGAAGCAACCGTATCCAATCGCAGGTTTGCTTCCTGCTTGAGAGCCCCATGACACGCGTAACACCGGGATTGAAATAAGGGTTTAACGGATTTGAGATAGAAATCAGCGTCGTCGGCGAGGATTGGGCGTTGCCAAAACAACGCAACGAGCAGTAGT